>JAEWUH010000176.1 GCA_023397245.1 Bacillota bacterium | reverse complement strand
CACCAGCGCGGGCATCTTCCGATTAGACCCATGTTTTTAACATTTTCGGCAAGCTCGGCGTTTCTTCCAGACTACTCGCGTGGATGAAGGACGCAAGCGAGGGCTTATCAATTAAACCGGTAATCATAAAAATATTTCTGCAGTAATAAGGCTGTCTGTTTCTTGTTAATGGAACAGACAGCCTTTGTTTATTTAATTCGAAATCTTTCCGGAAGGATATTAATACACCACGCAATCAAACGCCAACGCTTTGATATGTATATTTTACGTTTTCTCCCCTCAATCGCATCGAAAATCTGATTTCCGGCTTTGCTTGCCGTTGTCTGCCAGAAAACTTTTGACATATCCGCATTTTGCGTCATTTCAGTTAAAACCCAGCCGGCAAGTACTTCCGTAACACAGTAGGTCCCTTCCGCCCGATCCATTAGAATTCGCAGGCCGCGCAAATAGTTAGAAACAAACGCCTTTGAAGCGCAGTATGCATTGGTACGGTCACTGTAAACGAGAGAGGATAAAGACGATATCCCGACAATATGGCCATGCTTTTGTTGGAGAAAAAGTCTTGCCGCTGCATTTGCAATTGCCATGAATCCCAATACGTTTGTATTAACGGTTTCTGACTCCTTTTCCCAGTCTAATTCATAGTTTGGACGAACAATTCCGGAACAGATTACTACAACGTCAACTCCGCCCATTTCCCGAACCAGTTCATTAAAGCGCTGGATTGCAGATCCCGTATCTGTAACGTCAATTTTCATTATATAGGATTTTACTTGGATTGTCTTTTGCAGTTCAACCAAACGTTCTTCCCGCCGCCCGGCCATTCCCACCATGTACCCGTTGGCCGCGAGAGTTTTTGCCGTTTCCATTCCAATACCCGACGTTGCGCCAATAATAATTGCTTTTTTCATTTCGTTTACCCCTGCAATCTTTCAGCCTGCGCCGTATTGTTCTTTTCCGTTCTGCCTCTCATCAGTGACATTATCAGTGCCATCAATGCACAGCCTACCGCCGTCATGCAGATAATCCGCATAGCATAGCTGAACGCATCCTGCTGCAGAAGTTTTCCCGAAAGGCCCTGAGCTGAGAACACAGCGGTAGCGTAATTCGTATTTGCGGAAAGGAGCGCCGCAGAAACAGCTTCCCCCATCACCATGCCGATATTCCGCATGGTACCGAGCGTCGCACCTGCAACACCGCGATCCTGCGCCGCAGCGCTGCCCATGACGATACTATTGTTCGGCGTATGGAAAAGGCCCACTCCGATTCCCGTAACGGCAAAACCCGCTAAAATCAAGGGAATCGGCGTGTCTGCATGAAATGTACTGAAGGCAAGGATTCCTGCCGCTAAAATACCCAGGCCCGTACAGCAGATGAAGCGGCTGTCGTATTTGTCGGATAAGGCACCGCTGACTGGGGCAATTAGAATCATCGCAAGCGACATCGGCAACATCATTAGTCCGGAAAGCGAAACCGACAACATTCGCTGCTGCTGGAGGTAATACGGTGCCATAAAAATCATAATAAAATCACACATATAAAAAAAGGTTGCAGCAAAATTTCCTGCCGTAAAAACTCTGTTTTTAAACAGCTTTAAATTAAGGATCGGATCATTACATTTTGATTCGTAAACAAGGAACAGAATAAGGAAAACGATTCCGACTGAGAGGCAACCAGCAATCAAAGCCGGATTTACCGATGACCTGCTTACCATATCCAATGGCAACAGGATCAGAATCAATGCCAACATAATAAAACTGCTTCCCGCAGGATCAAATTTTGACCCTGAATGGGGTGCATCCTTCTTTATATTCCGCATTGCAAGTACGGTGCCCAAACAGCCAATGGGAATATTGAAGTAGAAAATGCCGGCCCAGCCGAAGTGGGAAGCCAATATTCCCCCTAAAGACGGACCTGCGCATGTAGCGGCTGCAACGGCAATGGATGTAACACTCAGCGCTTTCCCCCGATTTTCCGGCAGCACAGAATTGGTCACGATTGCGCTTCCGGTAGCCATCATCATGGAACCGCTCAGAGCCTGAAGCACACGGAACAGGATGAGCATTTCAATGTTTCCCGATAAGCCGCAGAGCAGCGAACTTATTGTAAAGCCAATAAAACCGGCTACATAGACTTTTTTTAGTCCGTAGAGGTCAGATATCCGGCCGAATGTCAGTTGCGTCGCGCAGAGTGTAAGTAAGTAAGCTACCACTACCCACTCGACCGTTGCGATTGTGGTGTGAAAACCGTTTTGAATCAGCGGCAGAGCAACGTTGGCCGCATTGATATCAAAACAGGTCATAAAGGTCCCAAGAGCTACTGTGGCAACCGTTGCGCGGGGATTTGGGATTGGTTCCATATGTTCGTCTTCTTTCAAATATAATATGAGCAATTACTCATATTATATGCACGTGGAAGTGATCTGTCAATATGATGATGAGTATTTGCTCACATTATTGACAAGACTATTTTTTCCCATTACAATATGCTTATTGGAGCTGATCAAAATGGAACAGGAAAAAAATATACGCAAGCCGCAGCAGAAACGCAGTATCGAAACAAAGGAAAAAATTCTCGATGCCGCATATGGACTATTCTGTAAAAAAGGATATTATAAAACTTCAACCAACGAAATTGCAAAAGTTGCAGATGTGTCTATCGGCAGCCTTTATTCCTATTTCAAAGACAAGGACACTATTTTGCTTGAAATACTGGACCGGTATAACAGTTCCTTTACAAGGGTGCATGAAGAATTGAGTAAGAAAATGGATCTGTACGTTTCAGACCCGAAAAGCTGGCTGTATCAGCTGATGGAAGGCATGGTCGAAGTACACCAGATCTCAAAAGAACTTAATCGTGAAATGAAATTCCTTTGCTATACAAAGCCGAAGGTCGCCTCTGTTATGGAAAAACAGCATGAAAAAAGCAGGCAGATGACAACCGGTTATTTCTATCATTACAAAGATTATATAAAAACTGAAGATTTAGAAGCTGCTTCCATCGTCGTTTTCAGTCTGATTGATTCTGTGGTAGATCAGGTGGTATTCGGCAATCATACGATTGACCAGGAGCGTATTCTCCAGGCCGGTGTGGATGCCGTATATAAATATCTAATGATTTAACAGAATACAAAGATGGCTGTTACCTGTTTAAATTATTTTTTAAAACCTATTGACCTTATCACCGTGTTAAGGTGTAGTATAATTCTCGAACTAGTTCAAACCATTCCAAAGGAGAAAAACATGTTCACCATCGGAGAGTTTTCGAAACTGTGCCATGTATCCTCGCGCATGCTGCGCTATTATGACGCTATGGGTTTGCTGCGCCCCGTACACACAAATGAAGAGAACGGTTATCGGTATTACGATGAAACGCAGCTTTCTGTCCTTTTGCAGATCGAAGCTTTGAAAGGCTATGGCTTTTCATTGGGGCAGATTCCGGAACTGCTGAAGCTGAACCAGGAAGAATTAGCCCAGCGCGTCCATATTCAGCGCTTAAAAGCATATAACGAGCTGCATGCCCTTCGCAAAACGCTCCGCACTATGGAGGACGACATTATTAAAATGGAGGGCAAGAGTATGGTTCAGGAAAAATATCATATTATCGTTATGGATACGCCGCCGCAAAAAGTGTTTAGTATCCGCAAGAAAATCTGTATTTCAGAAACCCATGACCTGTTTCAGGAGCTGCTGCGTGAAATGAAGAAACGTGACCTGAAAAGATCCGGCGCCACGCAGCTTTTGTACCACGGCGAAGAGTTTTCTTATGAAAGTATGGATGTGGAAGCGCAGGTACAGGTTTCCGGCGAAGCCGAAGGCGTAAAGGAAATCCCGGCGCAGCTCTGCGTGGCAACTACCCATGTCGGGCCGTATGAAACCGTAAAGTACGCCTATGACGCGATCTGCGCGTGGCTGGCAAAAAGCCCCGAATATAAGGTGATCGGGCCGGCCATAGAACGCTATATTAAGGACGAAAATTCGGTTTCCGACCCAGACGAGTATGAAACCGGCATCCTGTTTCCGGTAAGAAAGCAATAAGTAACAAAGGAGAAGCGTTGTGAACGCTTCTCCTTTGTTATAAAAATAAGCTATATTGTATTGCTTCTTCTGTATTCAGTTGGAGAAATATGATAATTTCTTCGAAACAGACGGCTGAAGTAATTGACACTGTCAAACCCACATTCCAATGCGATTTCGGTAATATTCAGATTGTTTTGTTTCAACAGGAGAATTGATTTTTCCAGCCGAACTCCGTTGATATAATCTGTCGCAGTCTTGCCGGCCAGTTGTTTGAATGTCCTGCAGAAATGGCATGGACTCACATTTACGCTGCCAGCCAGTTCCGACAAACTCATTTTTTCCCTATAATCCCTTTCTATTTTATTGAATACAACATCAAACCGCTTCAACGCCCTACATCTTGCTTCAAATTCATCCTTTGACAAAATCTTACTGATATAGTTCCGCAGCAAGAGGACGATTAACTGATAAATGTAGGATTTCACCGCGAGTTCAAAGCCGATCTGTTTTTTATTGTATTCTTCTATAATATTTGTAATACAGTTTAAGATCTGTGGGTCCTTCGAGATACAGTTCTGAAACGAAATACGATTCTGTGAAAGCGGGACAAGATATTTTGTCTGTACTAAATCAACTTGGCTGCTGAAAAGGAACGCAGGGTCAATACGAATTACATAAAATTTAAGATGATCGGAAAGACTTTCCAGATAGTGCATTTCGTTACTGTTAATCACGGCAATAGTTCCGCAGCAAACGCAGAACCGGTTCTGGGCGCACTCAACAACAGCCTCTCCGCAAGTAAAATAATAAAACTGCAGATACTCATGCCAGTGTGCTTTCAGATAGCTTCTGCGTTTAAGGTCTTCGCGCAGAACTACATCAACGCAAAAATCCTGATTCGGCATTTCTTTGTTAAAAAGCGCTTGTAAATTCGGCATTTTTCCGCCCCAAATCAATATCGTGCTAATAATCAGCAACACAATTCTTGTATTAATCAGCTGATTCTATTATTATAGACCGGATGATGAAATTTGTAAAACACAAAATAATACTACACAGAATTGAAAGAAGCTGACGATTATGCAGGAAACAAATATAAATCATGGCAGAAAAAAGGGAATTATGCTGTTTGTTGTTGTTGCGATGTCTTTTATGGCTACATTAGATTCCAGCATTGTGAACGTTGCGCTGCCTGTTATGTCAAAAAAGATGAATGTTCCGGTTTCGTCCATTGAGTGGGTCGTTGCGAGTTATTCCATCATTATTTGTTCCACACTCCTCTTTTTCGGGAGACTTGGGGACATTGTCGGAAAAACAAAAGTTTTCCAAGGCGGAACGGTTTTGTTTACGGCTGCTTCCCTTATTTGCGGGCTCTGCCATTCCTTTCTTCCGCTTATTATCTGCCGGTTTATACAGGGAATCGGAGCATCGGCCTATATGGCAAATAACAATGGTATTATCACCGAATTATATCCGAAGGATGGCAGAGGAAAGGCTTTAGGCATTCTAGCAGCGGCTGTAGCGCTGGGAACCATGATCGGACCGCCTGCCGGAGGGTTTATTGTATCATTTTTAAACTGGAATTTTATTTTCTGGATTAATGTTCCGATCGGAATTATCGTTTTTTTGCTCGGACTTAAATACTTACCGAAAGGTGCAAGAAATGACGAGCAAATCGATAAATCCGGCGCAGCCCTTCAGTTCTTTGGAACAATTCTTCTGTTCGGCGCACTGATTCAGGCTCAAAAAACAGGATTTGAAAATCTATATATTCTATCCACTATTTTTTTAGCGCTTGTTCTAATTGCCTTGTTTGTCAAGCTGGAAAGGAGTCAGCGTCAGCCCCTTCTTGATCTCAGCATTTTGAAAAACAGGCTGTTTTCCTTAAGTCTTGTCTGCGCGCTGATTTCTTTTCTCTGTATTCAGGCTTCTAACATTCTTCTGCCTTTTTATCTTCAGGATACCTTGAAACTTACTCCTTCCCAAGCGGGATTGTTTATGATGCTGTCTCCGCTGATCGTTGCCGTCTTTTCTCCGGTGTGCGGTACAATTTCCGACAGGATGGGGTCGGAATCAATTACCCTGATTGGATTATTATTCATGGGAGCCGGATTCTTTCTGATGTCCGGTCTCCGCGAACGATCTCCCATCGCTCTTTGCGCCCTTTTTGTTTCCATTATGGCCATTGGCCAGTCTCTGTTCCAACCTGCCAACAATTCGCTAATTATGTCCGCATGTCCGAAAAACAAGCTTGGCATAGCCGGAAGCGTCAACTCGCTTGTGCGGAACCTCGGTCAAAGCGTTGGCTTAATATTGTCTACAACATTTTTATATTACTTCATGGGCTGGGCGTTAGGCCGCCATGTTTCCGATTATGTGGTCGGCAGAGACGATGTGTTCATCTTTGGTATGAAATATGTCTATATCATGTTGATGATAATCTGTTGTGTCGGCGCGGCGCTTACGGCATACCGACTTTGGGGAGCAAGAGACAAAAGCAGAAGTGAAAAAGCAGTTGATTCCCGGTTTCCAAGATAAAAAGCCTTACTTTTCAAATATTCCCCGGTAGGTTCCTTTCTTTTCGAGTGAGAATGTGTTTTTAAAACCGTTTGATAACATTAATTTCTCAATTTCGCATACCCGCATTCCGTCGTATTCCCGCTGGGGCTCTTTCAGGCAAAGGCGGCCACCCGGTTTGAGAATACGGTGAAATTCCCGAATGATACCGGGCCTTTTTGATTGCACGACATCATGCAGTGCATAAAAAATATAAATAACGTCAAAGGAATCCGCAGGAAAGCCGATTTCTGTCAGCGGGTCGGTGCAGAACGTAACATTCCTGTATTTCTTCATACGCTTTTTTGCTAATGAAATCCAATAGGCAGAGGTATCCACACAGGTTAAATTTCCATTGCCGCGCTGCAGAATTTTTGCAAGATGTTTTGAACCTGCTCCGGAACCGCTGCCGAAATCCAAAAGATTTTCATTGCCCTTCAGTCTCAATGTTTTTATGTATTGATCGTAAAGAAATCCAAACAGATGGTTGTTGCCCAACTCATCAATCATCCGATACGCGAAAGAAGGCTTCTCCCAATTTGTTGCCATAATCAGTCCGCTTTCTTTGCAAAATTTTTTTGGCTGAAATTATACAGAAAACGGTAGTAGGTCTTTCTCGGCATAAGGTTCAAAAACATTGTCAGAACTTTTGTGTGTAGGCCGGGAATACTAACGATTCTGTTTTTAGCTAAATCCTGAAGGGACACATTGACAATATCTTCCGGAGACATCCACCGAACTGCGCCCCTGTTTACCTGTCTTGATTTATCCATTCCCATTTTTTCATGAAAGTCAGTATGAGTTAAGCCCGGACAGACAGCCATCACCTTTACTCCGGTGCCATACACATCCATCGCCAGCCCTTCCGTAAAGGTCTTCAGGAACGCTTTCGCTCCGGCATAAACGGAATTCTTTGGTACAGACATATAAACGCTCTCGGATGAAATATTGATAATGGTTCCGCTGTTTCTTTGCACCATGCCCGGAAGTACCGCGCGAATAATCTCCATTGGAGCCAGAACGTTTACTTTTGCAAGCCGTTCCATCACTTCTAGGTCACAATCCTGATAAAGGCTGTTCGCACCAAACCCGGCATTATTCACAAGAACCTCAACCGGCCTTCCCTGAATCTGATCGATCACCTTCTGTATGCCGTCTTTTTCAGACAGTTCCGAAATCACAACTTCAACAGCAACATGATAGGTTTCACGAATTGTTCCGGCAAACGATTCAATCTTTTCTTTTCGCCTGCCTGACAAGATAAGATCATAACCGTATTCTGCAAATTTTTTTGCATATGCAGCGCCGATTCCACTGGTTGCACCGGTAATCAAAGCAATTTTATCTGGCATTTTCACTTACCATCCTTTCTGTCCTGCCAAAATTCTCGACCAGCTTCTGCATCAGACGTAGAAATTCTGCCCGTTCCTCATCCGTATCGTAAGCGCCGAGCACTCTTTTCCATAAGATTTCTTCGCCTTTCCGGTGCTCAATCTGGGCGGAATGTCCTTTTTCCGTCAATTCAAGGCCAAATGATCTCCGATCCCTTTTGCTGATTACCCTCTGAAGAAGACCCCGCTTTTCAAGACGGTCAACTGCGTTTGTCAAGGTGCTTGCCGGTATTCCTAAGATTTGAATAATTTCTTTCAAAATGACATCCGGATTTTTTTCAACAATGCTTAGAATACTGATTTCTATCGTAGTTGCACCTTCCAGATATCCGTTCCATACTTGTTCACTTACTTTCTGCATTTCAACAATCGACGAATGCCATACTTTATCCAGCATACGTATCTGCTCCGGGCTAATTTCACTTCGCATTTTATTACCGCTTTCGTAATATATTTATTATCGTATTATATTGCTTAAGGTAATAAATGTCAAGGATAATTAAGACAGTTTGCAAAATTAATATTGGCGGCACTGACACTCAGGAAACAAACATTTATTGAGTGTAAAGCTGTTGAAGCTCGAATCTATAGGTTATTCAAAACCAAGTTTAAGCCGCGCGATCGGATTGTAAAAAGGACGATTTTGTTGAAGCAGTTAAAGGATGTCCTATTAAATCAACTTCTCATGTTGACTAATAAATTCACCTTGACAAGGTTAATAGCCACTATTACAATGGTAACATATGAAAATGATAATCATTTGCATATACTTATCAATTTCATGATAAATATTATAGATGATTTTACATGGAGGAAAAATTGCAATGGCAATTTAAAACTCCTCTGGAGGCACAGGCAATCAGTATGACAAAAATTGAAATTATTTGCGGATTTCTGGAAGGCGGAAAGACTACATATATTCAGAACATTTTAGAGCAGGATTATATGGACCAATACCGCAAAATCGTGATTATTCAATGTGAAGAAGGCCTGACAAGATTCCATGCGTCAACGATGAAAAACAAAAACGTGGTTTTGACGAAGGTTCAGGAACTTCGTCAAATTCGCACAAAACTTTTTGAAAATATCAGAGATGACCTTGAACCAGATCTAATTTTAGTCGAATATAACGGAACATGGCCGATTGAAAAATTACTGCTCGTGCGTTTACCAAGAGATTATGCAATTGATAAAATAATATTCTGTGCCGAAGCATCCACCTTTGAAT
>JAEWUH010000100.1 GCA_023397245.1 Bacillota bacterium | reverse complement strand
CGGTAGAGCGCGGCAAACAGCTTCAAATTTTCTTCCGCCGTATAGCCTTCAAAAAACGGAGTGGACTGCAGCTGAACGCCGATATGCCCCCGGTAATCGTCCCGCCAGTATGCAACGCTGCCGGAATCCGGCTTTATGATGCCCAGCAGCATGGAAAGCGTGGTGGATTTCCCGGCTCCGTTCGGGCCGATCAGGGCTAAAACCTGCCCCTGCTCAACCTCCAGATCAACTTCTTTCACCACCTGGCGGCCGTGGAAGCTCTTGGTAAGGGACTTTGCTGTAATCAGGTTCATAATCTTCTCTCCTTTGTTTATTGTTGTTTATTCAACGTTGACTATTAGCGCATTTTTTTCTCCCTCTTGCGAGGGAGATTTTTTAAGAAAAATTAAGGCGATCGTCCGGCCCATTTTATGGAAGGCAGGAAAAAGCAAACAAATACCGGCCGTATTCGGAACATTACTGACGAAGCTCGGGCGAAAATTGGGCGGCAAGACGGGCATCGGGATTTATTCCGTGGTTCCCGAAGAATTAAGCAGTTGCTTTGCTCTCTCTATAAAATCCTGCTGCTGGCGTATGATTGCAAATATATTTTCAAAAATCAACTCCGTCATCGGGGGAATGATGCCATGCAGCGCCGCCTTTTTTGCCAGAAGTCCGTTTTCAAAGATCCGGCACTCCTGCTCAAGGGCCGCCGCCTGCACATTCAGGGCGGAAATCGCTTCCTCTTTTGGGAGCTTCTCAACAAAGGACAGCCCGGAATAAAGCGAGGACGGATAGACAACGGAAGCATTTTTCAGTGCGTCCCGGGTAAGCTCCTTAAGGTATTCCCTGCCCTTTTCGGTGATCTGATACACCGCTTTCTGGCGATGCCCGGTCTGCTCGATGCAGATCACCTCAACGTACCCTTCGGCTTCCATTTTTTTAAGTGCATGATAAATGGAGCCAATCAGCACGCCCGCCCAGCGTTCCGAGTCGTTCAGCTTCAGCATCAGCTGAACGTCATAGCCGGACATCGGCTGTATATCAAGCATTCCAAGAACAAGCAGCCTGGTCAAATAACTCCCCTCCAATACTCTACGTTGAATATTATATGTTGATTATATTGCTTTGTCAATAACATTTAAAATTTAATTTGAGCAGCTCTGCACAGAATACCATTTACAAGGAGATACACTTTATAGTACAATAAATTTAAGGAATAATATAATCCTGTGCCGCCTGACAGAGCACAAAAAATAAGAACCTGTTCTCATAAGTGAGAAACGCCATAGCAACGAGAAATTTTTTTGCCGGACAAGGCGAAAAACGCAGGAATACTTGCCGTATTGAGTATTTTCAACGCAGTATGGCGGAAAAATTGCCGTCTAAATGGTGTTGCGAGTTATGAAAACGGGCTCTAAGCCGGAGGAGTCAAAATGCACGAACTGCCCGTTGTCCTTGATATTATTCGCGTGATGGACGAAGAAGCCGAGAAGTGCGGTTTTACAAAAATTACGCAAATCAACCTTGTAATCGGCGAGCTTTCTTCCATCATCGGCGAATCGGTGCAGATGTATTTTGAGGCTGTGGCGGAGGATCATGTCTGCGCGGGCGCAAAGCTTACCTTTGAAAACCGCCCCGCGATGCTCAAATGCAGAGAATGCGGAAACGAATTCCCCCACGGAAGAGACTTTGCCTGCCCGAAATGCGGCGGCGATTCGGTACTGTTAAGGGATACCGGCCGCGAATTTTACATCCGGTCTTTTGACGGAGAATAAGAGCACCCCCAGAGGGTGAAATTCATTCAGAAAGGTGAATCCTATGGAAGTTATTATCATGAAGGAACTGCTTGAAGGAAATGAAAGGCTGGCGGAGGAAAACCGCGCTTATTTTACTTCAAGAAACATTTTGGCCGTGAACCTGATGGGAGCCCCCGGAGCGGGTAAAACCACGCTGATTTCGGCGATCGCAAAAGAGCTGAAGGATATCCCGGTGGGCGTGGTGGAAGGCGACATCGCCTCGTCCATCGACGCGGAGAATCTGCAGAATCAGGGCATCCCGTCCTCCCAGATCAACACCTGCGGCGAGTGCCACCTCGATTCGCGCGTAATCCGCGACGGCGTGGAACAGATCGACATGAAGGACGCCATCGTGTTTATCGAGAATGTGGGCAACCTTATCTGCCCCGCCGAGTTTGACCTCGGTGAAGCGGTTCGCCTGCTTGCCGCGAGCGTACCGGAGGGCGACGATAAACCGTTCAAGTATGTGCCGATGTTCAGCTATATCGACGCGGTTGCGCTTACAAAATGCGACCTGAAGGACGCGGTGGGCTTTGACAGCCAGAACTTTCTGAAAGGGCTGCGCGCCGTTTCCCAGGCGCCTGTTTTTGAAGTAAGCCTGAAAAAAGACCGGCCGGCAGCCGGAGCCGCGGAGCTTGCGGATTATTTGAGAAAGAAATTTTACGAGATGAAAAAAGCATAAAAACCAATCCCCAAAACGGCGCTTCGTCGGCTGCCGTTTTGGGGATTTTATTCGCCCTATGCGGCGCGCATTTCGCAAAGCAGAACCCGTCTGTTTTCCCTATACACTTTTGACAATAAAATTTCACGGCTTTTCTCATAAAAAAAGCTTCAAAGGGTAATCTATCCTTGAGGTGATATTATGAAAGTAAAAGAAATTATGTCAAAGGACGTAGCAAGCCTGAATACGGAAGATTCCGTTGAACGCGCCGCACAGCTCATGAAACAGTACGACGTCGGTTCCATTCCGGTTTGCCGGCAGGAAAAAATCATCGGCATTGTAACGGACCGCGACATTGCCTTGCGGTCAATCGCAGACGGCAAGGATACAAAGCAGCAGAAGGTACAGGAAATTATGAGTTCAAATCCTGTGGTGGGCAGCCCCGATATGGAGATTGACGACGCCGCAAGAATCATGAGCGAAAAGCAGATTCGCAGACTTCCGATTGTTGACAACAACAGCCTTGTTGGAATTGTCGCGCTCGGGGACATTTCCGTTGAGCCCACCCAGCAGGACAGCGCGGAGGAAGCTCTGAAAAACATTTCACAGCCCGACTGCAGAATGTAACTCCATATTGCAATGTTTCCCCCGGCTTCTTTGCCGGGGGTCTTTTTAATTTCTGACTGCGCACCTCAACTTCTATATTCTTTATAATTCA
>JAEWUH010000093.1 GCA_023397245.1 Bacillota bacterium | reverse complement strand
GAGGGGCTGTTTCTTTTCAAAATCTGTGGTATAATAAAACTTAAGTTCGATTGGAAAGGTGCTTTGTATGGACCGAACCATTCTGCATTGCGACTGCAACGGCTTTTTCGCTTCCGTGGAGTGTATTCTGCACCCGGAGTACCGGGATGTGCCCATGGCGGTGTGCGGGAACCCGGAAAACCGGCACGGGATCATCCTGGCCAAAAACGAGCGTGCCAAAAAGTACGGGATTCAGACGGCAGAAACCATCTGGCAGGCAAAGAAAAAATGCCCGGGGCTGGTGCTGGCTCCGCCGCACCATGAAGAATACCGCCGGTATTCGAAAAGGATCAACGCGATTTATCAGCGCTATACCGATCTGGTGGAACCGTTCGGAATTGACGAAAGCTGGCTTGACGTAACGGAAAGCCGGACCCTTTTCGGCGGCGGAAAGCAGATTGCGGACGAGCTGCGCGAAATCATTCGGCGAGAAATCGGGCTGACCGTTTCGGTGGGTGTTTCCTTCAACAAGATTTTCGCCAAGCTTGGCAGCGATTACAAAAAGCCGGACGCAACCACGGTAATCAGCCGCGAAAACTGGAAGGGGATTGTCTTTCCGCTGCCGGTAAACTCGCTGCTGTACGTCGGCAGAAGCGTGAATGAAACGCTTGCAAAGCTGGGAATCCACACAATCGGGCAGCTGGCCGCCTGCGACCCTTCCATCCTTACGGCACATCTGGGCAAAGCCGGCGGCATGCTTCACGATTATGCAAACGGACTGGAAAACAGCCCGGTCAAAAATATAAATGACCGGCGCGAGATTAAATCCGTGGGAAACGGCATGACTTTTAAGCGCGACCTTGTGGGGATAAACGATATCCGGATCGGCGTGACCACGCTGGCCGACAGCGTTGCGGGCCGCATGCGGAAATACGGCGTAAAATGCTGGGCGGTGCAGGTAACCATCCGCAACCCCAGCTTTAAGACCATAACCCGCCAGAAAACGCTCGCCTCCCCCACCCATCTGGCAAAGGAGCTGGCAGGCTCCGCGATGGAGCTGATTCAGTCTGCGTGGAACCTGAACGCACCCATCCGCATGCTGACTATAACGGGGTCGAACCTGATCCCGGACGATGTTCCCTGCGAACAGCTGAGCCTTTTCCAATCCGGCAGCACGGAGCGCGAAAAGCAGGAGCAGCTGGAAACCGCTCTGGACGCGATCCGGCTGAAATACGGCAGCGGTTCGGTCGCCTTCGGCGGCATACTGAACAACGATATCGGGATTGAGGAACACGATTATGAAGAGGAAAAGGAGTAAAAGAAATGAATTATAAAGTATTCGGCAGCACCATCGCCGTACGCATTGACCGCGGGGAAGAAATCCTTGCAAGCATAAAGGAAATCTGCAAAAAGGAAAGCATTAAGCTGGCAAGTATTTCGGCAATCGGCGCGGTTGATCACGCGATAGTGGGGCTTTACATGGTGGAGGAACGGAAATATCTGCCCAACACCTTTGACGGTGAAATGGAAATGACCTCTCTGAACGGCAACGTAACCACAAAGGACGGTGAAGTATACCTGCATATGCACGCAAATTTTGCCGACGGCAAGGGCAGCGTTTTCGGCGGTCACCTCAGCGAGGCGGTGATCAGCGGCACCTGCGAGATGTTTATTGAGAAGATCGACGGAGAGATCACCCGCCGTATCGACGATGTTACCGGCCTGAATATTTTTGACATATAACGAAAAGGAGTCATAGAGATGGTAAAGCATATCGTATTGTGGACACTTACAGACGAGGCAAAAAAAGACGGGGAAAGAATCGTCACAGACCTTAATAAGCGTTTTAAAGCGCTTGTGGGCGTTGTGGACGGGCTGACCGCCATCGAAGTGGGGCAGAACTACAACGGCGGCAAATTTGACCTTGCGCTGTACTGCGAATTCACCACCAGAGAAGCGCAGGATAAATACCAGACGCATCCGGCGCATATCGCCATCAAGGAAATCGTTCACACCCTTGTCTGCGGCAGGGACTGCATCGACTACGAGATATGACAAAAGGGCAGCCGAAAAACGGCTGCCCTTTTCTTACTGCGTTGGCCGATTTTCTCAACCTGCCCGTTTGTCAGCACAATGCAGCCGGCCCGCCTTTCGGCAGACCGGCTGCATTGTCGTTTATTTTTCGTAATAATGAACGGTTCTTTTTTCCGGCTCGCCGTTCTTATGCGTATTGTAAATGAAAAAGCCGTCCTTGCCGTGGCTCTTGGCGTCATAAAGTGCTGTGTCGGCTTTTCGAAAAAGATCCGGGAAGGTCTTTCCGTCATCCGGGAAAACGGAAATTCCGACGCTGCCCGAAATTTTATAGTCCTTCTTTTCTCCTGTATAGGTATCACGGAAAATGTCGCATACCTTTTGGGCTTTTTCTGCAATCTTCTCATTTGAACCCACATTTTTCAGGAACACAATAAATTCATCGCCGCCGAATCTTCCGATAATATCCGAACTGCGGAACAGAGCACGGAGCTTTGATGAAATCCCGGTAAGGACATTATCGCCGAAAAGGTGGCCGAGGCTGTCGTTTACCGCCTTGAAATCATCAATGTCGATAATCATCAGGGCATGCCGCTGATCCGAGGCGGACATTCTTAAATAGCTGCGGATATAGGATTCCGCGGTCGTTTTATTATACAGCTTTGTAAAGGGGTCCCGCTGCGTATCGTAAATCAGCTTTTCCCGCTCGCGCATCCGTATATCGATATCGGATATTTTTCCGATGATCTTCACCGGGTTCCCTGTTTCGTCGGAAATCAGTGTGATACTGATATTTGTCCAGATATAACCTTCGTCCTTTTTTTTCAGGCGGATTTCGAACTCGCTGTCCGCAATCCCTTCGCTGAACTTGTCCAGAATTCTGGAAAGGATGATTTTATCTTCATTATAGACAATTTCTCCGTTTAAAATACTTGAGATCGTATTCCCGCTGGGGACGGGCTGGCCGAATACTTCCGCCCATTTTGATGAAACTTCCAGCGTGTCGTTTTCAAAATTGTACTCAAAGAAAACATCGTTGAAGTGCTCCGTAATAATACGGTAACGCTCCTGTTCCATCTGAATTTGCTGCTGGAGCGCCTTTTCCTTCGTAATATCGGTAAAAGTGCACTGCAGGATATCGGTCTGTTCGCTGGTTACGATGTTGGTCGCGTGCATCCGAATCCAAAGTATCCGTCCTTCACGGCTGATGATGCGGTACTCCAGCTTTACATTTCTGCCGTCTTTAAGCTGCTCCGAAGCATCCTTGAAAATCAGCGCGATGTCCTCGCTCACTACAAGCTTTTCCAGAATATCCGTTCCCGATTTGCAGGGAAGGTCATCTCTGGAATAACCGCAGATTTCATAAAACGCATTGTTCACATACAGCAGCGACAAATCCTCGTCAAGCGCAAATCGGACGACGCCCACCGGAATACTGTTCAGAATAGTATTCAGTTCGTTAAATGTAACCCCTTCAACGTTTGAATTGTCTCCCGGTAACCCGTCAGCCTGTTTCATGACCTGTTCCAAGTCCTTTCAGCGAAAACCGCTGTAAAATTGAGCCCTTTAAAGTTATATTTTATCACATTCTGCATTTTTTACAATATGATTCTCTAAATATTAATTCAACCAGACCAACAGTTCCTCTTCTATTTCGTTCAAAATTCTCTTTAACTTTTCTTTATCCTGTTCGGATGCATAAAGATTGCTGTTCAAACAGCAACAGCAGTCAAAAGTGGAAACGGTGAGCTGGAAATACGGAACTTTCTTAACTGCGGCGGCCATCCTCACATCCTGAACAGCGGCATTTCCAAAGCGCAGACAGCCACCGTCAACGATACCCAGATTGCTGTACGACACAACCGGAATCGTGAATATTTTAGGGAATATTCTCTGCAATACCGGAAACGGCAGCATATGAAAAATAAAATCGAGCAGGAAAACTCCCTTAAGACAACGTTTGTCTGATTTCTGTTGCTTCATCTGGTCAGAAACTTTTTTCAGCGTTTCCTCAAACGTCTCATTTTCCTTAAAATCGATCTGGCAGATATAATTGCTTGTAAGATTGGTAATTCCGTATTTGCAGCCGGCCGGCAGGTATTTCCTCAAGTCCACCGGGCAGGGAACCGTAATGCTGTTTAGACCCAATTCCCTGTGCAGCACCCGGATGTATGCCGTAAGCAGAGCATCGTTTACCGTGGCATTTCTGCTTTTCGCGTTCTGCTTTATCCGTAAGAATTGATCCGCCGATATACCGCGAAAAACGAAAGCCGGTTTGCTGCCTCCCTGCATCGAAAATGTGAGCTGCTTTTCATGCCCCGGCACCGGATATTGTGACGTCAGAAGTCGGATTCTTTCCATAAAGCTCATGTTGGAAAAAAGGAGTCCGGCTCTGCGGGAATAAGGCTTTGAATCGGGCCTTGCGCCCAAACCGCAGCAAAAATTGTAGTAAGCGCAGAGCAGATATAAATACTCCTTGAAACCGGCCGCATCGCAAAGCATGTGATGGACGGTGATGCAGAGGGTGTCGGAACTCTCACCCTTCACAAGACTAATTTTCAGAGGCGGCTGTGATGTAATGTCAATCGCCGCAGTAAGCAGCTTTTCACACTGCTTATCATAATCCGCCGCTTCTTCCGTAACCGATACCATATTCTCAGCCGTAAAACCGCAATCCTGCCAAAAGGGCCGCCAGCCCCGTGCGCAGAAGCAGCACGAAAGCTGCGGCACGGAGCAGATGGACAAATTCACCGCATTTTTCAGCACCTCTTCACGGATATGCCCGTCAAAACGGAGGACACACCGGATTAACGGATGATGAACAGAACCGTAAAAGTATTGCATGATATCAAAGGTTTCCGCTTTAATCCTTGCTGAACAGGTCAAGAAAAATTCATCTCCATACAGAAAAGCAACGCCCCCGTTGAGGGGCGTGCATTCATTTATTCATATCTTTCCGGCTGCAGGCTCCGCACGAGGAACATTTGGAACAATCCCCGCAGCAGCGGTGTTTGTGCCGGATGCTGTACCGGATTGCCAGAAAAAGCAGCACGGCTATGACAGCCAGAATGATAAAATCCGCGATATTCATAGAATCTCCTTTCAGTGCAGGAACAGCAAGCCGACGCGGTAAACAAGGAACGCCGCAATCCATGCGATGCCGGTCTGGTAAAGCACCACTCCGGCCGCGCTGCGGGCGCTGTTCATTTCATGCTTTACCGCGCTGATTGCCGCCACACAGGGCGAATACAGCAGGGTAAAGGTTAAGAACGACCATGCGGATAGGGGCGTGAAGAGCGAGGAAAGCGCGGCGGGCAGGTTGGAAACGCTTGTGCCGGTGAGAACGGCCAGCGTGCTTACTACGGCTTCCTTCGCGGTAAATCCCGTAATCAGCGCGGTGGAAGCACGCCAGTCGCTGAAGCCGAGCGGGACGAACGCCGGGGCAAGGAACCGTCCGATTCCCGCAAGCAGGCTTTGGGCGCTGTCCGCAACCACATTCAGCCGGGTGTCAAAGGTCTGCAGAATCCAGATAATGATCGTCGCCGTAAAAATGATGGTGAACGCGCGGGTGAGGAAATCCTTCGCCTTATCCCAGATCAGGAGGGCTACGCTTTGGGCGCTCGGCATCCGGTAGTTCGGCAGCTCCATAACAAACGGCACCGGGTTGCCGTGGAACAGCGTACTCTTTAAAATCAGGCCGCTGACAATACCGAAGAAGATACCCATCAGGTAAAGAACGATCATCACGAGCGCCTGATGCCCCGGGAAAAAGGCGGCGGCAAAGATCGCGTAGATGGGCAGCTTTGCGCTGCAGCTCATGAACGGTGTTAAGAGGATGGTCATCTTGCGGTCCCGCTCGCTGGAGAGCGTGCGGGTTGACAGGATAGCGGGTACGGAACAGCCGAAACCGATCAGCATGGGCACGAAGCTGCGGCCGGAAAGCCCGATCTTGCGCAGCAGCTTGTCCATAACGAACGCAACGCGCGCCATGTAGCCGCTGTCCTCCAGAATGGAGAGGAAAAAGAACAGAACCACAATAATCGGCAGGAAGGAAAGCACGCTCCCCACTCCGGCAAATACGCCGTCAATAATGAGCGAATGGACAACGGGATTGATCCCGTATGCGGTCAGCCCGGCGCTTGCCGCATTGGTAACAAAATCGATTCCCATGGACAGGAGACTGCTGAGCGCGCTGCCGATCACTCCGAAGGTCAGCCAGAAAATCAGGATCATTACAAGAATAAATATTGGAATCGCAAAGTATTTATGCGTCAGAACGCTGTCGATTGCAACGCTGCGTTTATGTTCCCTGGATTCCCCCATTTTCACCACCGCGTTTTCGCAGAGCCCGCCGATAAAGGTATAGCGCATATCCGCCAGAGCGGCTTCGCGGTCCGTTCCCAGCTCGCGCTCCATTTCGGTGACGCTGTGGCCCACCATGTCCTTTTCGTTCTCGGAAAGGCCGAGTGCGTCCATCATCGGGGTGTCGCCCTCCACGAGTTTTGTTGCGGCGAACCGCGCCGGCACGCCGATGCGCTGGGCGTGATCCTCCACCAGATGGGCCACCGAGTGGATTGCCCTATGTACCGCGCCGGAACAAAAATCCTGGCGTTTCGGCAGCTGCCTTGCGGCGGCTGTATTCACCGCCGTTTCGATCAGCTCGTCGATTCCCTCGTTCTTGCTTGCGGAAATAGGAACGACCGGAACGCCGAGCTCTTCCTGCAGCTTATCGATGCGAATCGTCCCGCCGTTCGCGCGCACCTCATCCATCATATTCAGCGCGATTACCATGGGAAGGTTCAGCTCGATGAGCTGCATGCTCAGGTAAAGGTTGCGTTCTATGTTTGTGGCGTCGACAATATTGATGATGCCGTTCGGGTGCTCGCTCAGCAAAAAATCGCGCGTTACAATTTCCTCATTGGTATAGGGAGAAAGCGAATAGATTCCCGGCAGGTCCACCACCGTTACGTTGCTCCGGCCGCGGATCACCCCGTCCTTCCGTTCAACGGTGACCCCCGGAAAATTGCCCACATGCTGGTTGGAACCGGTAAGCTGGTTAAAGAGTGTTGTTTTTCCGCAGTTCTGATTGCCTGCAAGCGCGAAGATCATCAGCTTGCCACCTCCTCCATGTCAATTTTTTTTGCGTCGTCGATACGCAGGGTCAGTTCATATCCTCTCAGATGGAGCTCGATCGGGTCGCCCATCGGCGCCACCTTTCGCACCATAATCTCCGTATGCGGGGTAAGCCCCATATCGAGAAGCCTGCGCCGCAGCGCGCCCTCTCCGTTCACCGCAACAATCTTCGATTTCTGCCCGATTTTCAATTCATTCAGCGTCATAAGAAGCCCCTCATCCTCATTTATTTCAAATTGGATTTATGAGTTAGCTACTGCTAACTTCTACTGATATTGTATAGTTTTAAGATGCATTTGTCAAGAATAAATCATTGTGCTTCTAACGAAGTTATGATATACTCAATCATATTATTCTTGCGGAGGCTTATGCATGACAAACGAAAACAGAATTCTGGTATCCGGACTCATCAATATTGAAACCACAGTGAAAATATCCGGTTTCCCCCTTGAATACACGCCGGTGCAATATAATTACAACGGAATCAATTCCGCGGTCTCCGGCGTCGGTTTCAACCTGGCAAAAGCGCTTACCTCCCTGGGCAATACAGTGGACCTTGTATCACTGGTGGGAAACGACCTGAACGGGAAAACCGTACGGGACGTATTGTCGGACTGCGGCATCGGCTCCGGTTATATCTCCTCCTCCCTGAACACCACGCCGCAGAGCGTAATCCTGTACGATCCAAGCGGCAAACGCAATATCCAATGCGATTTAAAGGACATACAGGATACCCAGTACGATCCTGCTCTTTTCTGTAAAGCCATGGAACCGTGTGAAGTGCTGGCGATGTGCAACATCAACTTTTCACGGCCTTTCCTGAAGGCGGCGTATGATCTGGGAAAAACGATTGCAACCGACGTTCATACGCTGAGCGACATATCCGATGCCTATAACGCGGATTTTATGAAATACGCGAATATCCTTTTTCTGAGCAACGAAGGCATCCGGGACTCCGAAGAAGAGTTTGTGAAAAACCTTGCCGGCATCTACCGCAACGATATCATCGTTGTGGGGCTCGGCGGAAAGGGCGCGCTGCTTTATGTAAAAGAGGACGGCTACATGGGACGGTTCCCCGCCGTAAGAACGCGGGAAGTGGTCAGCACGGTCGGAGCAGGGGACGCGCTGTTTTCCGCGTTTCTTCACGGTTACAGCAGAACGCAGGATCCGTATCTTTCCCTGAAAAAGGCCGTCGTTTTTGCTTCCTATAAAATCGGGACAGCCAGCGCTTCGGACGGTTTTCTGACCGGTGAGGAGCTGGACACCCTCTATGACCGGATACACGCAACAAATTTTCAATAACAAAAATACCGTTCGGACACAAAATCGCCCGGAAAACGTAAGAACGTTTTCCGGGCTGAAATTTATATGTTGGAATATGAAACAACGCGTACCGCTGTCAGGACAAATCAATTTTACCGAGCACGCTTTTCAGCGCTTCGGCGGAAGCAAGCAGCTTTTTCTGCTCTTCCCCGCTCAGAGTGATATCCAGCACCTTTTCCACGCCGGTGCTGCCTACAATGGTGGGGACGCCCATGCAGAGGTCGTCTAAACCGTAGTGCCCCTGAATCAGGCTGGAAACCGGAAGGATGGAATGCTCGTCCCGTAAAATGCATTCCGCGATCCGGCGCACCGCCATGGCGATGCCGTAGTAGGTCGCGCCTTTTTTCTGAATAATCTGGTAGGCGCTGTTCTTCACATCCTCGTAAAGCTTCTGCATGGTTTCCATTTGGTTGCAGCAGCCGCACAGCTTGCAGAAGTGCTGCAGCTCAATGCCGGATATGTTCGCGCTGCTCCAGACGGCAAGCTCGCTGTCGCCGTGCTCCCCGATAATGAACGCGTGCACGCTGCGGCTGTCCACATCGAGGTGCCGGCTCAAAAGGTATTTCAGACGCGCGGTGTCCAGCACCGTGCCGGAGCCGATCACCCGGTTTGCCGGGAAGCCGGAAAGCTTGAGGGCAACATAGGTCAGAATATCGACCGGGTTGGAAACGATCAGCAGGATGCCCTCGCATGCCCTCTTTTTGATTTCGGGGATAATACTCTTAAAGATCGCCACGTTCCGGTTGACGAGGTCAAGACGCGTTTCGTTCGGCTTTTGATTCGCACCCGCCGTAATGATAATCAGCCCGCAGTCCGCGATATCGTCGTAGCTTCCCGCGTAAATTTCCATCGGCCTTGCGAACGGCACGCCGTGGCTCAGGTCCATCGCCTCTCCCTCGGCCTTTTCCCGGTTTGCGTCAATCAGCACAAGCTCGGAAAAGAGGCCGCTTTCCATCAAACTGAAAACAGAACCCGAACCGACAAAGCCGCAGCCGATCATCGCGCATTTTCGAATATTCACCATAATGTCACCATCTTTCTTTTATTTTCTACACCGCAAACGCGGTGCGGTCAGCATAAAACAAAATTTCCGTTTTTAAATACGGCAGTTTCTTTGCCGTCCTGCCCGATTCCCGTAATTTCCATATCCGCGGTTCCAAACATGAAATCGCAGTGAATTTTGGAATAGTTGGAACCAATCTGATTCAGTTCCTCCCGCTTCATCTCCGTGCCGTTTTTGACCGTATCGGGGTAGGATTCGCCGAGTGCCAGATGGCAGGAGGCGTTTTCGTCAAACAGCGTGTTGAGGAACAGGATTCCTAATTTAGAAATCGGGGAATCGTAGGGGATGAGCGCAACCTCACCGAGGTAACAGCTTCCGTCGTCAAATTCAACCAGATTTTTGAGCGTCTCCTCTTCCTTCTCCGCGTGGTAACCTGTCACCTTGCCATCCTTGAAATTGAGCCAGAAGTGTTCGATCATTTTGCCCTGAAAAACCAGCGGTTTTGAAGCGTACACACGGCCGTTCACGCCGAATTTGTAAGGCATGGTAAAGGCTTCCTCGGTCGGCATATTGGGGTTGAACACCGCGCCGTTCTTTGCGCTGTCGCATCCGCCCATCCAGACGTGATTCTTTACCAGCTCCAGCGAAAGGTCGGTGCCCATTGAATTTTTAAAGTGCAGGGATTTAAAGTTATGGCGGTTCAGCAGTTCGCAGTTGTGATGCAGTTCGCTGTTATGCTTCTCCCACTCGGCAACGGGGTCGTTGTCCTCCGTAATGCGGACGCTGGTGCAGACGGCCTCCCAAAGAGCGCCGAGCGCCTCTTCATCCGGTTTATCCGGGAAAACTTTTTTTGCCCAACTGACGGTGGGAATCGCCACAATCGACCACTGGCCGTAATTTCCCATGGTGTAGTACTCAAACGGTTCAAAGGCGGTTTCGCGCGCCATTCTGGCAGCCTGCAGCTTTTTCCCGTCGATATCCGCAAGCAGGCCGGGCGTTGCGGATTCGATATATAAAAAGCAGCATTTCTGATCAATGCAATTTTTCTTCTGCTCAACCTTCCACGGCGCGATATTTGTGAGCGTTTCCGTGCTTTCATTCTGATACGCCATCTTCGTAGTCAGCTCGTCGTTCCAGTTGACCTGCACCTCGCCTGCGCCCGCTTTGTAGGCTTCTTCCACACACATCCGGGCAAAATATGCGCAGTCCACGGAAGCCGTGATCACAATCATCTGCCCTTTCTGCACGTTTGCGCCGACCCGCACCGCAAGCTCCGCGTATTTTTTCAGTATTTTTTCTGAAATCATTTTTACCATACCTTTCCAAGGGCCGCTTTGGCAGCCGTTATCTAATTTAATTTGCTTCACATTGGAGGAATTATACTTATAATCCCCTGCTCTGCAGGGCTTTTGCGAGTGTTCTGAGCCGCGCCCTGCGCTGTTTATAATCCGGGAGTACCCGCTCCACCAGCTTCCAGAAACGCGCGGAGTGGTTATGCTCCACAGTATGAGCCAGCTCGTGGACAACGACATAATCCACCAGCTCCGGCGGCGCCAGAATGAGCTTCCACGTAAAATTCAGGGAGTTTTTGCCGGAGCAGGAACCCCAAGACGTATTCGCCGCGCCGATGCGCACCCCGGACGGAATCCAGCCGGTCAGTTCCGAAAAGTGAGAAACCCGTTCCGGTATAAAATTCCCGGCAAGGGAGCGGTATAACACGATAAGCTGCGGTTTTACCGTTTCGAAATCCTCCTCGCAGACCGTAAAACGGGAGCCGTCAAAAGTGACGGAGTTGCCGGTCATTACGGAATATTCCCTGCCCAGCAGCGGGAGGGTGGAGCCTTCCCCGACGCGGAAGTCCTTTCTCTGTGCCTCGCGCGCCGCCATGAGCGAGGACTTTTCGTTAATCCAGTCCGCTTTTTCCGTAACAAAGCCTTCCACGATGCTTTTCGCCATATGGAACGGCGCGCGCACCGTTACGCCGCCGTCTTTTTCAATGCAGATTGCCAGCGTCCTGCGCTTTGAGCGGATCAGCCTATATTCCATTCTGCTTCCCCTTGCGTTTCATGGAGCGGATCACCGCCTTGGTGCCGTCGTCCACCCGGTAGGACTCCGTTATTTTCTGCAGCGTCTTATTATACGTCCAGTCGTCCAGACTGCAGGAGTTCAGATACCGCATCGTCTTTTCCGGGAACTTCACAAAGCAGACGGAAAGCGCCCAGGCCACCGCCATCTTTACGTAATACCCCTCGTGCCGTATCCCGTCGTAGATTTTCAGCAGCGCGTCAATGTAATCTTCGGTGATATAAAAATCCATCAGCATTACCGTGGCGAACCGAAGCTCGAATTCCCGGCTGCTTTGAAGGTACCGCTGCAAAAAAGCGAACACTGTTTCCCGGTTTTTCTCCGTGAATTTCAGACTGGAGCAGCAGACGTCACAGACCGCCCAGTTATCGATTTTCGGGACGAAATCCGCAAGGAGGCGCAGCTTCTCGTCCGGCTCCGCTTTGGCGTACCCTATCACAAGTCCCTGAAGCATCACTTCTTCAAGGGTATCGTCCCGCACGTCGGAAAGATAGGCGCGCCAGTCGCCTTTGGCAATCTGTTTGGCAAGCGCGCGCAGCTTGGGGACGCGCACGCCGAGGATATTTTCGATTCCCGGCACGATTTTATTCTGCATTCTGCGGTACGGCTCATCCGCCAGCGATTTAATATGCTCCGCCAAGGACGGATAATCCCTGTATTCATAATCTTTTTCCATATCTTACTCCTGCTCAGAATGATTGGCATGTCCTGCCAATATTATAGTATTATTCGCGCAAAAACACAACAGCCGCCAGTCCTTTCGGGCCGGCGGCTTAGATTGACTATAGCTTAATAAATCCAATCAGGGATCCATACAACAACAGCCATTTTATCAAAATTAAAATTATCATAATTCATCCATTTTGCCTCTGCTGTATCATGCTCTTGCTGCCAAAATACGTTGCGAGGAAATAACCTCCGTAAATGAGAAGGAAAATTGCCGCGGTAAAGACCGAATTGCCGACGATATCGATATGGCCGAGGATCGCCACCACATTGTTGGCCACGCGTATTCCTACAATGGAATGAACGATGGCGAGCGACAGCGGAATGAAGAAATAAATTCCGATCTGACTGAACAGCGCGCGGTTGATCATTTTTTCATCGGTGCCGAGCTTGCGGAGCAGGCTGTACCGCTCCGTGTTGTCCGAAGCTTCCGAAAGCTGCTGCAGGGCGAGCACCGCAGCGCTGGTGATGAGAAACACAAGGCCGATGTAGATGGCGATATAGCATACCGCCGTGCGCAGCCCCGCTCCCTGCTCATAGATACGGCTTTTGGACATCGCCATATCATAAGGGCAGCTTTTGCTTTTCGCTGACTTATTGCCGTAAACCGTATCGAGAAGCTGCCGGAATTCCATATCGACCGCGCTTGACTTATAATTCACATTGAGCGCAGCCGCATAAAACTTCAGGCCTTTTATCAGTTCATCCGGCACGATAATTGTCCCGGAATCCGACTGTGACATAGAAGTCATCAGGCAGGTCTGAATCGGAGTTTTTGTTACGCAGGTCAGCTGTTTTCCGTTCAGGGTGAGCTTCCCACTGCTCCGGCAGAAGGCTTCCAGCGCCGACTGGAACTGCTCGATCGTGCAGTTCACGGCAAATTCGTTCTCTTTCAGGGCGATTGCCGGTTTGCCCTGCATCAGGGCCGCTTTATTGTACTCGGAAAGCGAAAGTACGGGCACCGGCATCTGCAAAATCGTCTTGGCGGCTTCATCACCGTAGCTCTGCCGGATCACCGTATCGTCAAGCTTCAAATCGCTGTATTTCAGATCGGAGGTATACAAATTCAGTTGGGCATAATCCTTCGCGTAGCGGTTCAGATCGATATTATCCCGCGCAAGGCTTCCCACGAAATCAACCGATTGTTTTGCAGCGCTGCCTTTTTTGTTTTCATAGGTAAAGGAAATGTCATAAGGCGTGGATTTCCGCACGCTGTCCGAAAGGGTATTAGCCAGACCGATTCCGGTGGACAGGGTGCCGATGGTGATCAGCAGCATAATGCAGATAAGAGTCATGGAAACAAAGGTCGTGTTGATCTTGCTGTTGATTTGCCGCAGCACGAACATATTCATATTCTTAAAGTACAGCCGCTTGTTTGACTGGGCAACACGCAGCAGAAATCCGGAAAGGGAGAGGAAGAACAGCAGCGTCCCGATGCAGCCCAGAATAATGGACGCAGCGAACATGGCGTTCCACTGGATCATCCCGTTTTTATTGATAAAATAATAGGCAAAGCCGAGGCAGACGACCGCAACAAGGAACAGAACCACCGAAATCCACAGCTTCTTGATTTTCAGGTTTTCATTCTTTTTTCCGGCGGTCAGCAAATCAATGAGCTTGAGCTTGGAAATGGAGACCGTATTGAATATCATAACAATAACAAAAATGAGGCCGAAATAAATCAGCGTTTTATAAAATGCCTTGATGGAAAAGGTAAAGAGAAACGCTTTCAGGCTGACCTCAAACATTTTCGCGGTGACTACGCTTAATCCCTGCGAGGCAAAAACGCCGACCAGCAGGCCCACGGCAAGGGCGAACACCCCGATGAGAAAGGTCTCTAGAATGAGGATGCGGGATATTTTTCCCTTCTCCATACCGAGCGTCATATAGACGCCGAGTTCCTTTTTGCGGCGTTTGATCAGGAAGCTGTTGGCGTACACGATCAGGAACCCAAGAATGACCGAAATGAAAACGGATACATAAGCGATTGCTTCCGTCATGGCCTTTACGCTCTCGTACTGCGATGATTTTAAATTCAGCATGGCGGTCTGCGAATCGATGGAATTGAACATATAAAACAGGCATACGCCGAAAGTCAGGGTCAGAAAATAGACGGTATAATCCCGGATGCTTTTGGAAACGTTCTTGAAGGCAAGATTATAAAACATTTGCGTTGTCACCTCCAAGCAGGGTTACCACTTCGATGATCTTATTGAAAAACTGCTTGCGGGTGTCTTCTCCGCGCACAAGCTCGTCAAAGATTTTTCCGTCCTTGATGAACAGGATGCGGTGGCAATAGCTTGCGGTAAAGGCGTCGTGCGTTACCATCAGGATGGTCGCGTCCAGATTTTTATTCAGACTTTCAAAGCTTTCCAGCAGCATGCGGGAGGACTTGGAATCCAGTGCGCCGGTGGGTTCGTCCGCCAGAATCATCGCGGGGTTGGTCACAATGGCGCGCGCCGAAGCGACGCGCTGCTTCTGCCCGCCGGACATCTGGTAAGGGTATTTCTGCAGTACCTCCTCGATTTCAAGTTCCTTTGCCACCTGGCGCACGCGGACGTCGATTTCGTCGGCGGGCGTTTTAATGATGGCAAGCGCGAGCGCGATATTCTCGTAAGCGGTCAGGGTATCCA
>JAEWUH010000084.1 GCA_023397245.1 Bacillota bacterium | reverse complement strand
GGCGGCCAGACGGCTATCAAGCTGGCGGGCGCCATTGAAAAAATGGGTATCCCGATTCTCGGTACCTCGTTCGACAGCATCGACGAGGCGGAGGACAGGGAACGTTTCGATAAAATCCTTTCCGACTGCGAGATTCCGCGCGCCGCGGGCCGTATGGTATTCACCTGCGATGAAGCAATCAAGGCCGCAAATGAACTGGGCTATCCGGTGCTTGTAAGACCGTCCTATGTTCTCGGCGGTCAGGGCATGCACATTGCCTATTCGGATGAGGACATTACGGAACAGATCGGCATTATCAACCGCATCCAGCAGGAACACCCGATTCTGGTCGATAAATACATCATGGGCACCGAAGTGGAAGTGGACGCCGTATGCGACGGAACAGACTCGGTTATTCCCGGTATCATGCAGCACATCGAGCGCGCAGGAATTCATTCCGGCGACAGCATTTCCGTTTATCCGGCAATCGGCGTATCCGGAGAAATGCAGGACATCATCGTGGATTATACGCGCAAGCTCGCCAAAGCCTTAAAGGTAAAGGGTCTGCTGAATATTCAGTTCATTGTAAAAGATAACGAGGTATATGTCATAGAAGCCAACCCGCGTTCTTCCAGAACGGTGCCATACATCAGCAAGGTGACCGGTATTCCGATTGTCCCTCTGGCGGTGGGAACCTTCTTCGGCAAAACCTTGCCGGACATGGGTTACCATTACGGACTGCAGAGTGAAAGAGACCTCATCGCAATTAAGATGCCGGTGTTCTCATTTGAAAAGCTCTACGGCGCGGACGTAAACCTGGGGCCGGAGATGAAATCGACCGGTGAGGTTTTGGGTATTGCCAAGACCTTCGACGAAGCGCTGATCAAGGCGTTTTACGGCGCCGGCGTCCATATGATCAAGAACGGCAAGGTTATTTTCACGGTGAAAAACAGCGACAAGGAAGAAGCCCTGCCGATTGCCCGCGGCCTTTACGACCTGGGCTGGACGATCTACGCAACGGCGGGAACCTCCGATTTCTTTAACGACAACGATATCCCGACAATCCGCACGAATAAGATCGGAGCTGGAAAGCCGGATATCCTCGACCATATCATGTCCGGCAAAATCAATTTGGTCATCAATACTCCATCAAGGGGCGTAGCGCACAACCGCGACGGCTACAAGATCAGAAGAAACGCCGTGGAAGCCGGAATTCCCTGCCTGACCTCGCTGGACACCGCCAACGCGTTCCTTACCTGCGCCAAGCATGTTGAAACGACTCAGCTTTCGGTAATCGACATCACCAAGGTCGCTACTTTCCTGAACTTCATCTGATTCCGGTACACACTAAAACACTGTCCATCTAATCCCGCCGCCGCTGTAATAGAGTAATAATACAGCGGCGGAGGGTAATTTTAATTATTAATTATATGGAGGAAAACAACTATGAAAAAATGTGAACTTCTTTACGAGGGCAAAGCAAAAAAGGTTTATGCAACGGATGACAAGGATTATTGTATCGTTGATTATAAAGATGACGCTACCGCGTTCAACGGCCTGAAAAAAGGTACGATTGTCGGCAAGGGCGTTGTAAACAACAAAATGTCGAACTATATGTTCAAGATGCTGGAGAAAAAGGGCATCAAAACACATTTTGTGGAAGAACTGAGCGACCGCGAAACACTGGTTAAAAAAGTAAGCATTGTTCCGCTTGAGGTTATCGTGCGCAATAAAGCGGCCGGCAGCCTTGCAAAAAGACTTGGCCTGGAGGAAGGCACCCCGATGAAAACCCCTGTGCTGGAATTCTGCTACAAGAACGACGAGCTGGGCGACCCGATGGTAAACGAGTATCATATCCTCGCCGCCGGATTTGCCACAAAGGAAGAAATCGACCAGATCAGCAGCATGGCTTTGAAGGTAAACGAGCTTTTAAAGGAATTTTTCCTTTCCGTCAACATTGAACTGATTGACTTTAAAATCGAATTCGGCCGCTGTGCGGAAGGAATCATCCTCGCGGACGAAATTTCTCCGGATACCTGCCGCTTCTGGGATGTCAACACTCATGAGAAGCTTGATAAGGACCGTTTCCGCAGAGACCTGGGCGGCGTAGAGGAAGCTTACGCAGAGGTTATGAAGAGAATCGGCTTATAATTTAGATAGGATGGTGAGCATTTGAACTGTTCTGTTATGGATTACGATAATTCCAAACCGCACGAAGAATGCGGGGTTTTCGGTGTATATTCCGACGGCGGGGTTAATCCGTCCTATATGGCTTATAACGGATTGCTGGCTTTGCAGCACAGGGGACAGGAAAGCTGCGGCATCGCGGTAAACGACCGCGGCGTAATTTCCTATTCCAAAGACATGGGGCTGGTTACCGAAGCATTTAACGACAAGATTCTGAACGACCTTGTCGGTCAGATGGCTGTGGGACATGTTCGCTATTCCACAACAGGAGGCAGCGTGCGTGAAAATGCGCAGCCGCTTGTTATGCGGTATATCAAGGGCACTCTCGCGATTGCCCATAACGGGAACCTTACCAACGCATATGAGCTGCGCCACGAGCTGGAACACCGGGGCTGTATTTTCCAGACCACGACGGATACGGAAGTAATCGCCTATATCATTGCGCGCGAGCGTGTGGACGCCCCTTCGATTGAAGAAGCGGTTCACCGTGCGCTGCCCAAAATTCAGGGTTCGTTCTCCATGGTGATCATGAGCCCGCAGAAGCTCATCGCGGCGCGCGACCCCCATGGGTTCCGTCCGCTTTGCATGGGCAAAATCGATAATAATATTGTTTTTGCTTCGGAAACCTGCGCGCTTGACGCGTGTGGCGCCGATTATATCCGCGATGTGGAGCCGGGCGAAATTGTCGTGGTGGATAAGGATGGCGTACGCTCCATCAAAGACCCGGTCGACGTCAAAAAGTCGCTCTGCGTTTTTGAGTATATCTATTTTGCCAGAACCGACAGTATCGTGGACGGAATCAGCGTTTACGAAGCACGCAAGGAAGCCGGCCGTCTGCTTGCAAGGCAAAACCCGGTGGAAGCCGATATGGTCATCGGTGTGCCGGAGTCGGGAATTGACGCAGCCATCGGGTACAGCGAGGAGTCCGGTATTCCGTTCCAGAAAGGCATTGTCAAAAATTCCTATATCGGCCGTACCTTTATTAAGCCAAACCAGTCCGAGCGGGAACGCAGCGTGCGTATCAAGCTGAATTCGCTCGGCACCTCGGTAAAGGGAAAACGCGTGGTGATGCTGGATGATTCCATTGTCCGCGGAACGACCTGCGCGCGTATCGTCACCATGCTCAAGGACTCCGGCGCGAAAGAGGTTCATCTCCGTATCAGTTCGCCGCCGTTCCTCTGGCCCTGCTATTACGGCACGGATATCCCTTCCAAGGACGATCTGGTTGCCTGCCATCACAGCGTAGAGGAAATCGGCAAAATGTGCTTTGCGGATTCCATCGACTTCTTAAATCTTGACAATCTTCCCAGGATGCTCAAAGGAAATTGCAGCGGCTACTGTGACGCGTGTTTTTCCGGGAAATATCCGTCGCACATTCCCGACTATAACCTTGCAAAAAAAGATTCCAATTACTGTATGCCGATTAAAAGGTTTTAACAGAGAATATGCTGCCGGGCTGTTGATAAAGTTGCGTCGCCGTAAAAACTGCGTCGCAGCTTTGCTTGCTGCACTGGCTTGCGCGATTTCTCAACGCCTGAATGCTTTTTGACACGCTGTAAAGGTTTATACGAATAAATTCTCTGACGAAGGAGAGCAGAAATTGAAAAATACTTATGAATCGCCGCTTTCATCAAGGTATGCCGATGAAAAAATGAAATACCTTTTTTCGCCGGATAAGAAATTCCGCACATGGCGCAGGCTGTGGATTGCGCTGGCTCAGGCGGAAAAGGAACTCGGTCTGAATATTACGCAGGAACAAATCGACGAGATGATTCAGTATGCCGACGACATCAACTATGATGTTGCGGAGGCGCGTGAAAAAATCGTACGCCATGACGTGATGTCCCATGTTTACGCGTTCGGCCAGCAGTGCCCCAAGGCAATGCCGATCATTCATCTTGGCGCCACCTCCTGCTATGTGGGAGACAATACGGACGTAATCGTTATGACGGAAGCGCTGAAGCTGGTGCGGGACAAGCTGGTCGGAGTGATCCGCGTCCTTTCAAAATTTGCGCTGGAATATAAAGACCTGCCTACGCTTGCCTTTACCCATTTCCAGCCGGCGCAGCCGACTACGGTAGGAAAGCGCGCGACGCTCTGGATTCAGGACCTTATGATGGACCTGGAAGACGTGAACTATCAGTTATCCAAAGCGAAGCTTCTGGGCTCCAAGGGAACGACCGGAACACAGGCCAGCTTTTTGGAACTGTTTGACGGCGACCATGAAAAAGTAAAGAAGCTGGATAAAATCATTGCGGAAAAGATGGGGTATTCCTCCTGCTTCGCGGTGTCCGGCCAGACCTATTCCCGCAAGCTGGATTCCCAGATGCTTTCCGTTCTGAGCGGCATTGCACAGAGCGCGACGAAGTTCTCAAACGACATCCGTCTCCTGCAGCATCTGAAGGAAGTTGAGGAACCCTTTGAGAAAAACCAGATCGGTTCCTCCGCGATGGCCTATAAGCGCAATCCGATGCGGAGCGAGCGCATTGCTTCGCTTTCCAGATATGTGATTGTAGACAGTCTGAACCCCGCCATTACCGAGGCGACGCAGTGGTTTGAACGCACTCTGGACGATTCCGCGAACAAGCGCATCAGCGTTCCGGAAGCGTTTCTTGCGGTGGACGGAATTCTGAATCTGTATACGAATGTCGCGGACGGGCTGGTTGTTTATCCAAAGGTAATCGAGCAGCATCTGCGCAGGGAACTGCCGTTTATGGCTACCGAAAACGTGATGATGGACGCGGCAAAGCGCGGCGCAGACCGCCAGCAGCTTCATGAGCATATCCGCGTGCATTCCATGGCCGCTTCCAAAGTCGTGAAGGAAGACGGCGGAGAAAACGATCTTTTAAGCCGAATTGCCGGCGACCCGATTTTCGGTGTGACACTGGAGGAACTGCAGGCGATCGTCAGCCCGGAAAAGTATGTGGGCAGGGCGCCGCAGCAGACAAAAGAGTTCATTGAAGAAGTTGTGAACCCGGTATTAAAAGCATATGATTTTGTGCCGGAGGAAAAAGCGGAAATCAATTTGTGAGATTTTTCTTTGTGTTTTTAAATAAAGTGTGATATTATAATTTGTGTGTTTCTGAAATTGACAGGCTGAAAGAGCTTTGAAATCCGTTGTGAAAACAGTCAGCCTGCCGAGGGTAACTGCCTAAATTAGGCCGCAGGGCAGTCAGAAAAAATTCCGTTGCGGCACGGCGGAGTGAATTTTTATGATTACAGCAATCGTAGGTGCGAACTGGGGCGACGAAGGCAAAGGGAAAATAACCGATGTCGAAGCAGCCCGGTCAGATATCGTAATCCGTTTTCAGGGCGGCAGCAATGCGGGGCATACCATTATCAACAATTATGGCAAATTTGCGCTGCATCAGTTACCGTCCGGCGTATTTTACAGCCATATCACAAATATTATTGGAAACGGCGTTGCGCTGAGCGTAGAGAATTTTGTGAAAGAACTCAAATCGCTTGAGGAACGCGGCGTACCGAAGCCGAATATTATGATTTCCGACCGCGCACAGCTTGTGATGCCTTATCACATTCAGCTCGATACCTTTGAAGAGGCCCGTCTTTCCTCAAAATCATTCGGTTCCACAAAGTCCGGTATTGCGCCGTTTTATTCCGATAAATTCGCAAAAATCGGCTTCCAGATCAGCGAGCTTTATGACGACGAGGAAAGCTTAAAGGACAAAATCGACCACGTAATCACGCTGAAGAACGTATTGTATGAGAACCTGTATCATCAGCCGAAGCTCACGGTGGACGCGGTTTACGAAAAGCTGATGGAGTACAAAAAGTTACTGGAACCCTATGTGGCGGATACGTTTACTTTTCTGCATCAGGCGGTCAAAGAGGGAAAAAATATTCTTCTGGAAGGCCAGCTTGGAGCGTTAAAGGACCCGGACTTCGGAATTTATCCCATGGTTACGTCGTCTTCCACCCTTGCGGGATACGGAGCAATCGGCGCGGGGCTGCCTCCCTATGAAATCAAGGAAATCATCACGGTCGTAAAGGCGTATTCGAGTGCAGTCGGCGCCGGCGAGTTTGTCAGCGAAATCTTTGGCGACGAAGCGGATGAACTGCGCCGCAGGGGCGGCGACGGAGGCGAGTTCGGCGCAACGACAGGACGTCCGCGCAGGATGGGCTGGCTTGATCTGGTTGCCACACGTTACGGCTGCCAGGTGCAGGGGGCTACCTCCGTTGCACTTACGGTTCTTGACGTACTGGAGTATCTGGATGAAATCCCCGTCTGCGTCGCCTATGAATTAAACGGGAAAAGGATTGACTCCTTCCCGCCGACGGTTCAGTTAAAGCACTGCAAACCGGTTATTGAAAAACTGCCGGGCTGGAAGTGCAGTATCAAGGGAATCAAAAAATATGAGGACTTGCCGGAGAATACCCGCAAGTATATTGAGTTTGTAGAATCGGAAATCGGCGTACCGGTCCATATGGTTTCAAACGGTCCGTCGCGTGAAGATATTATCTACAGATAAAGCATTTTTCAAGCGCCAACATTCCGGTGGCTGTGTTGGCGCTTGTACTCATTTTATAATCTGCCGGAGAAGGTGTATTTTATGTGTGGAATTGTTGGTTATATCGGTGATGATCAGGCTTCCCCGATTTTGTTGAAGGGCCTTGAAAAACTTGAGTACCGCGGTTATGACTCCGCCGGCGTTGCGGTATATGACGGCACAAAGCTCCAGGTCGTAAAAGCAAAGGGCAGGCTGAAAATATTAAGCGACCTGATTAGCGGAGGGAAAGACGTTCCCGGTACAGTCGGAATCGGCCATACAAGATGGGCAACGCACGGCAAGCCGTCGGATATCAATTCCCATCCGCAGGTAAGCGATTCCGGAAAGTTTGCCGTCGTTCATAACGGCATCATCGAAAATTATCTCGTATTAAAGGACTATCTGATTAAAAAGGGCAAGACGTTTGTTTCCGAAACGGATACGGAAGTTGTGGCCCAGCTTTTGGAATATTACTATAACGGGGATATTCTGGATGCTGTTACGAAAGTGATTGCCAAGGTGGAAGGCTCTTACGCGCTCGGCATTATCTGCGAGGATGCGCCGGATCAGCTGGTAGCCGTCCGCAAAGACAGCCCGCTGATTGTCGGTTTAGGAAAAGGCGAGAATTATATCGCTTCCGATGTTCCGGCCATTTTAAATAAAACAAGGGATATCTATCGCCTGAATGATAATGAGATTGCAATTTTAAAGCGGGATAACGTAACGATTTACAATATGGATAAGGAAGTTGTTTCGAAGGAACCATGCCATATTGAATGGGATATTTCGGCCGCTGAAAAAGGCGGTTACGAGCATTTTATGGCCAAGGAAATCATGGAGCAGCCCAAGGCGGTTCGCGATACAATTTCACCCAGAATTCAGAACGGCAAAATTGTGCTGGATAACATTACTTTAACCGCCGAGCAGATCAAGGGCTTTTCCAAAATCTTTATTCTGGCCTGCGGCTCCGCTTACCATGTGGGCGTTGTTGCGAAATATGTATTTGAAAAGTTCGTAAGGATACCGGTGGAGGTAGATGTTGCTTCCGAATTCCGTTACCGTCATCCGATAATTGATGATAAGGTGCTGGTTCTGGTGATCAGCCAATCCGGTGAAACCGCGGATACGCTTGCGGCTATGCGCGAAGCAAAACGGCTCGGCGCAAGAACACTTTCCATCGTGAATGTTGTCGGCAGTTCCATTGCGAATGATTCCGATGATGTGATTTATACCTGGGCGGGCCCGGAAATTGCGGTTGCCACAACAAAGGCGTACAGCACCCAGCTTGCCGTTATTTACCTTCTCGCAATTTATTTTGCGGATAAATTAGGCGGACTGACTGCGGAAGATTACGCCTATTATGTATCTGAGCTCCAAAGCATTCCGGATAAAATCAATGCTATTTTGAGCGACAAAGAAAACATCCAGTATCTTGCATCCCAGTTCTTTAACGCCAAGGATGTATTCTTTATCGGGAGGAACCTTGACTATGCCATGTCGCTGGAAGGCTCCTTAAAACTGAAAGAAATATCCTATATCCATTCTGAAGCTTATGCGGCGGGCGAATTAAAGCACGGTACCATATCGCTGATCGAGGAAGGCACACTGGTTGTTGCCCTTGCCACACAGCAAGTTTTGTTTGACAAAATGATGAGTAATGTCAAGGAAGTAAAGGCACGCGGCGCGGTTGTTCTTGGTTTGACTACGGAGAATAACAAAAATATTGAGCAGGAAGCAGACCATGCCCTGTTTATTCCGCAGGTCTGCGACATTATGCTTCCGTCGCTGGCGGTTATTCCGCTGCAGCTCTTTGCGTATTATATTGCATCCATGAAAGGCTGCGATATTGATAAGCCGAGGAATCTTGCAAAATCCGTAACGGTTGAATAAATTAGGCTGCTGGCTGCTGTGCTGCAGCGGCGTAGGAAAGACAGGTGTGACGAAATGGTTCAAAATGAAGCGGTACTGATACTCGATTTCGGCGGGCAGTACAGCCAGCTCATTGCGCGCAGAGTACGTGATCTGAACGTGTACTGTGAAATAAAATCCTATAAGACAACGGCCGAGCAAATCGGCACAGCCGGCTATAAAGGAATTATTTTTTCCGGCGGACCGGACACGGTCTATGATGAAAATGCACCGAAATGCGACCCGAAGATTTTTGAACTGGGTATTCCGGTTCTTGGTATTTGCTACGGCGCCCAGCTGATGGCTTATGAGCTTGGCGGTGTTGTGAAAAGCGCAAAAGTGCGCGAATACGGAAAAACAGTGGTCAGCTTTAAGGACACTTCGGATTTATTCCGCGGACTGGAGGAACAGTCCGTCTGCTGGATGAGCCACACGATTTATATTGCAGAGGTTCCGGAAGGCTTTTCCGTTACCGCCACAAGCGACACCTGCCCGACCGCCGCAATGGAAAACAAAAGCAGACAGCTGTATGCCTTCCAGTTCCACCCGGAAGTGGAGCATACGGTTCACGGCAATGAAATGCTGAAAAATTTCCTGTACAGTGTATGCGGATGCAAAGGCGACTGGGTTATGTCCTCTTTTGCCGCTACCACTATTGAGCAGATCGGAAAGACCGTCGGCGATAAAAAAGTGATCTGCGCGCTTTCCGGCGGCGTGGATTCCTCCGTTGCGGCGTTGCTTGTGCACAAGGCAATCGGAAAGAACCTGACCTGCATTTTTGTTGATCACGGGATGCTTCGCAAAAACGAAGGCGACGATGTTGAGCGCGTATTCCGCAAGCAGTTCGACATGAACCTTATCCGCGTCAATGCTCAGGAGCGCTTTTTATCCAAGCTCGCGGGTGTTTCTGAACCGGAACGCAAACGGAAGATTATCGGCGAGGAGTTTATCCGCGTATTTGAGGAAGAAGCAAAGAAAATCGGCCATGTTGATTTTCTCTGCCAGGGTACGATTTACCCGGACGTTGTGGAGAGCGGGGTAGGCGACGCTGCCGTAATTAAGAGCCACCATAATGTGGGTGGTCTGCCGAAGGATGTCGGCTTCACGGGGATCATTGAGCCGCTGCGTGATTTATTTAAAGATGAAGTCCGAAAAGTAGGGCTTGAGCTTGGAATTCCCGGGCCGCTTGTCTGGCGCCAGCCTTTCCCGGGACCGGGCCTTGCAATCCGCATTATGGGCGACATTACAAATGAAAAGCTTGTTATCCTAAAGGACGCGGACGCGATTTTCCGTGAAGAAATTGCGGAAGCCGGTTTGGATAAATCCATCAACCAGTACTTTGCGGTGCTCACCGGCATCAAAAGCGTAGGCGTAATGGGGGACGGCAGAACCTATGACTACACCATTGCCCTCCGCGGCGTGACTACTTCGGACTTTATGACAGCCGACTGGGCAAGAATTCCTTACGATCTGCTTGCAAAGATATCAACCCGGATCGTAAACGAGGTCAGCAACGTAAACCGCGTGGTCTACGATATCACTTCCAAGCCCCCGGCAACGATTGAGTGGGAATAAAGTTAAAAGCCCCGTAAGCCTTGATTTTTAAACAGCACCCCATTTGTTAGACAGTATGATATACTGAAAACAAATGGGGTGTTTTTCTATGCCCAAAGGGTACCGAACAAGCGACATACTGGAGAACTTAAGCAACAGGCGGCGGAATACATGAGGGAACATAAGCTGTTCTGCGTGGAAACTGCAATTTATTTAAATACAGATAATAAGTGAGCTTACTCTGATATTTCTTCGAGATCTCAAACGAAACAGTTTTCTTTGCACACACAATCATGGTATAATTAACAATAATGAGTTTGTGTTCACGGAAAAATGCAAGGAGTGTGCGAATATGGACGTTTGCTACAACAAATTATTTAAGCTGCTGATAGATAAGAGCATGAAAAAGACGGAGTTCCGGAGGGCGGTTGGGATCAGTCAAAGCACCCTTGCAAAACTTTCGAATAATGAAAATGTATCTATGGATGTAATTGTTAAAATCTGTCGTACTTTCAACTGTACAGTGAATGAGATACTGGATATTGTTCAGAGTCCTGATAATGGAGCTGACTCTGCTGCAGAATAAGATAGGAAAGGTACGGATGTCATCATGGTAAGAAAAGAGTACAGCGCAGGTGCGGTCAAGCTTTCCTTTTGGTTCATGGAGCTCCGTAAGGTAGTAGGTATTTTGAATGAGGGAAAGACAATCGAAGAAATCAAAAAATTAAATCAGGAGCAGAACATCTTTGGCGCACCCACTCAGGATCGTGCCGAAAAGATTTTCAATACAGTCGCAACTCGAATTGGCTGCCTGAGACCAACCTTCTATCCGGTATTTATGAGCAGCGACGTTTCCACACAGAAGCTGTTTGCGCTGGCCGCTGCGATGGCAAATGACACACTGTTTTTCGATTTTGTGTATGAGATCATCCGAGAAAAAATGATTGTTGGCAGCAACGAGTATGCCGACAGCGATGTGCGTGTTTTCTTTAAGAACAAGCAGGTGCAGGATGACAAAGTGGCAGATTGGACGGATGCAACAATTAAACGGCTTGGTGGCAGTTACAAGACCATGCTTTTTGAGGCGGGTATGACTGACAAGGGCAAGGGCGTTCGCAGAATCAACAGGCCGATTTTGGACCCGCTGCTGGAGCATTGGCTGAATGATAACGGCATGGAGCTGATTACTCATGCCTTAACAGGGGTAAGATAATGGCAAGCTTGGAAGAACGCTTGGATCAGATGGAAACTATTATCAAGAAGCCGTCTTTTCGGCAGAACAGAGGAAAAGCAAACGAGGTCAACTACTGGGTGTTTGATTATCCACCGGAAAAAGAATTGGAAGTCAGAGAACGGATTGCCTATCTCAAGAACAAGAATGCCAAAGGAGCCGATGGTTTTGAGCTGGTGGTGTTCGATCTATATGATTTTATCATGGATCATCTGGAGAGCAAGAACTTCATTGCAAAATGCGAAGACTTTGAAAAGAATAAGGGCTTGGCCCGTGTTGTCTCAGCGGTGCAGCACACACTGAAAATTACCGACAAGGACAACCTGATTGTAAAATATATCATCGACCATACGCCCGAGAATGCAGTGGTGTTCCTTACTGGAATTGGCAAGTGCTATCCACTGCTTCAATCGCCGGAGGTCTTTAATAAAGTTCTTTACAATATGCCGCAGGAATTTGCAGCGGTGCCGGTGATTCTTTTTTACCCCGGCACCTACACCGAACAGGAACTGGTTGTATTTAATGAACTAAAAGAAGATAATTACTATCGCGCATTTCGAATAGTGCGCTAAGGAGAACGCTGAAATGCTGATTAAGGACATGTTTGCCAAACCCATTGACCGTGAAATTCAAGGGGTTATCATCGTTGGCCAGGATGAGAATACCAACGTCAAGCAGGAACTGGGAGAGTATGTTATAACCAAAGAACTGCAAAAGCATTTTGCGGACTTCTTTGCTTCTTATAAAAAAGGGATTGTCGGCACAACCCCGAAAATGGGCGCGTGGATTTCCGGCTTCTTTGGAAGCGGTAAATCTCATTTCCTGAAAATTCTGTCCTATCTGTTGGAGAATCGCGAGGTTAACGGCAGACGCGCCATTGATTATTTTGTGGATGATAAAAAAATTATGGACCCTATGGTGCTTGCCGATATGCAGCTGGCTGCAAATACGCCCACGGATGCTGTCCTTTTCAATATTGACTCCAAAAGTGATTCGAACGGAAAACAGAACAAAGATGCTATTGTCAATGTCTTTCTGAAAGTGTTCAATGAGATGCAGGGCTTTTGCGGGTCTATGCCGTTCCTTGCTGATTTGGAGCGCCGCCTGACAGAAGACGGACGCTTTACCGAATTCAAAGAAAAATTTGAGGCTGAGTATGGAGAGCCGTGGAAGAATTCCCGTCAGGACTTCGATTTCATTCAGGATACGATTGTGGACGTTCTGACTGCGATGAATTTTATGAGTGAACAGGCTGCCCGCAACTGGTGTGAAAAAGCGTCGGAGCCATACCGGATCAGCATTGAAGATTTTGCAAAGCGTGTGAAGGCATATATTGACCGAAAAGGAAACAATCATCATGTTGTCTTTTTGGCGGATGAGGTCGGCCAGTATATAGGCGACGATTCCAAGCTGATGCTGAACATGCAGACCGTTACCGAAGAACTGGGCAAAGAATGCAACGGTAAGGTCTGGGTCATCGTGACCAGTCAGCAGGACATTGACTCCGTAACAAAGGTTAAGGGAAACGACTTCTCCAAGATTCAAGGCCGTTTCGATACCCGTCTGTCCTTGTCCTCTGCCAACGTGGATGCGGTTATTAAAAAGCGTATTCTGGAAAAGAATGACACGGCGGCTCAGACACTGCGGCTGCTATATGGGCAAAAAGCAACTATCCTCAAAAACCTGATCGTTTTCAATGACGGTGCTGAGAAAAAACTGTATGCGGATGGGAAGGATTTCTCCCGCGTTTATCCCTTTGTTCCATATCAGTTCAATTTGCTGGCAAGCGTTTTGACTTCTATCCGTACGCACGGTGCGTCCGGAAAACACCTCTCCGAAGGGGAACGCTCCATGCTTGCCATGTTTAAGGAATCCGCAATGGAATACAAGGAGCAAAGTGAAGGAACAATCGTTCCCTTCCATGCTTTTTATGATGTTCTGGAGAACTTCTTGGATCACAGCCACCGCGGCGTGATCATCAGGGCATATGAAAACAGCTACATCAACCCGGAAGGCAAAGACAGGGATGTCTTTGCAATCAATGTGCTGAAAACCCTGTTCCTCATCAAGTATGTGCAGGACGTCACGGCCAATATTGACAACATCACCAGTTTGATGATCTCCAATATTGACGATGACCGAATTGAGCTGAAAGCCAAAGTGGAAGAGGCGCTAAAAGTCCTGATGCGCCAGATGCTGGTGCAGAAGAACGGCGACATTTATGTTTTCCTGACCGACGAAGAGCAGGAAATCAACCGCGAAATTGACGGCCAGAATGTTGAGATGGCTGAGATTATCAACAAGGTATCCGAGATGATTTTCGAGGATATCTTCCCGGATAAGAAATATCGTTATCCGGCATTCAATGGCCGTTATTCTTTCTCCTTCAACCAGACAGTGGACGACCGTCCCTATAAGGCCAATCAAACCTATGATGTGGGTGTCCGTATTCTGACTCCGGCTTCCGAGTATGGCACGGAAGAGACTACCCTGCGAATGATGTCCGGACAGGGCAAAGAAGTGCTGGTTGTCCTTCCGGATGACCGTGTCTTTATGGATGAAATCCAAACCTACCTGAAAATTGAAAAGTTCCTGCGTCTCAATACTTCCTCGGCATTGTCCAAATACGAGACCATCAAGGAGGCTAAGCGTCTGGAAATGCGGGAGCGCAACAGCAACGCCCGCCTGTTTCTAACGGAGTCTTTGAAGGTTGCCGCCATTTATGTGAATGGCGACAAAGCACAAATTGGTGCCAAGGAAGTCTCCGGCCGGGTTAATGAGGCGATTGGCCGGTTGGTTACAACAGTTTATCATAAGCTGTCCTATATCGATACGGCCACGAACGAGGATGATATTCGCAAGCTGATGCGTACTTCCAACCAGATGTCCTTGAAAACGGAAGACGGAAAGGAAGCCAATGCTCTTGCGCTGGACGATGTTCTCCAGTTCGTGGCAGGAAATACTCATATGCACATGAAGACCTCTATGAAGACAATCAAAGACCGTTTTATGAAGGCTCCCTATGGCTTTGTGGAAGACGATGTGCAGTGGCTGGTTGCCAAACTGTTCAAACGCGGCGATCTGGCCTTTACGGTCAACGGTGTCAGCGTGACACTCCAGAATAAATTGGATGAAGAAATCATCAGCCTGATTACCAAGAAGGCCTTCGTGGAAAAGCTGCTGGTGGAGCAGCGGGTTCGCGTGTCTGACAAGGATAAGAAGATCGTCCGTGATGTGATGAAGGAGTTGTTTCATTCTACTGCCGTCAATGATGATGAAGATTCCATGATGCAAACCTTTCAGACCTATAGCCGCAATACGCTTTCTGAGATGCAAGTGCTGGAAGCTCGCTATGAAGAAAAGCGGTATCCGGGCAGGAAGGTGGCTGCACAGGGCAAACAGCTGCTTGGCAGTATTGTGCAGCAGGCTGCGCCGACGGAGTTCTTCCGTACA
>JAEWUH010000070.1 GCA_023397245.1 Bacillota bacterium | reverse complement strand
CAATATAGATGTCCGCCTTGCCGCCGTTTGTGATGAAGATTTTGCTGCCGTTGAGGACATAATGGTTACCCTCAAGAACGGCCTTTGTCTGCTGGCCGGAAGCATCCGTACCCGCATTCGGCTCGGTAAGTGCAAAAGCGCCGAGCAGTTTTCCGGAAGCAAGGGGCTTTAAGTACTTTTCTTTTTGCTCCGGCGTACCGAAATTCTTAATCGGGTCGGAGCCGAGGGAGGTATGGGCGGAAACAATAACGCTCGTGGTAGCACAGACTTTGGAAAGCTCTTCCACGCATAAAACATAAGCGAGCGTATCACAGCCCTGGCCGCCGTATTCCTTCGAAATGGGAATTCCCATAAATCCGAGTTTTTTCATTTTATCAACTGTTTCAGAAGGGAAACGCTCGTCTTCGTCAACTTCCTGCGCAAGCGGTTTTACTTCTGTTTCCGCAAACTCTCTGAAGAGCGTGCGAGCCATTTCATGTTCTTTGCTTAGTAAGAAATCCATACTCGTTCCTCCAAATTTAATTTCATACCAGTTGATACAGAAACTGCTTATTCCGGCAAGATAAAATATACCAACAGGCGGTTGCAGGTCCTGCTGGTGCGGGGCACGGCCTGCAATGCCGATTTGCAGATTTTATCCGCCGGAATAGGCAGAATATGTTTTAAACTGATATGCTTCTATCCATCGTTATTTGGTATAGTCAAAGAATCCCTTGCCGGTCTTTCTGCCTAACAGTCCGCCGCGAACCATCTTCCTGAGCAGCGGATGCGCGCGGTATTTGGGATCGCCGGTTTCGGACTGAAGAACATCCATGATGGCGAGAACAACATCCAGACCGATCAGATCGCCCAGAGCAAGAGGTCCCATCGGATGGTTTGCGCCGAGCTTCATGGCGGTATCGATGTCTTCCGCGGAAGCAACGCCGTCCGCGTAGATGCCGACCGCTTCGTTGATCATCGGAACCAGGATACGGTTTACAACAAAGCCTGCGGCCTCGTTCACCTGAACCGGGGTTTTGCCGATTTCCACGGAAATGGCCTTGATCTTATCCACCGTCTCAACAGGAGTTGTAATGCCTGCGATTACTTCGACAAGCTTCATGACCGGCGCGGGGTTGAAGAAATGCATACCGATAACGGCGCGGTCAAGTCCCTGGGAAATTTCCGTGATGGAAAGAGAGGATGTATTGGTGGCGAAAACAGCGTCGGGCTTGCAGATTTTCTCAAGCTCCTTGAAAAGCTCTTTTTTGATCTTCATGTTTTCCAGAGCGGCCTCAACGATCAGATCGCAGTCGGACACAATTTCCTTCGTGCCGGTTGTAATCTTGGAAAGAATTTCGTCCGCCTTGGCCTGCTCCATCTTGCCTTTTTCAACAAGCTTCTTCAGACCTTTCGCAATCTTGGCCTTTCCGCCAGCCGCAAATTCTTCGTTGATATCGCAGAGCTTAACGGAATAGCCTTCGGTCTGTGCAAACGCCTGCGCAATGCCGGAACCCATGGTACCTGCGCCAATAACTCCAACTATCATGATAATCCCCCTTAGTTTTATTTATAATTTAATTACTTGTTCACAAAAGGATCCGGCTTACGCTTTTCGCAGAAAGCAGCCATTGCATTCTTCTGATCCTCGGATTCAAAGCAGTTTCCGAATTGCTCCGCCTCGATTGCGATTGCGGCGTCAATGTCAACCTGCATTCCGTCGTTGACCGCCTTTTTGGAAGCGCGAACGGCGATAGGAGCATTCGCGGCAATGCGGTTGGCAAGCTTGAGGCATTCTTCCATCAGCTGATCTGCCGGGTAAACGGCATTGACAAGACCGAGCCTTAACGCTTCTTCCGCCTTTACCTTGCCGCAGGTGTAAAGCATTTCCTTTGCTTTTCCGATACCGATAGTACGGGCAAGCCTTTGTGTACCGCCGAAGCCAGGGGTAATACCCAGGCCGGTTTCCGGCTGCGCAAACACGGCGTTTTCCGCGGCAATGCGTATGTCACAGCTGAGCGAAAGCTCGCAGCCGCCGCCGAGTGCAAATCCGTTCACAGCGGCAATAACCGGGATCGGCAGCTTCTCGATTTTACGGAAAACCGCGTTGCCCTTTTCACCGAAGGCCCTGCCTTCCGCTTTGGACAGCTTGCTCATTTCGCTGATATCCGCTCCGGCAACAAAGGATTTCTGGCCTGCGCCGGTGATGATCAGGCATCTTGTGGTATCAATGGAAACACCGTCCACAACGGCATCCAGTTCGGTAAGGACTTCGCTGTTCAGCGCGTTGAGTGCTTTTTCACGGTCGATCGTGATAATGCCGACAAAATCTTTCTGCTCGTATTTCACATAATTCATAGTCTGATTACCATCCTTATCCGTCATTATTCGCCCATTTTAACAATGGCGGAAACACCCATGCCGCCGCCTACGCAGAGAGTAGCAAGGCCGTATTTGGATTTTCTGCGCTGCATTTCATGCAGCAGGGTAACAAGGATACGGGCGCCGGAAGCGCCTACCGGATGACCGAGCGCGATTGCGCCGCCGTTTACGTTTACTTTGGAAGTATCAAGATTCAGAAGCTTTACAACCGCGAGGGACTGCGCCGCAAATGCTTCGTTTGCTTCGATCAGGTCCATATCGTCCACGGTAAGGCCGGTTTTCTCCATAACCTTCTTGGTGCTGTATGCGGGGCCGACACCCATGATGGAGGGATCCACACCCGCGGACTCGCCGGCGACCCATGTAGCCATAGGAGTTACGCCGAGTTCTTTTGCTTTTTCTTCACTCATCACAACAATTGCAGCCGCGCCGTCATTGATGCCGGAAGCATTCGCGGCGGTAACTGTGCCGTCCGCCTTGAACGCGGGCTTCATTTTTGCAATGCCTTCCTTGGTGACGCCTGCACGCGGGCCTTCATCGGTATCGAACAGAACGGTTTCTTTCTTTACTTTGATCGGAACCGGAACAATTTCATCCTTGAATTTGCCTTCCGCCATCGCCTTTTCGCACTTCTGCTGGCTGTTTGCCGCAAATTCATCCTGCATTTCGCGGGTAATGCCGTACTTTTCAGCAACGTTTTCGGCGGTAATACCCATATGGTAGTTATTGAAAGCATCCGTAAGGGCATCCTTAATCATAAGGTCAATCACTTTGCCGTCGTTCATGCGGTAGCCAAAACGTGCTTTTTCAAGTGCGTACGGAGCAGCGGACATGTTCTCTACACCGCCGGCAACAATGATATCCGCTTCGCCGGCCTGAATCAGCGCAGCTGCCATATTAACCGCCTTAAGGCCGGAGCCGCACAGGTTGTTCAGAGTAAGAGAAGGAACGGACACCGGGATACCTGCATAGATGGCAGCCTGACGCGCAACATTCTGGCCCAAACCGGCCTGAAGAACGCAGCCAAACAGAACCTCATCGACCTGATCCGGGGAGATCTTTGCGCGGTTCAAAGCTTCTTTGATTACAATGGAACCGAGTGTTGATGCAGGAACGTCAGAAAGCGCTCCGCCCATCTTACCTACAGCCGTACGAACGGCACCTGCTAAAACGATTTTCTTTGACATGAATTTTCCTCCTTATAATTCTGAAATACCGTGTTTGGATTTATAAATTACAAATCAGATGCGATACTTTGTTAAAATAATAACAAATTTATCGTCTATGTTAAATATATCACAATTAAATTTGATATGCAATAGATTTCATCAACATTTGTTAAATTATTAGCAACTATTGCATAATTCCATTTAAGTGATTTGACTAATTCAGTAAAGGACAATATGTATATGACTGTTTACGGACTAATATAACCTATTCGGTATTTTTTTATTGGAACCCGGGATAATAAAAAGTCATTCAATCCACTGCGACATCCCGGCGCCGTAATTCTCATTCGGCCGTTGTTCCAAGCCGCATTTCTTATAAAACGGCTCTTTCCCCTTCGCCGCCATAAGGCACACCATGATCCTTTCGCCATTCCTTTTCCCATTCCTGATGTGCTCCATGATTTGATTGAGCATTGCCCTGCCGATTCCGCGGCCCTGATAGTCCGGGTGAACCACAACATCCGCAATGTAACGGACATAGCCTCCGTCGCTGATAACCCTTGCCATGCCCGCGGGCTCGCCGCCGCACAGGGCAGCGACGATGTATTCGGAATTGTTTAGCCCTGCCTGCGCTGTTTGGGGCGGGATTTCATCCCAGCCGACCGACCTGCGCAGGCGGTTGTAATCTTTTTCAGAAATGGTGTTGTCATATCGGATATCCATGTCTGTTTCCTCCGGCTCGCTTATTCAAAAGGATATTTCATATTCCAATCCGCGCGGAGCCGATCCATGATTCTCAGGACGCGGAGCGTTTCTTCCTGCGGCATCTGAGAGCATTCCGGCTCACCCTGCGCGATTGCCCTTACCGCCGCGCGCACTTCATATTCGTAACCGGTAAAATCAAATAGAGCCTCATCGATTTCCGGCTCCGCTTCCCCGTTCCGGTAAACACGGAACTCCTGCGGGTGCCAGAACGAATCCACTTCCACCCTGCCTTTGTTACCGTAAATAATTCCCTGGTTTTTCATCGTGCACAGGAAGCAGCTGTTAAGGATCGCCATGCGCCCGTCTTCATAAACCAGCGTGATACTGTTCTGCCCGTCAACGCCCTGTTCGGTTTTTACCGCGGCAGACGTGATCTGCTTTACTTTTGTTCCGAAAAACATGGAAGCAAAGGTGAGCGGATAAATGCCGAGGTCAAGAAGGGCCCCTCCGGCAAGCTCCGGCGATGCCAGTCTTTCAACGTGCCTTAAATCCTGCCCGAAGGTAACCAGCATGGTTTGCAGGTCGCCGATCGCTCCGCTGTCAAGGACTTCCTTCAGCTTTGCCGCAAACGGCTGGAATCTTGTCCAGACCGCCTCCATGATGAAGAGCTTTCTTTCCTTCGCCAGGCGGAACAGTTCTTTGGCCTGCTTTGCATTGACGGTCATCGGCTTTTCGCATAAAACGTGTTTGCCATGCAGCAGGCACAGCTTCGCGTGTTCGTAATGCAGCGAATGAGGAGAAGCGACATAAACAAGGTCAACGTCCGCGTCGTTCACCAGCTCTTCATAGGAGCCGTACGCCTTTTGAAACCCGTATTTTTCGGCAAAACGGCTTGCACGGCTTAAATCGCGTGCCGCTACGGCATACGGCACAACCTCATCCATTTTTGAAACCGTTCTCGCCATGGTTTCCGCGATATGCCCCGCGCACAGAATTGAAAAGTTCAGCTTTTTCATCATAATCTCCCCTTCATCGATTTTTTACATCATCCGGTCAAGCCAGGTTATTAAAATCCTGTATGAATTTCTGTACCACGCTTTCCGATGTTGCCCATGACGTAACCAGCCGGATTACCGATGTACCGTCCTCCCGCTTCTCCCAGAGCTCAAAATCGTAATTTCCCCGCAGTTTTTCTACCAGACTGTCCGGAAGAATCGGGAAAATCTGGTTGGTCGGCGAATCGGTCAAAAACGCAAAGCCGGAACCGGCTATTGCCTTACGCAGCTTTGCCGCCATTTCATTTGCGTGTGCAGCCAGATCAAAATAGAGGCGATCCTGAAACAGGACTTCAAACTGAACGCCGAGCGCCATACCCTTTGCAAGCATCGCGCCCCTCTGCTTGATCATGTAACGGAAATCCTCCTTGAGCGCAGGGTTAACGATAACCAGCGCTTCTCCGAACAGTGCGCCGTTTTTTGTCCCGCCGATATAGAACGCATCCGTCAGACGGGGCAGGTCTTGCAGAGTAAGATCGCTGCCGGAGGTAAGAGCGGAGCCGAGTCTGGCGCCGTCAAGATACAGATAAAGCCGGTTCTGCCTGCAGAAAGCACTCAAATTTTCCAGCTCTTTTTTGCTGTAAACCGTTCCGATTTCCGTTGAATCGGAAATATACACCAGTTTTGGTTTGACCATATGTTCATCGGTATGACTTTCCAGAGCCTGTTTCACCGATTCCGGAGTAAGTTTTCCATTGGAAGACGCCGTTACTACCGCCTTATGTCCGGTCGCTTCCACCGCACCGGTTTCATGCACGTTGATATGTCCGGTTTTGGCGCAGACTGCCGCTTCGTGCGGGCGCAGGAAGGAAGCAATTGCGGTCAGGTTTGTCTGCGTACCGCCGACCAGAAAATAAACGTCCACATCGGCGCAGCCGATCTGTCCGCGGATCAGTTCGGCTGCATGAAGGCTGTGGCTGTCCTTGCCGTAAGCTTCGTTCTGCACACTGCCTGCTTTTGTGAGCGCCTCCATAATCGCGGGATGCGCCCCTTCGCTGTAATCGTTTTTAAAGCTGAACATGGGAAATTCCTCCAACTGTCATTTTATATTTCGAACGTGAATTTCAAAGCGATTTAACAAACCAATAAGCATTTTTTGCCTGGTAAGCTTTTCAGCCGCTGATTACGCTTACCTGTTTTAAGCTGCAGTATCTTTTGTCAATCAAAAAACTGCTCCAGTTCTTCCTGTACCGCAGTGAGAGAGCCTTGAACCAGTTCTCTGGAGCCGCCGCCGCGTCCGCTGAATTTCTGATTCAATTCCTTGCCGATCGGACGCACATCCTCGTTTGCGCTTGCCAGTGCATATTTATACCCGGCCTGTCCGCCGCCCGAAAAAACGGCGGCGACGCCGCTGCACTTCCCGCTCAGCAGAAGGCAGAATTTGCGAAGCTCATTCGGCCCGAGATCGTTTTCAAACAGGCAGACATTTTTCGCGCCTTTGTCCAGCGCGGACGCTTTTGCTTCAAAGATCTGCTCCTGCAGGGAATTAATCTGCTGCTTCAGCGCATTGTTCTCCGCAAGCAGGCGCTGCGTCGCCGGCAGAATTTCCTCCGGCTTTGCGGAAAGGAGGACGGAAACGGCGTTCACGCTCTGCGCCTTTTCATTGTAATCGGCAAGAGCCCTGCCGCCGATCATCAGGGTTATGCGCGTACCTCCCTTGTAGCGCTGCGAGGACAAAAGTTTGATTGCGCCGACTTCTCCCGTACGGGCTACATGCGTACCGCAGCAGGCGCATACATCGTATTCCGGCACGGTCACGATGCGGATTTTTCCGCTCAGCTCTTTTTTACAGCGGTATTCCAGCGAATCCAGCTTTTCCGGCGAAGGATACTCCGCGGAAATAGGAAGGTTTCGGTAAACCGCCGTGTTGGAGAGGTACTCCACCAGCGCAGCTCCGTCCTCGGAAAGCTCCCCGTTGAAGTCGACGGTTACGGCTTTCGCTCCCATATGGAAACCGACGTTGTCCAGACCGAACAGCCTGTGTACGATGCCTGAAACAATATGCTCGCCGGAATGCTGCTGCATCAGATCAAACCGGTGCGGCCAGTTGATTCCGCCCGTTACCGACGCGCCCACCGGCAGAGGGCGGTCCGTGGTATGGACGATTTTTCCTTCATGCTCCTGCACATCCAGCACATTTACGGTATTTAATACTCCAATGTCCGCCGGCTGACCGCCGCCTTCCGGGAAAAATGCCGTTCGGTTTAAAACAACCGCATAATGTCCGTCCTGCTTGCTGCATTCCAATACATTGGCAGAAAATGTCCTTAAATAACTGTTTTCATAAAATAATTTTTCTGTTTCCATTCAACTTCCAGCTTTCTTAAAGAACCTCTGATTTTAAACCGGCAAGCCAATCGCTCTGCCGCAGTTTTCTAACGGTTCCTAATCCATTAAGGCCTATTATATCACAAAATATGCACAGATAAAATAAAAAGGCATGGCCTCAGCCACACCTTTATGATTATTTGTTCAGCCGTTTTGAGAAACTTCATCGGCCGGACGGCTTGCAAGAAAGCGGTCACGCCAGATACACCAGCCGGTAACCGCACCGATGACAATGATGCCGCCGAACAGCGCGTAGATTCCGGGAGCCTCGCCGTAAAAAATCCATACCCAAATCGGATTCAGCAGCGGCTCGATCGCTCCCACCAGAGAGCAGGCCAGCGGCGGGCAGTTCTTTACAGCCAGCCCGTAAAGAATGTACGGGATACCGAGCTGCATAACCCCCAATGTCAGTACGCTCAAAACCGATACCGCGGTAACCGGGGTGGGAAAAATAAATGCGGTCGGCACCCCGATCAGCGCGGTCATCACATGTCCGAAAAGGATCGCGCTCATGCGGGAATCGTCATCCATGCGCCCAGTGGCAACATACATTCCGGCCATCAGCAAACCCGCAAAAATAGCCACACAGTTTCCCAAGAGGTTTCCCGCCCCGATCCGGTCGAAAAAGAACAGAGAGATACCGAACAGGGTAACCACTACCGTAAGCAGGTCTGCCTTAAAAAAGCGCTGATGGTACACAACCGCGGAAATGATCAGAATAAACACCGGCGCGGTAAACTGCAACACAATCGCATTGGCCGCGGTAGTCAGCTTATTCGCCGATACAAACGCAAAGAAAGTACCTCCGACAAACAGGGCGCCGATCAACGAGGAACGGTTTACTTTAATCTTTCTCTTTGTAAACTTCATAAAAATGAGTACAACCACCGCCGCAATCAGGCTGCGGAAGCCCGCAATCGTCAGCGCGTTCCAGGGAACCATTTTTATAAAAATACCCGCGATACTCCACAGCGCGGCACAAGTTGCCATCAGCAGCACAGCGGTTTTCTGCGATTTGGATGAAGAAGCCATAATCTTTACCCCTCTCAAATAAGGAGTACCTACCCAAAGGATATGGAAAACTCCGGCATAAATTTTAGCATACTACAATATAATACTTGAGTGGGAAAAGAAAAGCAAGTGATTTCTCCTGTCCGAACCGATTCTAATATGTTACGCTCCACACTGACTGAGCATGCAGAATTAAAGCTTTTTACGGTTCATCCGCACCACGACAACGCTGTAAAACAGAACCGTTGCTACAAGTAAAATTACAATGCTGCCCAATATGCTCACCGTCTGGCCGGAAAGCTGATAAACAACTCCTAAATCCTGCTTAAATGTTTCCGCGGTCTGGGCCGGAGCCAAAGCAAACGTTTTTGCCATGGCCTGGTCCATCATAACGGTACGGAACAGCGATGCCGTATAAGATACGGGAAAAAGCTTCATAATGAACTGTATGGTACTGTTCAGTTCGCCGATCGGAATATAGACTCCGGTCAGAAAGCCGATTGCCGTACCTACGATAATGCTTACCGCAGAAAATGAACTCTGGCTGTTAAAAAAGCTTACCAGAAAAAATGTCATCGCGCTTGAAGACGCAACCGAAAGTAATATGACTCCGAATGTTTTCAGCAGATTTTCTGCGGTCAGCAGCTGGCCGCCTCTTGCCACAATATACAGCTCGGCAAACAGCAAAGCCAAAAGGCTCATAATCGTCCCGATTACAAAGGTACTCAGAACATACCCGCCCGCCAGATGTGATCTTTTGATCGGGGAAGTCAGAAAGTCATTCGAAATTTTATCTTCATTATCCTGAACCATAGTTCCCAAGGCGCCCAGAGTGGTGGTAACGCCCGTAATTGCAAGAACTCCCGACATGATCCAGCTGTCTATCAAAAATTTAACGCCGGCTGCGTTCTTGAAATCCTCAACCATCAAATCTCCCAGAAAGAAAAAGTACAGAATAAACACAATCAGGATGGAAAGAACAGAAAAAAATACGCTTGATTTATTCCGGAAATAGCATTTTAAATTACGCCGCAGCATCGTGGTCATTCCCTTACGGCCTCCCCTGTTATATTGATAAACACATCGTCCATTGTACCGTTTCGCACCTCAAAATTTCGGATCAGACCTTCACACATCTTTAAAATCGGAATGGCTTCCGTTGTATGGCGGACAGGTATTTTAACGCAGTCCGGTTCCAGCGAATAGGCAATATGATCCGAATTCAGCAGTTCCTTCACCCGCTCCAAATCCTCGGTATTGATTTTGAGGCAGTCGCTGCTGTATTGGTTCTTCAGTTCCAGCGGCGTTCCTTTTGCGGAGACCCTGCCGTGATCGATTACGGTAATATAATCCGCGTTTTCCGCCTCTTCCATATAATGTGTTGTCAGAAAAACCGTCATGCCGTTTTCTTTCTGAATCGTCTGAACGGTTTCCCAGATCATTTTGCGTGACTGAGGGTCAAGTCCGGTGGTGGGTTCATCCAGAAACAGGATCTTCGGCGTATGGATCAGCGCTCTGGCAATATCCGCCCTGCGCCGCTGACCGCCGGAAAGCCTGCCGTAAGGCCGGTTCAGAAATTCCGTCACACCCGTGGCATCCGCCGCCCGGCCGGCCGCGGATTTCAGCCTTCCGCCGGACAGACCGTAAAACCCGCCGCGCAAAAACAGGTTTTCTTTGACCGTCAGAAGCGGATCAAGCAAGCTGCGCTGAAACACAACTCCGATGGATCGGCGGATTTTTTCGTCTTCCCTGCCTACCGCAAAGCCGTCCAGCTCGATTGTGCCGCTGTCCGGCTTCAGCAGAGTGCAGAGCATTTCGATTGTTGTGGATTTTCCGGCTCCGTTCGGCCCGAGAAACGCAAAAAAAGAACCCCTTTCCACATAGAAATCAATTCCTTTTACCGCCTCAACCTTGCCGTATGATTTTTTCAAATCCGACACATTTAATAAATTATTCATGGGACTCTTCCTCCTTGCGGTTCCGGAATTTTTTAATTCTTTTATTGATGCAGTCCGCGTCCGCCTGATAACGGATGATCGTTACTCCGAACACGCCGAAATAAGAAACCAAAATCATCACAGACACCGTAAGGATATTAACCGGCGTCAGGTCAATCATGTGAAAAGCCACGCCGAGGCCAAAGACTGAAATGAAGATATCGATGAGATTTACAATAACCATTTGAAAAATCGTATTGCTGAAATGTAAATTAGTAAAATACATCAAGGTGACCGCGCAGGTCGTCATGGCGAAAAGCTGTAACAGCTCGGTAGCCGACAGATAATGAAAGACATTGATTTTTACCATTAAGGCATAAATCAGCGTAATAATCGTAAACGAAATACAGTCATACGTAAAATACTCTTTAAAATTTGACATTGCTCTTCCTCCTTACAAATTAAGTTTTTCTTTTACCGATTGGACATAGTGGCGGCTGATGATTACCTTTTCCCCGTTTGCCAGCTTTGCTTCCAGTTTTCCGTTCAGCAGAGCGCGTACGCTCTCAAGCTTCATGACATTCAGGATACAGGACTTGCTGATTCGTACAAAGTCCGTTTCGGCAAGCTGCTGCTCCAGTTCATAAATTTTCAGTCCGCATTCGTACACCTCTTTGCCGCAGTAAAGAAAGGTTTTCTCATCAATGGATTCAAAGTAGAAAATATCCTCAAGCCGGATGGTATAGCTCGACCCGTCCTTTTTCCCCGTAACGGAAAAGGAATAAAGGCGGATCTGCGCAATCAGTTTTTCCAGCGCCGGATCAATCAGGCCGCAGCGAACCGTTATTTCCACTTCCTTATGCTCCAACGACTGGTCAATGATCAGTTTCAAATTTTACACCCCGTTCGCAGATTCGTTCATCTCTTAGCATTAGAATATCATCATAATTACTTCTCTGCAATCAATTTTCGGTAAGATGCATATTAAAGCTTTAAAATGCATACCCGCAGGCAAGTCCATCATTATGTACAAATTTTAATCAACATTATCGTTCTTTTTAACCTATATTTACAAATTTTGTCGTGATATAATGCAAATATGTACAATTTATTAATTGAAGGGGTTGATTAAATGACTAACAATGTTTCGTTCTTCCTTGTCGTATCCATTATCGTTTCCGTTATTTCTTTCGTTATGGCAGCTTGGCTGTACAAATGGGTTAAGAATCTGCCATCCTCCAATCCACGAATAGCGGAAGTCGGCGGTTTGATTAAAAGCGGTGCAAATACCTTTTTAACCAAGGAATACAAGATGCTCGCGAAATTTGCAGGCATTGCGGCACTTTTAATTTTGATTTTTCTGCCCAGCCCGATTTGGAACGGCCATATTCTGAACAACCTTTCTATGGCTCTTGCCTACATCTGCGGAACCGTCTTCTCCGCGATTGCCGGCGTCATCGGTATTCGGATTGCCACCATTGCGAACATTAAAACAGCCGAGGCGGCACAGCACGGAATCAAGCCCTCCTTTATGGCAGGCTTCCGCGGCGGCGCCGTAATGGGAATGGCCGTTGTAGGCGGTACTCTGCTCGGCGTTTCTCTGGTTATGCTGATTACCAATGATACCAACGTTCTGCTGGGCTTCAGCTTCGGCGCAAGCTCCCTTGCACTGTTTGCAAAGGCAGGCGGCGGAATTTATACAAAAACAGCCGATATCAGCGCAGACCTGGTGGGTAAAGTCGAGCTCGGAATTCCGGAGGACGATCCGAGAAACCCGGCCGTTATCGCCGACAACGTAGGCGACAACGTGGGCGACGTAGCAGGAATGGGCGCTGACCTGTTTGATTCCAATGTAGCTTCCATGGCTGCGGCGCTTGTGATTGGAGCAACTCTGGATAAAGCGGCAGGAAACACGCTGAATACCAGCACGGTGTTTTGCTATGCGGCAGCCGGACTGCTTGCTTCCATTATCGGTGTAGCCACCGCCAGAATGGGCAAAAAAGGGAATCCGACCAGAGCCCTGAACAGCAGTACATATGTTACGACGATTGTTTTCGGCATATTAACCGCTCTGGCGACCCAGATATTCGGCCTGAACTGGAGAATTTGGGGAGCAAGCGCAGTCGGCCTGCTGGTCGGTGTGATCATCGGCATTGCCAGCGACTACTTCACAGACGATACGAAGAAGCCGGTTCATCAAGTTGCAAAAGCTTCAGAATCCGGCCCGGCGTTTACGATTCTTTCCGGTATTTCCTACGGTTTCCTCAGCACACTTCCCGCTATGATCGGCATTGCGATTTCCGCTCTGGCCGCTTACAAGCTCTGTGAACCGCTCGGCTCTGGCTACGCGCTGTTCGGCATTGCCATGGCGGCGGTGGGTATGCTTTCCATCGTAGGCATGATTATTTCCAACGACGCGTATGGCCCCATTGTGGATAACGCGCGCGGCCTTGCCGAAATGGGCGATCTGGGCGACGATGTTCTTGAAATCACCGATTCCCTGGACAGCGCGGGCAATACCGTAAAGGCGATTACAAAGGGATTTGCCATCGGCGCTGCCGGCCTCACCGTGATCTCCCTGCTGGGCGCATTCATCAGCCAGGTAAACGACGCCGCTGCGGAGCTGAATCTACAGAAGCTCACCGGGTTTGATGTTATGAATCCGATCGTGTTCTTCGGACTTCTGGTCGGCGCCGCGATTCCGGCCGTATTCTCCGCCATGCTGATGCTCGGCGTTGACCGCAACGCACAGAGAATGGTTGCCGAAATCCACCGCCAGTTTAGAGAAATACTTGGGCTTAAGGAAGGCAAGGAAGGCGTTGTTCCGGAATACAGCAAATGTATTGAAATTGCAACCGTCGGCGCTTTAAAGGAACTGATCCCGGCCGGCCTTATGACGATTATCGCAACCCTGATCGTCGGGTTTATCGGCGGCGTTCAGGCAATCGGCGGGTTCCTTTGCGGCAATATCGTATCCGGCCTGCTGCTTGCCCTGTTCATGAGCAATGCGGGCGGTTTGTGGGATAACTCGAAGAAATACATTGAATCCGGCAATAACGGCGGAAAGGGCTCGGATGCTCATAAAGCCGCGGTAGTCGGCGACACCGTCGGCGACCCGTTCAAGGACACCGCAGGGCCTTCCATCAATACGCAGATCACCGTTGTTTCCCTTGTTTCCTCGTTAATGTCTACGATATTCCTTACTTCATCTCTGATTCATTAATTCCAACAGCGAGGGGCCCGCAGGCTGTTCAGTCTGCGGGCCCCTCGCTGTAATAGGCCTTACTCCGTATAACCACCGACTGTGCCGCTGAAAGTGAAAGGCACGATTGGGCATTGCCGGTGAAGCTAAAAGCCGGTATGCAGCTGCGCGGGTGGGCTCAGTCTATCCCGTGCGACCTGAAGGCAAAAATCAGCTTGAACGTTCGGTACGATATGAAGCGGTTGTCCGTATAAAAAAGCTGCCCCGCCGCGGTTTCTCGAACCGCTGCGGGGCAGCATCTTTGTCCTATTCTGTTTTATCGATTACGCTGAGATTCGCCATATAGCTGCCGTAAACCCAGGAACTGGCGGCATTGCTGATACTGAAAGTAACCGGCATTTCCGTATGCCCTGTAAAGTTTTCTTTGCCGGACATATCGATTTGGGCAACCAGACTGCCTGAAGTAAGCTTGGATACTTCCGGTTCCGGCCCGACCACCGTAACGTCAAGACTGCTTGTAAAAATGCTGGCCGTTTTATTGGAAGAAAGGTTCTTTACAATAAAGTTATTTACGACGACCTGCCTTGTGGAAAACCCGCTCAAGTCCAGGGTGACCTTCGCAACCGGGATGCTGCTGAGATTCTTACAGCCGTTCGGCAGGGTAACATTCACATCAAACGTGTTTTTCGTGGGACTGATGCCGGAAAAGTCGAGGGGCGGAAGGCTTATTTCCGACTGATTCGCAAGAATGTCCTTCGGCCCGGCTACGTCAATGGATTCCGGATTGACCGCAATCTGCCCATACGTAAGGAGCAAACCGGCAGGCTGGTTCGTGAAATTGACTTTAAACGGCATTACTTTTCTCGCGAGTACCGGTATGGATACGTCCACCTTGGTTTCGCTCATCTTCAGCCTGTTCGGTGTTATTCGGTTCCCGTTTGCGTCAAATAAGATCAAATCCGCCGTAAAGTTCTTCGTATCCCTTAGGGTTTCGCTGATTTCGTACTGCACGGCTACCTTATTGACCTGAGAAATCTCTTTCTCCGGGCCGGATATCGTTACGGTATCGCTGCTTAAGGTAGGTGTACTTACAAAATAATTGGTATCGGCCTGATAATCCTGCTTATAGGATATATTGCTTTCAATCGGAAACGTTTTTTCCTTGGAACGGTCCACGCTGATAATCGTCTGGTTCGGGTTAATGGAAACCACTTCAAAATCCGTCAGCGTACCCTTTTTCTGTGCCGAAAGATTGAACGTATAGCTTCCGGGGGTTGTAATGGTAGAAGCCAGCTGCGCAACAACCTGCAGATCGGACGCCTGTATCTGCTTTACGATCAGGCTGTTTCCCTTAATCGCAACCGTTGCCGTGGCATTCACCGGGCTGAAAACCTTCAGTCCGTCCGCCTGGGCGGAGTCCGAAAGATTAATCACGATCGGTACGTCTGTTATCTGGCGGGGAAACTGCTCCGTATTGGTGGTAGCCATAACGCCCCATAATACAATAGACGCCAGCAAAGAGAAAACCATAACGAATTTATCGTTGTAAAACAGTCTTGTAATGTTAAACTTTTTATGTTTCATGATCGTTTCCCCCTCCAGATTGAAGGGATTTTTCCCGAACGCTTTTCACCCTGCTCGGAAGTGCTGGGCAGGATAAGGCCTTCCAAGGCGCTTTTCAGAGTTTCCCTTGTATAATTGCGCGTAAGCACTCCGTTTACCGCAACAGAAATTTGCCCCGTTTCTTCGGACACAACGACGACTACGCCGTCCGAGTTCTCACTCATGCCGATTGCCGCCCTGTGGCGTGTTCCAAGCTCAATGCTTACATTATCGCTTTTGGTAAGCGGCAGAATGCAGCCGGCTGCGTACAGCATGCCGTTGCGTATAATCATCGCGCCGTCATGCAGGGGTGCTTTGTTAAAAAAGACATTGCAGATAATCGGAGCGGAGGGAATCGCATTGACCACCGTTCCGGTGTCAATGATATCCCCCAGCTTCGTTTTTCTTTCAAATACGATTAATGCGCCGGTTTTCTGCTTCTGCAGCACGGCCGCGGCGTCAACCACCGCGTTTACCCCTCTGCGGTTCTGCTGCAGAAGGACCTCCTCATCGTCCGTCGGAATACCGAAAGTCCAGTGCTTGTTGCCGATTCCCGTCCGCCCAATCTGCTCAAGGGCACGGCGGATTTCCGGCTGAAATACGATAAGAAACGCGGTGACCGCAAACTGGAAAAAGTAATTCAGCAGGGTTTTCATCATATACAGCTGCAGAATATAGGATGCGCCCCAAACGGCCAGCAGAACAATAATTCCTTTTACCAGCTGCTCCGCTCTTGTTTCACGTACAAGTTTAATTGCGCTGAATATAATAAAAGAAACCAGGATTACGTCTAAAGCATCGGAAAAACGAAACAGCTCTACGAGGCTAATAAACGATTTCCAGGCATTTATAATATAGTCCATAGCTTTCTTCCTTCCGATGAAATAAAACATCCCAAATCTAATTTTAACATATAAAAATCCATATGCAATCTTTTTATTTTGTATTTTTAGATTATCTTTGATAAAGTAAAAGAGAAACTCCGTATTTCGTTTATATTGCTGAAAATTGAAGGACATACGCGTACGGCGCCCTGATTCAGGGTACCCATGAACTCATGCGCGGCCGGAGCGCAGTGCAGTCCGGCGCGAACCGCAAACCCATGCTCGTTCAGTTTCTGAGCGACCGTTTCACTGGGCTTGTCGGATACGTTGAACGCAAGAACCGGCGCGAAATAAGGCGCAATAGGCTCCGGCGTGTAAAGCTTTATGTGCTTCATTCCGGAAAGGCTTTTATATAAATACTGAATCAATGACATTTCATGCTGATAAATTTTGTCTATGGTTTTGGACTGTACAAATTCAATTCCGGCGCGAATTCCGGCAATTCCGGGCATATTCTGTGTTCCGCTTTCCATTCTGTCCGGCATGGTCTGGGGCTGGCTGAGCGAAGCGGAAACTGTTCCGGTGCCGCCCTCGATCACGGTTTTCAAATTCGAGCCGTTCGGCGTTATCAGCATCCCGGTACCCATCGGCGCATAGAGCCCCTTGTGGCTTGCAATGCAGAGGTAATCGAAGCCGTATGTTGCCATATCGATTGGAAGAACTCCCGCGGACTGCGCGCAGTCAACCGCAATGGGAATTTCGTATTCATGACCCAAAGCGGCAATCCGTTCAATCGGCAACCGGATACCGAATACATTGGAAACGTGCGTGCAGATAATCAGCGCGGTATTTTCCTTGATCTCTTTCCGAAAGGAATCCACAGTCGCGTCGTTGTCCCCCGGATAAACCTGTGCCTGAGAATAGGTTATCCCCTGTTCGGAAAGCGCCTTCAGCGGCCGCATTACCGCATTATGCTCCAGGCAGGAGGTAACAACATGGTCGCCGGGCTTTAACAGACCCTTTAAAACATAATTGACGGCGTGCGTGCAGTTTAATGTAAATGCCACACATTCCTCTCCTGGTGCCTTAAAGAAATCCGCCGCCGCTTTCCGGGTGCGATATATTTCCTCCGCCGCCGCCATGGACATGCTGTGGCCTGCACGGCCGGGGTTTGCTCCGTAGTTTCGCAGCGCGCTGCTGACAGCGTTCTGAACAGACATAGGCTTGGGATATGTTGTGGCGGCATTATCAAGATAGATCATGAAATACCGTCCCTTTCCAAGCGGCCGAGAATTTTGATTCCCATACTTCTCAGAATCCGTTCCGCCTCGTCTGTCCGGAATGGTACATATATACTGTAACCGCAGCCAACGTCTCCGTTAACATGCGGCGTTCTCTCCACATAGGATTTTATCCCGTTCTGAAATAAAATATCACGGCTTTTCATAGCATATGTGATTGAGCTTAACATAATCAAAGGCTTGCCCACATTAATCACCTCTCTATATTACTACAGATTATGCCGGAGGCAATCCTTTTGACTACTTGGCTGTGATACGCGGGAAAATATATTTCGTTACGATTCGATGATACAGACGGCATGGGCTGCGATGCCCTCGCCCGCCCCTGTGAAGCCTAGATTCTCCTCTGTAGTTGCCTTTACACTGACCTTCTCCATGCCGATTCCGCAGGCAGCCGCAAGATTGCGCCGCATCGTTTCAATATACGGTTTCAGTTTGGGCGCCTGTGCAATCACCGTAGCGTCGATGTTTCCTACGGTATAGCCCTTTTCCCAAAGCAGCTCGCAGACGGCGGAAAGGAGCTTGAGGCTGTCTGCATCCTTATAAGCCGGATCGGTATCCGGAAAAAGTCCGCCGATATCCCCCAGGGCAGCCGCGCCCAGCAGGGAATCCGCAATCGCGTGCGCCAGTACATCGGCGTCGGAATGGCCGAGCAGCCCTT
>JAEWUH010000014.1 GCA_023397245.1 Bacillota bacterium | reverse complement strand
GAATATAGGAATGTTAACGTTTTAGTTAATCCTGCTCATCCAGAGTCAGGGCGTAGGAGGGCAGGAACTCCTCCATAAAACAGTCGGCTTCCGGCAGGTGCATATCGCTTACCGCCTGCCGCAGCGTGGTTTCCGCTTTGGAGAATTCGGAATTTCCCATTCCCTTTTCCTCCATGCATTTTATAATGGCGGAAAGCTTGTCCGCGGCCTTGATCAGCGGAAGCAGTTCCCGGTCGCCCTTGCCGGCGGCGCGGAACACCGATTCGTAGCACGGCTTCAGGTCGTCCGGCAGCATGGTCAGCAGCTTGGTCTGCGCCACGGTTTCCACTTCGCGGTAGGCGGCGCGGATTTCGGGATTAAAGTATTTTACCGGGGTGGGAAGGTCGCCGGTAAGGATTTCGCTGGCGTCGTGATAAAGCGCAAGCAGCGCGGCGCGCTCCGGGTCTGCGTTTCCTCCGTAGCGGGTGTTGCGCAGCACGGCGAGCGCGTGTGCGATGACGGCGGTTTCAAAGCTGTGCTCGCAGAGGTTTTCACTGCGGGTGTTGCGCATCAGCCCCCACCGGCTGATCAGCTTCATGCGCGACAGCATGGCGTAAAAATGGAACATCGTATAAAAACTCCTCAATTTCATTCGTTATTCACGGGGCATTCACTCACATTAACTATAATAAGAAATAGTAAAATTTACAATACGGAAACAGTAATTTTTAAAATCCCCTTTATTTAGATAAAAGCTGTGTGATATAATAGTTTTTGTTTTAAGAAATGGGGGCGGCGGCTTGAGCAACCTGTTATATAGGAACAAGAGGGAAAACTATTACCTCAAGGCTTTCCTTTACGGCATCGCGGTTTCTTTTCTTTTTTTTATTCCGTTTATTCTTTTTGATAACGGGTATTTTTTATTTTACGGCGATTTCAACGTGCAGCAGGTTCCGTTCTACCAGATGTGCCACGACGCCATCCGAAGCGGAAACATCGGATGGAGCTGGACAACCGACCTCGGCGCCAACTTTGTCGGCTCCTATTCGTTTTATCTGCTGGGGAGCCCGTTCTTTTGGCTGACCATCCCGTTCCCGAGCAACGCGGTGCCGTATCTGATGGGCCCGCTGCTCATCCTTAAATTCGGCTGCGCGTCCCTGACCGGCTTTCTCTATCTAAAAAGGTATGTCCGGAACCCGGATTACGCGGTGATCGGCGGGATGCTTTACGCCTTTTCCGGCTTTGCAGTCTACAATATTTTCTTTAACCATTTCCACGAGGCGATCGTGTTTTTTCCGCTCATGCTCTGGGCGCTGGACGAATACATGTATACGCGGCGCAGGGGCGTTTTCGCGCTGACGGTGTTCGCGTGCTGTTTTGTAAATTATTACTTTTTTGTGGGACAGGTCGTTTTTGCCCTGATCTACTGGTTCCTGCGCATGCTCTGCGGCAGCTGGAAGATCACGGTGCGCGATTTCCTGCTGCTCCTCTGCGAAGCGATTTTGGGCGTTCTGTGCTCCTGCGTACTGCTGGTTCCCACCATTCTTGCGGTGATTCAGAACCCGCGCGTCAACAACCCGCCGGATGGCTGGAACGCGCTGCTTTACGACTGGAACCAGCGCTACGTCCATATCCTGGAGTGCTTCTTCTTCCCGCCGGATATCCCGGCAAGGCCGAATTTCACGCCGAAATCGGAGGCAAAGTGGGCTTCGCTCGGCGCGTGGCTGCCGCTGTTCAGCATGACGGGGGTCATCGGCTTTCTGCAGATGCGCCGCAAGCACTGGCTGAAAAAGCTGCTCGGCATCCTGTTCTTTATGGCGATGGTGCCGATTTTGAATTCCGCGTTCCAGCTGTTCAACTCCTCGTATTACGCGCGCTGGTTCTATATGCTCACGCTGATGATGAGCCTTGCCACCGTCATTTCTCTGGAACAGGAGTGCATCGATTGGAAGCGCGCCATTAAATGGACGGCCGGCATCACGCTCGGCATCGCGCTGCCCATCGGACTCATGGTAAAATCCAGCGAACAGGGCGGCAAAAAGTCCCTCGCCTACGGTCTGGAGGATTACCCCACGCGGTTCTGGTCCTATGTGGCCATCGCGCTTTTGAGCCTTACCCTTCTGACGGTGATTTTCAAATTCTATAAACGCGATAAGCAGAAATTTATCCGGTATACGATGTCCGGCATTTCGGTGATTACCGTGGTGTACGCGCTGTTTTTCATCGCGCTGGGCAAAACCCAGAGCGATGACACGCACAAGGAGATCATCCCCTATGCGCTCAACGGCGGCCGGAATATCAAGCTGCCGGATACGAAAAACTGCCGCATCGATGTGTATGACGGCATGGACAATCAGGCCATGTACTGGCAGATTCCCACCATTCAGGCGTTTCACAGCATCGTGCCGGGCTCTGTTATGGAGTTCTACCCCTCCATCGGCGTAACGCGCGATGTGGGCTCAAGGCCGGAAACCAAGTATTACGGCCTGCGCGGGCTTACAAGCTGCCGTTGGCTGTTTGACCCGATTTTCAGCGGAAAAAGCTTTGTCGGCGAAGACAAGCAGACCTTAATGCCGGGCTGGACGTATTACGCCTCTCAGAACGGTTTTGACATTTACCAGAACGATTATTATATCCCGATGGGATTCAGTTATGATTCTTACATTACGCGCTCGGAGTACGATAAAACGGAAAAGGAAACGCGCAATCTGCTGCTGCTGAAAGCGCTGGTGATTCCGGACAGCGAAGCGAAAAAGTACGCGGGAATCCTCACGCACTACGACGGCTACGAGAGCTTCCTTTCCACACAGGACGAATATTTCCAGAACTGCCTGGATCGCAAGTCGATGGCCTGTTCCGAATTCAGCCGTGACAACGGCGGCTTTACCGCAAAATTCACGGCGGACAAAGAGCGGCTGGTGTTTTTCAGCGTCCCGTGGGAGGGCGGCTGGAGCGCCGAGGTCAACGGCAAAAAGGCAGAAATCGTAAAAGTGAACGTCGGGTTCATGGCAGTGAAGGTGCCGGCCGGCACTTCGGAAATCCGCTTCAATTACACCACGCCGGGGCTTAAGCTCGGCGCGGCTGTTACGCTGGGCGGCTTTGCACTCTTTGCGGTGTATTATCTCGTAACAAGATATCAGGATAAAAAATATTACCGAAAACGCAAGGTCTTTAAAATCAAGAGAATCATAGAACAAGAATGCCCCGTGCAGGCGGAGCAGGCCGAAGACGGGCAGCCGCAAAATAAGAATTAATGTCTGCTGCGCAATTTCTCGGCGGCCTGAATGCTTTTCACAAAAGCCGTAATTCATAAATGGAGGAAATTATGCCGACAGTTTATTTGGTGGTTCCCTGTTATAACGAAGAGGCCGTATTGCCGGAAACGGTGAAGCGCCTTGACGAAAAACTGAACTCTATGATAAAAACCGGCCGCGCAGACCGGAAAAGCCGCATGCTTCTGGTGGACGACGGCAGCAAGGATAAAACGTGGCAGCTCATCAGCCGATACAGCGAAGAAAACGAGCTGGTAAGCGGAATCAAGCTGGCGCACAACCGCGGGCACCAGAACGCGCTGC
>JAEWUH010000246.1 GCA_023397245.1 Bacillota bacterium | reverse complement strand
GTCTGCAACACCCTGATCACCAGTTCAAATCTGGTTGTCGCCTCTCTAAAACCCTAGTAAATACTAGGGTTCTTTTTTTGTGTTGCATTTCACTGAAATAAGTATTTGCAATCTTGTTCATTTCTTGTGCTTATAGCATGGCGATATATATTTTTTAGCACTCCATCATTGCCCCAACCACCACGGCTCATGATGTATGCATCAGGGATCCCCAGGGCATGTTGGATGCTGGCTGAATAATGCCTTAAAAGGAGATTTTATTACCCATGTATTATCAGGTGATAGAACCATATTCTTGCATACATGAACCACGTTTCCATTAATATTATCAGTATTGAGAGCACATATCTCACCACGGCGCATCGGGCCAAAAGCAGCGAGAAGTATTGGAAGCTCCAGGTCAGTGCCGGCTGCAAGATTAATAGGCTTTTTTACATCATCATCAGAAGGAATATATAGCTGGGTGCGCACCTGTTTTGGTAAAACCGTATTCAATGCAAATTCTGGACGCTCTTGTTTAAATCAGCAATTTTTATATCACATAAAACTTTCAGATCCTTTTCCTGTAGCCTTTTATAATTTAGTATAGTACGAGGGGAAACAACTGGTTCCCTCATAGCAATATAATCCGTAGGAGTCCATGCATTCAGCCTTCCTACGTCCTGCAGGGCTGGGGTCATCACAGGTGAATGACCTGAAGTGTCTTTTACCCTTATTATCAGTATAATCATAGACCTGACAGCGCCAGGATCCGGAGGGGAGTTTCTTTGCTTTTGCCATGTTATAACAATTCCCTTCGTTTGTTGTGATATTACAACTTATTTTTGAACATAAAAAATACGCCCTCTTGCCATGATGTATTAGGAATGATATAATCAATTTGATAGTGGATTTATCATTCCGGAAGTCCGGTAAGAGAAAATCTATATAAAGCCGTTCGGTGTTGGTAGCACCGGGCGGTTTTTCGATTTTAATTATAAATATCTATTTAGACAGTCAATTAATTCCTTCTTGTAATTATAAATATCATCCATTGTATCAATATAATGCCTTGTAAAAACTTTGTTTTCATCTGGGATTAGAATTTGTCTTTTCTTTTTATCAAGATTTATTCTGCAGATCGGTTTACGATTATATTCTTTATAATGTATCCCCAAATAACTTTCTGTATCACGATATGTGATATCAGATGGAGCTGCAAATTCAGCCAATTACAGGCAGTTACCTGGGAAAGACAGTGGAAAAGGGTATTTCCTTCCAGCGGGAGATATGGTAGATTTGATGCGTAATACATTGTTATTAGAAGAAGACAGCAATCTTCAATTCATGTATAGAAGTTATCTCGCGGAGCGGTTGGAGGACAATCAACCAAGGATTGCCCTCATTTTTAAAGCGGTTTTTTCTTGTGGGTGATGTTTTCTAAGATAGTAGTGAGTCATATTTAGACTGCTATGACCTAAATGGTTGCGCTGGAAAATCGGAGTTTGTGAGAGGAACGGTACTCGCACCAGCCACCGTAATATTTAAGCTTTTAATTTTCCCATCATTAAGATTGAAGTGGAAATCCAGTGGGATCGGACTTCCGTCGAAGTTACCGGAAATGGTGGCGGTGACAACCGTTTCACCGTTTTTTTCTGCACAATTGGTGATTTCAGTAATAACATTTGCGCTCCTGTTTGCCTCAAGAATATGACTGCTGACGGCTTTGGGACCATCATACTCTTCTCCCTCGTCAACCAGCATGGCATCCTCCGTGAAGCAGGCGGCAAGCAGTTCGGCATCGTAGACATCCGCGGCATGATAAAAGGCTGCAATCGGATGCGGCAATGGAATTGCCCTGCTGTTAGAGGAAAGAACGTTGCGAAGTCGTGTAACTTTATCCTCCTCTATCGTAAAATGAAAATCAAGATACAGCGGATCGGGCAGACCAGCCTTGTTGTAATCACCGTCACATTTTGCGGTAACCACAACCTCTTTAGCGTCTTGAACGGCATTTATGACTTCCAACCTCAAATGTACGCTGAAATAATCTATGTCGCTCCACTCTTTAATAGCCTGTTTCCCATGATATTCTTTACCGGCATCAAAAACGACAGCATCCTCGGCAAAAATCGAAAGTAATAACGCGGGATCATCTGTATTTGTGGCATGAAAGTGTGTCTCAATGGTTTTTGGCAATTGAAAGCTATTGTTTGTCATAATTATTTTTCTCCTTTATAGTGTGCGGACAATTCCGCCGTCAATGGTATGCTCAGCGCCGACAATGTAGGAAGCGCGGTCAGATACCAGAAAAGCCACCAGCTCCGCGATTTCCTCCGGGCGCGCTGTGCGGCCGATTGGAATGCCGCCCAGTGAGTCCATCAAAGACTGCCTGGTATCATTATAGGTGCATTCACGTTCCTGTGCCATCCGCTCGATGAGCTGTTCTGCAGCCTTCGTTTCCGTGAATCCGGGCGCAATGCTGTTAACACGGATTCCCTTCGGCGCAATCTCACTTGCAAGTGCTTTGCTGTAATTTGCAAGCGCCGCTTTAGCAGCCGAGTATGCCATGGTATTTTCTCCCGGAAAGCGGCGCTGAATGGATGTAATATGAATAATAACGCCATAACCTTGTTTCAGCATCGGAGGAATTAAACCTCGATCCAGCCGAACTGCGGCGAACAAATTGGTATCAAAGGTCCGCTGCCAGTCTGCGTCCGTTTGCTTAAGAACGCCCCCGGTGGGGGTTGAAGAGCCTCCAACATTATTGACAAGAATATCGATACCGCCAAAGTATTCAAGTACATAATCCACAATCTTTGCTGTGCCATCAGTTGTGCTGATATCTGCCTGTATGAATAATTCTGACTCTTTTAATTCATCCGGTGCAGTTCGTGCTGTTGTGATAACTGTAGCACCCGCTTTTGCAAGACGTTTTACAACTGCTTCCCCCATTCCCCCCTTAGTGCCGCCCGTTACAAGAACACGTTTTCCGTCAAGTTCCTTTGGGTCAATGGCTATATGGTTGAAATCATCCATGAATAGTCCTCCTTTCCTATGATTGAATTTATTTTACATTCCCATTGTAACAAATATAACCTGACAGCATCGTGTCAGGTTATATTTAATATTTGCTGGAAATTTTATTTAATTCATTTCGGAGCCTATCGCGTATATGCGGAGGGTTTAGTACTTCAGCATCGGCACCAAAAGACAGGAGGTAACGGATCAGCCATTCATTTTCTGGCAAGGAGGCAGTAACAGTAAATGAGCCGTCCCCATTCTTCGTGACCTCTTTTTCATCAAACTCATCATATATCCGATATGCCCCCGTATCTGATATCTTTAAGCATACTTGAATCCACTTTTGTGTATTTTCTGCCTGGACGCCGTTTGGCAATTCTCCCGGGACCTTCTCAGTGAAAACCTCCTGCGTCATCAGAAGATCCGACATTCTTGTGATTTTAAAGGTTCGATAGGCGTTTTTGGTAAGACAGAATCCTTGGAGGTACCAGGCATGTACTTTAAAAATGAGCTTGACCGGTTCCACTCTCCGTGCACTTTTTTCACCGGAGGAACTAAAGTAATTAAACTCAATGATCCGGTGGCTTAAAATCGCATCCTTTATGATAGTAAACTGATATGATTTTTTTTCATCGCTGCCCCATGGACTGAAATCCACTTCAATCCAGCTCGTTTTATTTTTATTGAACAGATGGTTTAGCCTTTCAAGAACGTCATCTGACTCTGGCGCTTTCGCGACTGAAAGGCTTTGAAGCGCGTATAATATCTCGTTTTGTTCCTTTTCTGAAAGAAGGGATTTATCAAGGATATAATCGTCAAGCAAAGAGATACCCCCACCCTTTCCCTGGACAGCATAAATCGGTATCCCTGCAGAAGACAACGTATCAATATCACGGTAGATCGTTCTCACGGATACTTCAAAATGTTCCGCCAATTCAGTGGCAGTTATTAATTTTTTATTGAGCAAAATGTATATGATTTCAAAAAGTCTGTTTATCTGCATATTATCACTCCTGTTTTATTATATTGAACAAAATCGCTATCGCGATGGCTGTTCAAAATTCCTTTTATTCTCCACCCACCTCAAAAATAAATATGGCAGATTTTGAATTTTTCGTGTATTGTTAAGCTACCACACCTAAACAGCCA
>JAEWUH010000244.1 GCA_023397245.1 Bacillota bacterium | reverse complement strand
AACGTATCCCCTGCGCATTTTGGGCGCCGCATTGGGGGCATACCGCAAGGGCAAGCGACGCGCCGCAGTTGCTGCAGAATTTCCCGTTCCCGGCAGGCTTGCCACAGACCGGACAGACGGTGGTTTTGCTCTCCAGCTTGCCCTTCCATACAACGGCGCTTTCGGCGGCTTCCTCAATGTTGCGCTGCATGGCTTCCGAACGGGCCTTGGCTACCGCGATCTCCTGACGCGGCGCACATTCGGTGCATAAGCCTTCGTCTTCGTTGTAACAGGAATCGCACACCCATTTCCGGCAGCCGTGGCAGCGGTGAAAATGCTGCTGGGCCTCGTTTTTTGCCCGCTCAAAAGCGTTCTCATGTTCTTTCTGCCATTCGGGGCTCATCCCTTCAAAGCGCTCGGACAATACACTGCCGCCGCGCTCCAACGAATAGCCGAGGTCGCTGAGCCTTCCGCCGAACAGGCTCCCGATTACGCTTGCGCCCTGCGCAAGGCCCCGCAGCCCCTTGCCCCGCTTGTAAGTCTCCGATTCGATAAAGCTGCTTTTAAATCCGTCCTCACACAGGTCGCAGTAGAAAGTAAACTGGAATCCCGCGTCGGTGGAATTATCCTCATAATTTCTTGTAAAAGACTGAAGCATAACAGATCCCTCATTTCTTGAATGGCTTGATTTTTTTACCGCAGGCGGTACATTTTGTATTCTCAAAGAACTGCGCCGCACCGCAGCGCGGATTTTGACACGGAACCGTCAAAGATGCACCGCAGACCTCGCACCGATCCTGAACAAAGGTGCTTTTGCCGCAGGCAGGGCACGTTACATACAGGCTGCGGCTGCAGCCCGGGCAGATTGACTGGCTTTTTCCCACAGGCATCAGACAGGAGGGGCAAAGATAACCGAACGGACTTGCGCTCCGGCACGAGGGGCAGAAACGCGCGTCCCGCTCGACCAATGCACCGCAGTGGATGCAGGGCTGTTTATATGATGCCATGCTTTACCCCTCCAGTTTGGCGCCGCACTCGCCGCAGAAGCGCACGCCGGGCGTAAGCTTTGCCCCGCACAAGGGACATAAGGTGTTTACTCCCAGCTTTGCGCCGCATTCCTGGCAGAATTTTACTCCCTCCGGGTTGCGGTATCCGCATGCGGTGCAGGTACACTGTTCCTCTAACCGCTGTTCCTCCTGTTCCTTACGTTCCTTTTCCGCCTGAGCGGTTTTCAGCCTGGACTGTGCTTCGGCAAGGTTCGCCTGCACCAGCCCGAGTTTGCTTTCCAGTTCGGGATACTGCCCGCTGTTCTGCGCCGCCGCCTGCCTGCCGATCTCTGCATAGAGTTCGGTTTCCCGCTGCTGCAGGTCGCTGAGCTCCGTTTGGGCAGTCATCAGCTTTACATTCGGATCATCCTGCGGCATAAAACCGGATAACCCCTTCATAAGTCCGCCGAAGCCGCCGAACAGATCATTTGTCATTTTACTTCCCTCCCAAAAGCGGTATTCCTGATTTACCGCCCATTACTCCATCTTTGCACCGCATTCGCTGCAAAACTTAATCCCCTCAGCCACAGACGCTCCGCAGGACGGGCAGACTTTCTGCTGCGGCTGTGCGGGGGCTTCCAGTTTACTGCCGCACTCGCTGCAGAATTTGGTGCCGGAAACATTCTGCTTTCCGCAGGACGGACATACAATGCCGCCCACGGGTGCAGCGGCGGGTACAGCTGCCGCAGGTGCAACTGCCGCGGGCTCCTCCCTGAGTGCCTTAATCTGTGCCTCGGTTTCCCGGATCGCCGCGTTGTGGGCGTCTACGGCGGCAATCAGCTCGGAAATTTCCGAATCAACGGCTTCGCCCGCAGTGTGCTTTTCATAATAGTGGTTACCGATTTGCTTAAGCAGGCTGTCTATTTCTGCCTTTTCCGAATTGATTTTGCCGTTTAGCTTTGTCAATTCAATCACGTCGTTGGCCTTGTCGCTCACATTCTTTGTAAAGGTATTCAGCTTATCAAGAAATGCCATAATAAATTCCTCCCATAATATTATTCTGTAAGACCCTGTTTTGCTGCTTTCCTCATTTCCCTGCCGCACCGGGTACAAAAACGGTTTCCTTCGGGAACAGAGTTTCCGCATTCCGTACAGTAGCGCTCAGGAAGATCACACGGCGCGCACGCCACGCATTTCATCTCGTCGATGTTGTACGCGGTATCGCCAACCCATTTTCCACAGGCAAGGCAGCGGTTGAAATGGGGGCGGGCCAGCCCGCGCGCAATTGCCGCCGCTTTCTGCGGATTCTGTTCGCAGATGGGGTCTGTGGTATACACCGGCGCGCCGGACAGATCACAGAAGAAAATGTAACGGTCGCCGGCTTGCGTATGCTCGATTTTAAAACGGGCGGTAAACCCAATGCCTTCCATACAATCACCCGTACCTGCCGGCAGTATGTTCTTCCCGGACTTCTTTCGCTTCTTCACGGACGGCGTTTTTCGTAATCGATGCCTCCTCTCAGAATTTTAACAAAAGGAACGGCCTCAGGGACATTGACTAAGTTACGGTTTTTCACTATACTGTTTCTTAGAGAGAAAACAGGAAATGATTACCGCACGTTTCTTACACAAAAAGCATAGCAAATTCCTTCCGGTTTGTAATCACCCCAGGGGTGATTTTGAGCGTAAACAGAGGTGTTTTTTAGAGTTATTTTAATCAGCCAGAGTATTCATTCCCCCTTAAAACAGCAATTCAGGAGGATACGCCATGAAAAAGATGCTCGCTGCGGTTTTATCCGTTTGCCTGCTTTGCAGCCTGCTCGTTACCGGCTGCGGCGGCGGCAAAAAGTACGGCCTTGACCCGAAAAATCCCATCACGCTGACCATGTGGCACAATTACGGCGGCGATATGCAAAATACGATGGATGAGCTGATCGATGAATTCAACAGCACCGTCGGCAAAGAACAGGGCATTATTATCAATGTTACCGCCATTACCTCCAGCTCCGAGCTTCAGGAAACGCTCAACATGATTGTGAACGGCGACCCCGGCGCGCCGAAGATGCCGGATATTACAAGCTGCTACCCAAAGACGGCGGTGCTGTTCCAGCAGAAGGGCATGCTTGCCAATCTAGACAATTACTTTACAAAAGAGGAATTGTCCGCCTACATTCCGAAGTTTGTTGAAGAGGGCCGCTTTGGAGACAACGGCCTGTATGTATTTCCGTTTGCCAAATCCACGGAGATCCTTTATCTGGACCAGACCCTGTTCGACCGCTTTGCCGCCGAAACCGGGGTGACAATGGACTGCTTTAAAACCTTTGAGGGAATCGCGGATGCCTCACAGAAGTATTACAAATGGACGGACGCGAAAACTCCGGACGTACCGAATGACGGGAAACAGTTTTTTGCGGCGGATTCCTGGCTGAACCTGGCGCAGGCCGGCATGATCCAAAAGGGCGGCAGCCTGTTTGCGAATCAGGCCCTGAATCTGGATAACGATACATACGCCCATATCTGGCAAACCTGTTACGCGCCGTCTGTTGCCGGCGGTTTTGCCATTTACGACGGCTATTCCTCAGACCTCTCCAAAACAGGCGATCTGGTCTGCTCCACCGGCTCCTCCGCCGGTATCCTGTTTTACGGAAATACCATCACCTATGCGGACAATACCGTGGAACCGGTAGAATACAGCATCCTGCCGTTCCCGGTTTTTGAGGGCGGCAAAAAAGCGGCCATCCAGCGCGGCAACGGATTCTGCGTGGCGGCGTCGGACAAAACCCGCGAATACGCCGCTTCCGTCTTTCTGAAATGGTTTACCCGGCCCGCACAGAATATGCGGTTTGTCGCGTCCACCGGCTACCTGCCCGTAACAAATGAAGCCTTTGAAAAGGATATGCCCGCGCAGATGGCTTCGGTAAAAGACGCCCGCATCCGCAAGATGCTGAAGGCCGTTACGGAAATGCAGGCACAGTACGACTTTTTTGTAGCGCCGACCTTCGGAACATTCGACAGTCTTTCCAAAGATTACGAAAAACGGTATAAGGCGCTGCTGACGGCTGACCGGAAAGCACTTCTTTCAGGGAGCCCGGCCGCGCCCGTTTCCCAGGGCAGCGAAGCGGCGCTGAAAGACTTTAAAGCAAAAAAATAATATTGGCTCCTAAAAAGTTCGGGTACCGGAGGGAGACGAGGCCGTATGAATATGGTGCAGGAAGCGCTTCTGCTGTGGCGCAGGCCAAAGGGTGAAAAAATGGCCTCGCTCCAGCTGCGCCTGTTCGCGTTTTTCGCCCTGTTTATTCTGATTCTGGCGCTGGCATTTTACTTCATTATGCTCGTATTCGGCGTGTTTGACGAAGGGGCGGCAAAAAGCCGCGTCTGGACAGAAAACGAGCTGAATCACCTGACCGGCGGCGTATCCGCCGATTTCGGCAGGCTTTCCCTGCAGGGCACCTCCTTTGCCGGGCAGCTTTCCTCGGATATTGACCTATGGCTGCAGAAGAACGGAATTGGCGCGGAGAAACTGAAGGAACACCCGGAACGGCTCGAGGAGCTGCTTTCCCTGCAGACGGGGACTCTGCTTTCTGTGCTGAAAAACAGTAAATGCAGCGGTACCTTTCTTATTCTGAACGCAACCGTGAATCCCAAGAACGCGAATTCTGCAAATTCCAGAGCCGGAATTTTTCTGAAATGTACCGAACCGAACGCGGTTAATCTTGTAAACTCAAAGGTTCATTATCTGATCGGCCCCGCATCCATCGCCCGTGAAAACGGGATTGAACTTCTGGGGCAGTGGAGGCAGGAATTCGATATTGCGGATTCAGACTTCTATAAAACCACGCTGGATACGGCGCGGCAGAACAGCCGCCTTGCCGTGTCGCGGCTTTATTACTGGAGCGAACGTGTTCTGCTGAAAGGCAACAGCGAATCCGGGCTGCTGCTGTGCGTTCCGCTCATCAGCCGTGACGGAGCGGTTTACGGCGTATGCGGTATTGAATTCAGCTCGATGCTGTTCAAGCTGCAGTACAGCCCGGACAACAGCCGCTATCCCGGTATTTTTTCCACCCTGTCCCCCGTGTCGAAGGATGTGCTGAACACCGACGCCGGCCTGATTGCGGGGAACTCTTACCTTACAAATCCCTCCGCCGGAAAAATCACCGTCAGCGGGGATGCCCGCTCCGGTTTCTATTCCTACCGGGCGAACGGCGGGGGCTCCTATATCGGGATGCATAAAACGGTAATGATGTACCCTGCCGGCTCCCCGTACC
>JAEWUH010000229.1 GCA_023397245.1 Bacillota bacterium | reverse complement strand
TTTCCATGGTCGGCGCGGTCTGTTATAACTCGATTGTGCTGGAAGCCCCGTACAGCATCGACAGCATGAAGCCGGAGCTGTACCGTTCCATTACCAGGATTATAGCCTGACGCGGCAATCCATCGGAGAAGTTACCGGAATTTATGATTAGGGAGAACGCAGTATGAAATTTGGAAAACACGCGGGCCGGCGCCCGTTCAGCATTGTGGATTTTATAGTCAACCAGCGCAGGGGAATCGAAATATTCTTCGTCGTTCTGACGGTTTTAAGCGCGATGTGCTATCTGCTGGTGGACGTAAACTATGACCTCACAAAGTATCTTCCCGGCACCACGCAATCCCAGCAGGGGCTGAAGGTTCTGAAAAAAGAATTCGGCTATCCGGGCACAGCCCGCGTTATGGTCGACAATGTTACATATTTTGAGGCCAAAAGCTACAAAGACCAAATCGCGGCGGTGGACGGCGTCGATTCCGTCATGTGGTGCGACACTGCCTCCCCGGCGTTTCAGGCCAGCTCCTTTATCCGCACAAAGGACACCGAGGATTACTACAAAGACGGGTATTCCGTGATGGATGTGGTGTTCAAACAGGGTGACACCAGTAAGCTGACGTCCAAAGCGCTGGACAAAATCAAGCAGATCACCGGGAGCAAGGGGCATATTGTCGGCCCCGCCATCGTCAATAAATCGCTGAATGAAAACCTGAACAGGGAAGTGACCTACGCGGCTGCAATCTGTGTCGTGATTATCTTCCTGATCCTGCTTTTCACGACTACCTCCTGGTTCCTGCCGGTGCTGTTCCTGCTCATCATGGGAATAGCCATTGTCATCAACATGGGTTCCAATATCTTTCTGGGGGAGGTTTCCTTCATTACCTCCAGCGTGGCTGCGGTTCTGCAGCTTGCGGTGGCCATGGACTATTCCATTTTCCTCATCAGCTCCTTCACGGCGGAGAGGAAAAAGGGACTTGACCTTACGGAGTCCGTTACAAACGCCATCCGGCATTCCGCAAAATCCATACTTGCCTGCGGTCTGGCGACTTTCTTCGGATTTATCGCGCTGGCGCTCATGAAGTTTTCCATCGGCTTTGACCTTGGCATCTGCCTGGCAAAGGGGATCGCCGTCAGCGTAATCACCGTTCTGTTCCTGATGCCTTCCCTCATCCTGCGCTGGGCGGATATCATTGAAAAAACGTCCCACCGCTCCTTCGTTCCGCCTATGCACGCCTTTGCCAGGGGTTCCTTCAAATGCCGATATGTATCCCTTGCGCTGGCGCTGCTGATTGCTGTGCCCGCGTTTGTAGGAAAGGGAATGAACAATTTTACCTATGGCAGCTCAGCCCTCGGCGCGGGGGAGGGAACGAAGGTCTATGAGGATGAACAGGCCATCGACAAGCAGTTCGGCCGCAGCAATCTTCTTTTGGTTCTTGTTCCGAACACTTCCGTGGTTAAGGAAAAGGAGCTTTCCGATACGTTGGAAAACCTGAGTTATACCAAAAGCGTAACGTCGTACGCAAACAAGGTTCCGGCGGGGGTTCCGGAAAGTATTCTCCCCGGCAGTATTACAGGCCAGCTCCATACGGACGACTATGCAAGGATTTTGGTTTATACCAAAACAAAAGACGAAAGCACGCTGGCGTTCCAGAGCTCAAACGAGATTCAGTCCATCGTAAAGAAATACTATCCCACGGATTCCCATGTGATCGGTCAGACAACGTTTACGCAGGATATCAAGGACACGATCGTCAGCGATTATGACGCGGTTGACGCCATTTCCATTCTGACCGTGGCGCTCGTGATCATGCTGAACTTCCATTCCGTCCTGCTGCCGGTGCTGCTTCTGGTGCCGATTGAAATTGCGGTTTTTGTCAATATGCTGTTCCCGTATCTGGTGGGCGACAAGCTCATGTTCATCGGCTATATGGTCGTCAGCTGTATCCAGCTTGGCGCCACGGTGGACTACGCGATTCTGCTGACCAACAATTACATGGAATACCGAACGCATATGGATCGAAAGGACGCCACAATCGACGCGATTGCCAATACCACCGAGCCTCTGCTGACCTCCGCAACAATCCTCACGCTGGTGGGCTATGCCCTGTACAAAACATCAACCATCGGGGCGATTGCGGACATCGGCCACCTCATCGGCAGAGGAACCATGCTGAGCCTGCTGCTTGTGGTGACGGTTCTTCCGTCCCTGCTCTATCTCTTCGATAAGCCGATCTTAAAGAATATCGCAAAAATGCAGCGCCTGAGGGAAAAGGCGGAGCAGCGTCACATCGAACGGAGAAACCGGATACTTGGAAAACTGGATTCCAATTTGAAGGCCGGCTGACAACGATTTTATACTGTTCTCCCATTAAAGGGGAGACAAGATTTGCGAGGAAATTTTTTGCCCTGCAAGGCCGAGGAGGAGAGCGGGCTGGCGCCCGCCGACGACGAGAACGCGGCAGGACGAAAAATTAACCGCAAAGATGTCTGTTTTTTAGTGGGAGAGCAGTACTATAGGAGGATTACGTTTATGAAAACATATCATAGAATTCTGGCCGGCGTTCTGGCGGCGGTCATTCTGGTGCCCGTCTCTTCGCTTACGGCGAGCGCGGAAGCACCAAAGGTATCGACGGACGAAGCGGTTTACGTAAATCTGGATTACTACGGCAAAACAAACAAGGTTACCGTTGTAAAAGGATGCAGCCTGAACGGAAACACATCGTTTACCGATTACGGCAGCTACGCAAAGGTAACCAATATGACCGATGAGACGAAACCGGTTCTCAGCGGCGATTCCGTAAGCTGGAATCTGCCGAAAAGCGAGGAACGGTTCTATTATGAATGCACCCCGAAGAGCAATGCGGTCGCTATGCCGTGGTCGTTTGACGTGTCCTATAAGCTGAACGGGGTACCGGCTGATGCGGCCAAGCTTGCCGGTACTTCCGGCATGGTGGAGATCGACGTCAAGGCCACTCCGAACAAAAGCGTAAGCGATTACTACCGGAATAATATGCTTCTGGAAATCGGCACCGCGTTCAAGATGAAGGATACGCTGAGCGTGGAAGCGGAAGGCGCGCAGGTGCAGTCGGTCGGCGAATACAAGGCGGTGCTGTTTGCCGGGCTGCCGGGGGAAGAAAAAGAGTATAAAATCCGTGTGGGCACGAATAAATTTGAAACCATCGGCGTCGTTATGATGATGGTGCCCGGAACGGTAGACCAGTTCAAAGAGATCAAAGATATCAAGGACGCAAAGGATACGGTAGAGGATTCCCTGGATTCCATCCACGACAGCACAAACGAGCTTCTGACCACGCTGGAAACCATGTCCGACGGATTGGCACAGACCAAATCCGGGCTTGCCTCGCTGAACAGCGCCCGCGCAAGCATCAGCTCCTCCAAAGGCCAGGTTTACAGCAGCGCCGACAAGGCGCTTGCCGATCTGACCCAGATCAGCAACCAAACCTCCGCGCTTGTCCCGCACCTTCAGGAAGCGCAGAAAGCGGTGGTGGATGTAAACAACAGCCTGAACGCCACGGTGGGCAAGCTTAATACGGTCAGCACGGAGCTGACCGATCTTTCCGTGGCCATCGGGGAAGTTCGCAGCGATGTGAACGACATCCGGGATAATCTGGACGGTTATGACGGCAATACAGCCAAGCGCAAAAAAGCGGCAGCCGACCTTGCGGCCGATATGAAAACGGTAAGCACGACCTCGGCGCAGCTCAAGACCGGGCTGACCGGCCTTTCCGCTTACACAACGGATTTGACGAAAAAAACCGATACTCTGTCCACCACGCTTACGGCGCTTTCTACAACGCAAACCGGATCCTTTAATCCCTCGGCCCCCGTTATGGGTACCGCGATGGACTACACGACCATTGGAGCACTCAAGACAATCAGTGCAGAAACAGCGCCAACTCTGAAAAGCCTTGAAAATGTAACGACGACCACGGCCGGAATCACAACCGGCGTATCCGCTCTGCTCGGCAATACCGACCAATTCCTGACCACCGGCGGCGAGCTGACCTCTGTGGTGGATTCTTATATGGATGAGCTGGACAGCGGCGTGAGCAACGCCGACGATTTGCTGAAGGATACCAACAAAATCGGCGCGAGCACAAAGAACCTTCTTTCTACTTCGCAGGAAGTAATCGACAGCATCACCGGTCTGAACGGCGTCATGAACCAGTATAAGGACGGCACTGTGGACGCGCTGAAGGATACGGAAAATCTTGCGAACGGCATCACCAAAGGACTTTCCGATTCACAGGCTTTCCTTACTTCGCTGGAAACTCTGCTCCGCACCAGCGGCAGCAGTCTGGACGAAGGCACCCGCAAAAGCCTGACCGGCTTAATCGACGTTCTGCAGAAGGCTCTTGATCAGACAAAAAAGACTTCTTCCATTAAAAACGCAAACAATACCATTAAGAAGACGGTCGATGATAAAATCAATAAATACGAGGACGAGAACAATCTGTTGAATCTGGACGCAGAGGCAAAACCGGTCTCGTTTACCTCTTCCAAAAATGCGGCGCCGGAGAGCATTCAGGTTATTATGCGTACGGCGGAAATCAGTACAGACAACAACAGCCAGAATATTAAGGATCAGGAGCTGGCCGACGCTTACGTTTCGCCTTTAGCCAGAATACAGAATCTTTTCGCAAAGATTTGGCAGGCGATCGTGTCGGCGTTTTCAAACTGACAAAAATGGTTTCCTTGGTTGGCCGCGTTTGCCGCCTTGTCTTGCGTGGTTTTTCACAGTCTGCCAGTTTGTCTGCAACTTAAAAGGGCGGAACCTCTTTGAGGTTCCGCCCTTTTTGCCGCTTACCGGCCTTTGTGCTTTTCCTTTTTCTTTTCCTGCCGCAGCCCGTATTTACGGTTTTCTTCCTCCTGCGTGCGCATCCGGGAAGCTGCCTTCCGCAGCGTTACCGCCTGCTCATGCTGCAGTTTGAGTGCCTGCTGCGCCTTGGTTCCCACGCCGGTCTGAGAAAGCTGCGCACGAATCGCCCGCTGCATCCGCTTTGGGTTCTGCCTGTGATTCTCCGTCCCGTCCCCGGTGACCGGAGGGCTGAAACGGAGCCTGTGCCAGTTTTTCAGAATAAAACCGTAAACCTCGTGATCCTTCGGTTCCGCTCCAAAAGTGATCTTTGCCGCTTCCAGACGGGTTCCGCTGATTCTTTCGTAAACCCCGACCCAGAAAGGCTCTTCAAAAAACACGGTAAGCTTTGTTTGGACATCCATAAAAAATCCTCCTAATATAAACCGCAGGGAACGGACAACCTTAGGAGGCAGGTTACTGACGGGGTACGGATTCCCCGCGTCCGGACTACCAACCGGAACTGTGTTTTTATCTCTGCCCTGTTATTGTAACATTTGCACTCCATTTTTCAAGAGTCTACGGAATGTTTAAAATATAATTTAAAATAAATCAACAAAATAATTAAAATATGGCTAAATATTCTAAATTTCGGCCGATAAATAATAATATAGGTCAAATATACCGACCTAAAAATGTTTGTGAACAACTTTAAAATTTAATTTGAAGAAGGCGTATATCAATCAATTAAATGATTATTTCCAGTGCTAATTTATTCATGAGGCTTACGAGGGTCTCCTTTTTGAAACCTGTGCTCGAGCACAACGATTAATTAGGAGGAACAAACATGAAAAATATGAAAATCGCCCAAAAGCTTATCCTGTCCTTTCTGGTTATTTCATTGATTACGGCTTTAACCGGAGCAGTAGGCATTTTCAGTATGCTGAGCATGAAAAATTCCGGCAATAATCTGTATGAAAAGCAAACCGTACCGCTGCCCAATATTTCCGATATTGTTCTGAATGTAAACCGGCTCAGAATTCAGGCCAACGATTACATAACTTATTACAGCGATACCGAGAAACTGAAGACAATCGACGCGGATACCAAGAAATACCAGGATGAATATGAAAAGGCTACAAAGAAGTATGCTCCCACCATAACGGACCCGTCCACCAGAAAGCTTTTTGAAGAGACTGAAAAGCTGTATAAAGAACAGTTTACGCCCGCTTTCAAAAAGATCGCGGAGAATTCAAAGAGCGGCAGCGTGGGAGTTGCCATGAGGGATATGGATTCATTTGCCGCAATCGAAACAAAGATTGTTGACAGCTATACCAAATGCATGCAGAGCAATGTGGCAAGTGCCAAAGCCGAAAATGACAGCAATAACCGGATGGCTTTGCTGATGACCGCATTTTCAATCGTCATCATTTTGGCAGGCCTGGTATTTTCCGTCCTTTGGGGAATCGGAATGGCAAAGTCGCTGAGCAAACCGGTAAACGAAATGGCCAATGCCGCCAAACAACTTGCGGAGGGCAATCTGGACGTGGATATCTCCTATGTTTCCAGGGACGAGATCGGCTCGCTTGCCAATTCGCTGCAGTCGGCGGCCTCCACACTGAAGCTCTACATCCGTGATATTTCCACCAACCTGAGCCGGATGGCACAGGGAGATATGACGGCTAAGATTTCGCAGGATTACATCGGTGACTTTATTCCGATCAAACAGGCGCTGCTGAAAATCTCGGACAGCCTGAACGAAACGCTTTCCGCCATACAGGTTTCCGCGCGGCAGGTGGACGGCGGCGCGCAGCAGGTTTCCGCCGGCGCACAGGCGCTGGCGCAGGGCGCGACCGAACAGGCCAGTTCCGTGGAGGAGCTTGCCGCCTCCGGCAGCGAAGTAGCAGAAAAGGTGCGCCAGAATGCGCAGCATGTAAATCAGGTCACGGAATATATTCGGGAAACTAAGGAAAAGGTGGAAGAGGGTACCGGCCAGATGAGCCGGATGCTCGAATCGATGCAGAGCATCAATGCTTCTTCCAACGAGATCGGAAAAATCATAAAGGTAATCGACGATATCGCGTTTCAAACGAATATACTTGCTCTGAATGCCGCCGTTGAGGCCGCAAGGGCGGGAAGCGCGGGAAAAGGTTTTGCCGTTGTGGCGGACGAGGTGCGAAATCTTGCCGGTAAATCCGCAAACGCCGCCAAACAGACCACCTCGCTGATCGAAAGCTCGGTAAAAAGCGTAAAGGACGGTTCCGAAATCGCGGATGTCACCGCGCGGGGGCTGGATGAAATCGCAAAGAAGGTTCAGCTTGTCGGCGAAACCATACAAAAGATCGATCAGGCATCCTCTGAACAGGCTATTGCGATTGAGCAGATTACAAGGGGCGTGGAGCAGGTATCCACCGTTGTCCAGACCAACTCCGCCACTGCGGAACAGAGCTCCGCTGCAAGCGAGGAGCTTTCCGCGCAATCCGATATGCTGAACAGCCTGATCGGGAAATTCAGGCTCAGAACGGATTCCGTTCTGGAGGCGCGCGAAAGTTTATCCGGCCCGGATACCGATGCCGGAACAGATCAGGCAGTACCGGCCTGCGCAAAACCGGATCTTCAAAAATATTGATTAAGCATTTATAGTATAAAAAATGAGCCGTCTTTTCCGACCATTCCGGTCAGATTAAGCCGGCTCGTTTTTTGCCTTTGTCTTTCAGATGTTGTATGTGCAGACGGATGGAAAATAATCCCTGAATGAAACGCCCTGAACTGAGGAAACGTATGAATAACAATCGGTAAGGAGTGAATTTACAATGGATGTTAACACGTCCTGTACGTTCTGCGAAAATTTTCAGGGCGAAATGTTTGAGGCCAACGGGGAAGTGCACCGCTATAATTTCTGCCCGGCCTGCGGCAGGCCGTATACGCCGGAGGGCACGCAGATGTTGAACCAGCGCAAAAATCTGAATTTTGACGCGCAGGTAATGCCGGAACAATAAAAACCGCCCTTTTTCAAGAGCGGCTTCAAACTGCGGCTAACTGACTAACTTACAGTTAGGATTAGCTGTTTTGGTCCTCATGCCCGAAATCCGGCATGGTATCCTTTACTTCAGGCTGCGCCGCGGGCGGCTCTGTACCGGCGCACGGGTTAAAGATCGGTTTGTCCGCCTTTGGCTCGCCGGTTTGTTTTTTCTGATCCATTCTTATCACCTTTAATCGATTTCTTCTTTTTCGGGTTCTTCCGGTTCAGGGATACCGACTCTGCTGAACGGCTCGCTGATTTGCAAAAAGTCGAAGTCACTGGCTTCTTCTCCGTCGTTCCTTGAGCTTTTATTCCAGCCGCAATAAGGCCCTGCCATAAAAATCACCTCAGAAATAGATTGCCTGTTTGCGGTGAAAACATACAAGGAAAAGACTGCAAGCGGAAGTTAATGGAAATTTAAAACAAATGCAGAATTGCAAATATTCCGGCTTGGCTGTTAAAAAATGCAGGGAGAAAGGATGATCATCCCAGCTCCCTGCATTTTATATTTTGAACGTACTTTTGTTACTGCAATTCGTCGCTGAAATTTGCGTCGCGCAGGCTGTCGATCTCCTTTAAAATGCCCTGCTGCCGTTCGTTGAACATCAGGCCGCGGTTGTAGACATAATACGGGTCGCACCCGTTTTCCGAAATGAATTTGGCGCTGTAGAAGTTTACGGTCAGTTCGGTGACAAAAATGACCATCTCCTGGCTCTCGCCAAATGCCGCCGTCATAAAGGCAAAAGCATTTTCCAACTCGGCGGAAACGGCGGAAATTTCATCTTTTCGCCGCATGGTTTCTTCCCCAAAGCGTTTCTTTATGAACGCAAACGCGTCGTCCGGCGCGCAGGTGCCGGCCATTCGGAGCGCTTCCGCGTAACCTTCCAGTGCAAGCACGCTGCGGCGGGTCACCGCTTCCTCCTCGCTGCCTGCCTGTCCGTTTTCCCTGCGCAGAGCAAGCGTGTCCTCCGTCTGCCGTGCAAGCTGCCGCAGCGCGGCTTCGGGCGTATCCTCTGCGCCGGAGAGCAGGCTTTTCCATTCCTTCAGCTTTTCGAACAGCTCCTCGGTAAACCGGTCGGTGCGGTATGCCTCGCGGAACCGCCCGTTCAGCTTGCTCAGAAGCAGTCCGATCACGCTGAGCTTTTCGTCAAACGGCGCAAGCCGCAGCTTGGTGGCCGCTTCGTCCGAAAAACGTCCCTGCAGAATTTCATCCACGCGGTAATCGTCGCGGTATTTGTTGTAAAGCTCGTAGTAATTGGCAAAATCCTTTGCAATGGCGGGATTCTGGATATACTGCAGGACAAGCTCCTGTCCGACCGTCAGCCCGAGCGATTCGCACACGCCGATCATTTCAGAGAGGTCCTCCCAGCCGCGCGCCGTGGCAAACAGGATGCCGTCCGGGGTAGTCTCGATCTTATAAAAATTTTCGCGCCGGATCTCAAGGTAAGAAATAATGGAGCCGTGGATCGACTGGCGGTAAGCGTATTCCTTCCATACCGCGAAATCCGGTTCCACGTCGATTTTCCGCACCCTGTCCAGCGTTACGATGTCAAATTCACGCACGGAGCGGTTGTATTCAGGAGGATTCCCGGCCGCGACGATAATCCAGCCCTCCGGCACCTTCTGGTTCCCGAAGGTTTTTCCCTGCAGAAACTGGAGCATGGTAGGTGCCAGCGTTTCGGAAACGCAGTTGATCTCATCAATGAACAGGATACCTTCCCGCAGACCGGTGTTTTCCATTTTATCGTAGACGGAGGCGATGATTTCGCTCATCGTGTACTCCGTAACAGAATATTCCTTGCCGCCGTAGGTCTTTTTCAGAATGAACGGCAATCCCACGGCGCTCTGCCGCGTGTGGTGGGTGATGGTGTAGGCCACCAGCGCGACCCCGCATTCGCGGGCCGCCTGCTCAATGATCTGCGTTTTTCCCACCCCGGGAGGGCCCATGAGGAGCAGCGGCCTCTGCCGGATGGCAGGAATGCGGTAATTCCCGTTTTCATTCCGCTGCAGGTACGCCCGTACGGTGTTTTGTATTTCTTCCCTGGCGTTTTTAATATTCATAATGGGGTAGTTCCTCCCAGTCTTCAATTTGGTTTTCCGGCGGGGCTTCGGGTACGCTTTCCAGATCGTCCGGTTCCAAAATCAGCTTCATGGCCCATCCGGGAACTTCGGCGTCGGTGTAATCCTCCCGCAGGAACACAAACGCGACGTCGTAGGGGGGACGGTGCTGCGGGTAGATTCCCCGGCCGTCCGTAAAATAAACCAGCCCTTTCAGGCGGCGGAATGCTTTTTGTTCCAGCAGTTCGTCCACGTAGCGGAACACCGGGCGAAAATCGGTGCCGCCGTTGCCCACCAGCTCAAAATGGTCCATATAGTCCCGCAGTTCGGTTTCGTCGGTGATTTTCCGGTCGGAGCGCACGGCTTCGTCGCACTGGATTATATGGATGTTCACCTTGCGGAAAAAGCTTTCCGTATCCTTTAAAACCGAATAGGTCTGTTCCAGAAACGAGCGTACCAGCTTGCCGGAGCAGGACATGGAGGTGTCCACCGCGATGACAAAATCCTCGACTTTCCGGGTCTCCCGTGTTTCCTGCGGCTCAATCAGCGGCAGGTTTCCGTAAAGCTGCATGCCGTAAGTGTAAAAGATAGGGTCAAACGTATCCGGGTCAAGCCGGGGCTCCTCGCGCAGCACGGAAAATTTTTGCAGGAAACGCCGGTAGTCGTACCGCTGCCGGTTTTCTACGCGTACCTGCTGCAGCAGCGCTTCCGCTTGTTCGGCGGGATCGCGCGAGAGCGTTTCCATATTGGTCTGCATTTTCCGGCTGATGTCTTCCCATTTCTGCTGGGGCGACGGCGCGCCCTGCGGCGGCTTTCTGTCCGGTTCCGGCCAGAAGGAATGGTCGTCGATGCGGAACTCTTTTTCCAGACGTTCCTGTTCCCACGGCGGCAGGCGCATTTCCTCCAGCATCACATAGATTCCCTCTGCCGTGGGAACCTTGCGCTTTGCGCGCAGGGTTTCATAAAAATTCTGCCGGTACCACGACGGGGGCAGTTTTACGCTGCGGTGCGGCAGACCGTCCAGCAGAAATTCCATTGCGATGTCGCAGGCTAGGTCCCAGAGCGCACGGTCCTCCCTGCGGGGCTTCCAGAGGTGGCGGAACACGCAGTGGAACACCAGATGAAGATAACCCCGGTTAACGAGGACGCGGTTCCTGCGGTAGCGGTCAAACAGCCTGTCCGGGTCGTAAAAAAGATGTGTGCCGTCCGTGCCCATGAACTTTGCGGACGGCTGCATTTCATAAGCGAGGCCGCTCAGGGCAAGGTCAAGAAAGCGCATATGCAGATACAGTTCCGTCCGCGAGGCGGTCAGAATTCGGTTTCCTATCTCCCGTATCTGTTCTTCTGTTTCATCCTGCATCGTGCCGCCTCCTTTCCCTTGTAAATAATTTATAGATCAAACGCTTTTTCCTTGGGTGCAAACCGGGTATGCTGTTCGTTGAGAAGGACGCTCAGGCATTCTGCGCGCCCTTTCCGTGCCGCCGCTTCCACCGCGCTTCCGATGATTTCCCGCGTTAAAACGCCGCGCGCGGCTAAAAACGCCAGCCCTTCCGGGTCGTCGTCCGCAATCAGAAGCTCCGCAGCCGCGGCTGCATTTTGCTTCAAATAGGAAAGATACTGATTTTCGGCTGCTTCCAAAAGGCGGTAAGGGCAGCGCAGGCGCACCAGAGCGATACGCAGCGCTATTGCCGGCTCAGCTTCGCTCCGCGCCTTGGAAAACTGCGCGTCATAGTCCTCCGCTTCCAGCCGGCCGCCCTGAAAGCACTGCCGGTAACGGTAGCCCGCCCCGTGGATAAAATGCTCAAAGATGCGCGCGGGTGCGTTCTCCACGGATTCTTCGTAATACTCGGGGAAAATCCATGCGGCGGTTTCCCCGCCGGAGCGAAAGATCACGCGCACCTCGCGCTGGATTTCCGTGAGCAGTCCGGGAAGGCAGGTTTCCGCGTCGGGCGGAGCGGCAAAATCGATTCTGCCGAGCGAACCGCAGTTCATAAACGCGCCGTTGCCCACCCGCGCGTCTCCTTCGCCCAGTCCGATACGGGAAAGCGAAGCGCAGTTATAAAACGCGTATTCCCCGATGGAGCGGATTCCGCGCGGCAGAATGATTTCCCGCAGGACAGGCCCGCCGAGAAACTTCTCCTCACTGCCCGGCGCGGCGGGGCCACCCGTTTCCGCCGTGCGGATTTCGGTTCCGGCGGGCAGATGCTCTGCGGCTTCCGGGGAGGAAAACGCGTACGCGCAAATCTCCCGGACTGCCAGCCCTCCGATTTCCTCCGGCAGACGCAGAGCAAAACCGGAACCTGTGCAGGAGAGGACGGCCGCGCCTCCCTCCACGGGAATATACTGTATTTTCAAACCCATCGTTCCGATTCCCCGCCGCAAAACGGGTTCTCCTTTTCTTTTTCGGTGCTTTCCGCGGGATACAAAAAAAAGGGCGCCAACCCGGAAGGGTTCGGCTCCCCAAACAGAAGAAATACCTGTAAGTCCGCATCTGCCGCGGGTTTGTCCGTCCTTCGCACCGTCACCTTAATTGATTTTTAATTATACTCCAAAACCCGGTGTTTGAAAAGTGCAAAGCAGAGAATAACGGCAGCTGCGCGAACTTCACTTCATCGCCTTGAAATGCTGAATATGGATTCCGATGTGCCCGATGCCAAGAATGACGGAGGATACAATCAGCCAGACAACTTTTCCGTAAATGCCCAGCAGCAGAAACGCTATAACAGGCAGGCTTGCGCCGGGTACGGGAATCCCCAGAAAGCTGCGGTAAAAGTTCAATTCCGTAGGTTCGCCGGTGAAATACCGGGCCCAGCTGATCTCATAAAGAATCATCAGGAAAAGGGACACAAAAAACCATACGCTCCACGCAGAAAGCGGAGCGGGACTGTAATCGCTGAAAAACAGCACGCTGCAGGTGCAGCATACCTGGCCGACGCGTTCAAATACCCGTAAAACTTTGTTTTCTCCGGTCGGGTCATAATCTTTCGGCTGATGTCTGCTCCATATGATATTCGGAATGAACAGCATCAACAGATAGGCCAGACCGACATAGGAAAAACCGAAATGTCCCATCCTCATTTGCCACCTTACAAAGCTTGATTATGTAGAAGATATTAGCAGGAGAATTGACGGAGAATGTCTTCCGGCGCTTTCAAGAAGTAATCCGCCGCAATTCCGGAATCTTTGCATCCCCATTTTGCAAGGGCAAATTTTACGCCGGCTCCCTTTGCACACTGCAGGTCGTACAGCGTGTCGCCGATATACAGAACCTGTTCCGGAACAGAGCCGGAAAATTGCAGAAACTTTTCCATCGGCTCGGGGAAAGGCTTGTGCTTTACACTGTCCTCCGCGCAGACGACCGTGTCAAAATAACCGGCCAGACCGAAAGGAACAAAATCGTTCCGGTATTCCCTCCGGTTCTTGGAGGTTATAATCCCCAGCGTAATGTCTTTCGCTTTCAGCGTTTCCAAAGTGACTTCAATTCCGTCAAAGATACGCATCAAGCCGTAATAATCCCGGGACTTTTTCTCCCAGAGAGAATTGAAATACTCCGGATTATCAAATCCCAGTTTTTTCAGGGCGTCCGTACCCGGAATTCCCAAAGAAAACCTCAGCTCGTCAAGGCCGACCGTGCGTTTTTGATGTTCCTCAATGACGTCCCGCAGGGAGGAAAGGATGGCGCTTTCGCTGTCCAGCAGGGTGCCGTCAATGTCGAATACGATATGCGAAAAGTTCATAAACCCCTCCGTTTGGAATAAATCGGATGCCGAAGAACTATGGTTCCTTGTTTGTATACCGGAACCGTATGCTATGTTCATTATAAGTCCCAAATTAATAAAATCAATAGATTGACAGGGAAATTCCTTTGAGAAAAGGTACTTTATGGATACTTTCATTAATTCGGATGTTTTGAAAAATATCTTGCTTTAATTAAGTTTTTATTGAAAATATATATAATTTTTAAATAGTCTATTGACAAATTATTAAAAATAAATATAATGAAATTAATTCATTTAAAACTAAATAGAAAAGTGTGTAACTGATTCGATCAGGCATAAACTTTCATAAATTTTATTTTATGACCGTTTATGCCTTTATTTTTTCAGAGGGGTGATTCTAATGCAAAGCTTTGAATATGTTGTAAAAGACGAGCTGGGGCTTCACGCAAGGCCCGCGGGCCTGTTGGTAAAATGCGCTTCCGGCTGCTCCTCCGAGGTGAATCTGTCCGTGCGCGGTAAAACCTCGAGCGCAAAAAAGCTGTTTGGTGTGATGGGGCTGTGCGTCAAAAAGAACGACAGCATAACCTTCACCGTTACCGGCCCGGAGGAAGAGACAGACTGCTCGAAAATCAAAAGTTTCTGTGAGGAAAATTTTTAAGGTGATGTGAGTTTTATGACAATAATCAAAGGAATCGGAGCGTCGGACGGAATTGCAATCGGCAGAATTACCCTTTATACCGGCTGCGACGCTGAAATTGCCAAAGCAAGGATCACCGACATTCAGGCGGAAACCGAACGGGCGGCGGCGGCAAGGGGAAAAGCCGAAAGCAGCCTCAACGAGTTATATCTGGATGCCGTGAAATGCGTCGGCGAAGAGCAGTCGGCGATTTTTCAGATTCACATCATGATGCTTCAGGACGAAGATTATATTGAATCCATCAATTCCATTATTGCAAATGAGAGCGCAAACGCGGAATATGCCGTTTGGGAAACGGGCAGGAAATTTTACGCGATGTTCGATCAGATGGAGGATCCCTATATGCACGCCCGCTGTGCCGACGTTATGGATATTACGAAGCGGCTTCTGCGCAGCCTGAACCCCTCCCTGGGGTGTGAGCTGAAAAGCCTTGAGCACGAGGCGGTGATTGCTGCGGCCGACCTGATGCCCAGCGAGACCGTACAGATGGATCAGGCCAAAGTGCTTGCAATCGTTACGCAGAAGGGCTCGAAAAACTCCCATTCGGCGATTCTGGCCAGGACGATGGGGATTCCCGCGGTAGTCGGCCTGAACGGGGAATTTGCAGCCCTGCGGGACGGAATGAACGTGATTGTCGACGGGTTTACCGGTCAGGTCATTCTGGAGCCCGACGAACAAAGCCTCCTTACCTATTCGGAGAAGCGGAAAGAATATCTGGAACACCGGGAGAACTTAAAAAAGCTGAAGGGTACAAAATCGGTCAGCAAAGACGGAATAGAAATTGAAATTAACGCAAATATCGGCTCTATTGCCGACGCGGACTTGGCGGTTGCAAACGACGCGGACGGAGTCGGTCTTTTCCGCAGCGAGTTTTTATATATGGAGCATGGCCGTTTCCCAACGGAGGAAGAGCAGTTTGCCGCGTACAAAGCGGTTCTGCAGAAGATGGACGGAAAGCGCGTAATCATCCGCACGCTGGATTTGGGCGCGGACAAAAAGGTTCCGTATCTGGATTTAAAACCGGAGGATAACCCCGCGATGGGCTGCCGTGCCATCCGAATCTGTCTGGACCGGAAAGAAATCTTTATCACGCAGCTGCGCGCTTTGCTCCGTGCTTCCGTTTACGGCCGTTTGGCGGTGATGTTTCCGATGATCACGTCCGTACAGGAAGTACTGGAGATCAAGGAAATCGTGCGCCGGGTAAAAGCCGATTTGGCCGCGGAAAACCTCCCGGCTGCGGAAAACGTTGAGTTCGGAATCATGATTGAAACGCCTGCCGCGGTCATGGTCAGCGACCTTCTGGCGCCGATGGTCGATTTTTTCAGTATCGGCACCAACGATCTGACGCAGTACACGCTGGCGGCGGACCGCATGAATCCGGCGGTAAGCGGCATTTTCAATCCAAGGCATCCGGCCGTGCTGCGCATGATTAAAATGACGGCGGAAAACGGAAAAAAAGCCGGAATTCCGGTCGGCATCTGCGGGGAGTCCGCAGCGGACAGAACGCTTACCCCGTTCTATCTGGCAATCGGAATTTCGGAGCTGTCCGTTACTCCTTCCGCCGTACTTGAGCTGCGGAAAACGGTTCAGCAGACGCAGCTGCCGCAAAATCCGGATAAAATCGTACAACAACTGTGTGGGGGTTAGGCCGATGGATTACCGCGTAGCGAAAGTATTTAGCAACAACGCTGTTTTAGCGCAGGATTCCGCCGGCAATCAGGCCGTCCTCATGAGCAAGGGCATCGGTTTCGGCAGACGTTCGGGTGAAGTCATTCAGGATTGCGGAGAAGATCAGAAAATATTCTATATCCACGACGGCAACGTCAGCGCGTCAAAAATCAAGCAGCTCAGCTGCGACGCGGAAAAAGTGGAACAGGTTACGCGTGAAATTGTAGAGATTGCAAAGGAGCGGCTCCAGATTGAGAACGACAACCTCTACGACGCTTTGGTCGACCATATTACCTTTGCAATCGAATGTTTACATATGGGACTGCCCATCGACAATCCGTTCTGCAGTGAAATCGCGATCCTGTACAGCCGCGAATATGAGACGGCACAGATCGCTGCCGAAATCATCAAAGAACGCATCAATGTGGAAATCGGCGACGCGGAGACAAGCTTTATTGCCCTTCACCTTTACTCGGCACGCAAAAAGAAGCATATCCGGGCAGCCATGAAGAACACAAGGGTTTACAGCCAGATTTTAAGGATGGTCTGCCGTTCCATCGGCAGAAAGCAGAATATGCACTCCCCTGAGAAATCCTTTCTGCTGAACGTTTACTGTCTGGTTACAATGACCGCAAACAACAATTCCATTGTTATGAATCTAAAGCAGCAGGTCAAGCTGAATATGGCGGATTCCTATGTGACCGCCTTAAAGGTCGCAAAGCTGATTGAAGAGGAACTGGGCATTCAGCTCAGTGAGGATTCGGTTGCGTTCATCGCGGCGGATATTGAAAGACTCCGGCAAATGTAACCCATTCGAGGCAACTCGATGAAAATATTATATTCTGGAGGTAAGAAAATGAAAAAAGTATTAGCAGCGCTCCAAAAGCTAGGCAAATCTCTGATGTTGCCTATCGCGTCTCTGCCGATTGCGGGCCTTCTTCTCAGGCTCGGCCAGAGCGATATGCTCAACATACCGCTCCTTGCAAATTCCGGCAACGCATTGTTCAGCAATTTACCGTTGCTGTTTGCAATCGGTATTGCGGTCGGCCTTGCGGATGACAGCAACGGCGCGGCCGGGTTGGCCGGTGCGGTGGCCTACTTTGTACTGAATGCGGCCGGTCAGGCGGTCAACTACGCATTGCAGGTCCAGACGCTTTTCACACCTGCGGGCGGATTCCCCAAAACCATTACCGATATTAACATGGCGCATTTCGGCGGCATTATCGCCGGTGTGATCGCCGGGCTCTGCTACAATAAATTCCACAGCACGAAGCTGCCGGACTGGCTGGCATTCTTCGGCGGCAGACGTTTTGTTCCCATCGTGACCGGCGGCTGCTCGCTGGTAATCGGCGGACTGCTCGGCACCGTGTGGCCGACCTTCCAGAAGGGTCTGGACGCGGCTGCAAACTGGATGACCGGAAGCGGCGGACTCGGCGAATTCATCTACGGCACACTGAACAGACTGCTTCTTCCTTTCGGTCTGCATCATGTTGTGAACACAGCGGTATGGTTCAACTTCGGTACATACACCGGTGCGGACGGGAAGACGGTTTCCGGTGACCTGTGGAGATTCTTTGCGGGCGACCCGAACGGCGGTATGTTTACAGCCGGTTTCTTCCCGATCATGATGTTTGCGCTTCCTGCGGCGGCTCTTGCCATGTATGTCTGCGCTAAGAAGGAAAACAAAGCGGTTGTTGGCGGCGCTCTTTTCTCCGTCGCGCTGACCGCGTTCCTTACCGGCGTTACCGAGCCGATCGAATTCATGTTTATGTTCCTTGCTCCTGTGCTCTTCGTACTCCATGCAGGCCTTACCGGTCTTTCCCTTGTGGTCTGCAATATGCTCGGTATCCGCGACAGCTTCACTTTTTCCGCGGGCCTTTTCGATTACCTCATCAACTGGACCAAGGCGGCAAACGGCTGGATGATCATTCCGGTCGGCCTCGTATTCGGCGTTGTTTATTTCTCCCTGTTCGTATTCTTTATCAAGAAGTTTGACCTCAAAACTCCGGGCCGCGAGGACGACGGGGAAACGGAAAGCTTCTCCAAGCTGGTCGATGACAACGGCTTTGACGAGATGGCTAAGAAATATATCGCGGCACTGGGCGGTGCGGAAAACATTAAGGAAATCGAATCCTGCATTACCCGCATCCGTCTGGTACTTGTAAGCAACAAGGAACTCGACGACAGAACCTTTAAAGCGCTCGGCGCTTCTGGTATAATGAAAGCCGGCACACAGGTCACTCAGGTGATCGTGGGTACTAAGGCGGAGCTTCTTGTTGACGCAATGAAGAAATATCTCCCGAAATTCGGCACACAGACAGCATAACCTTACGCTGCGGTTCCCTCCTCTGCGAACAGTGGGGGAGGGAATCCCATTTTAAAAAGATTTATTTGTTCGGTTCTGCCGGCAATCACTAACAGGAGGTCTATAATGGGACTGTTCACCAAGGAAAAAACAAAGTTACTGGCTCAGCAGACGGGAAAGGCCGTTGCAATCACCGATGTGCCGGACCCCGTATTCGCGGAGAAGGTTTTAGGAGACGGAATCGCGATTATCCCCAGCGGCGGCGAGGTGTATTCCCCGGCGGCGGGAACGGTCGTGCAGATTCCCCACACCCTGCACGCCGTTTGTATTGAAGGGGACGACGGGGTGGAGATACTCGTTCACCTCGGCATTGATACCGTGAAACTGAACGGGGAAGGGTTTACGTGCCATGTTGAAGCCGGCCAGCATGTTGAAGCGGGGGAAAAACTGATGGATATGGATATCGCCGCCATTGAGGCGAAGGGATATAAGACAATTTCACCCTGTATTATCACGAATATGGACAGTGTGAAAAATCTTGATTTTCAGCTTGGAAACGTTGCAGGCGGGCAGACCGCCGTCATAACATACAGAAAATAAATTCTTAATAGAATTTTATAAAACAGCGGGCAGGTAATAAATATGAAAATAATTACAGCAGACGATTATCAGGGCATGAGCCGGAAGGCGGCAAATATTATCTCGGCGCAGGTTATTCTGTTCCCCCGGAGCATTCTGGGGCTTGCAACAGGTTCTACCCCGCTGGGAATCTACCGTCAGCTGATTGACTGGTACCGGAAGGGCGATGTGGATTTCCGCGAAGTGCGCAGCGTAAATCTGGACGAGTACTGCGGACTTTCTCCCCAAAGCCCGCAGAGCTACCATCTTTATATGTGGGAAAACTTTTTCAGCCAGATCAACATCCGGCCGGAGAACGTTCATCTACCGGACGGTCTGGCCGCGGACATTGAAGCGGAGTGCGCGGGATACGACCGGCTGATCGCAGACCTGGGCGGCATTGATCTGCAGCTGCTGGGGCTTGGAAATACGGGGCATATCGGATTTAACGAACCCAACGAAAGCTTTGATAAAATGACGCATAAGGTCACGCTCAAGCCGCAGACCATCAGCGCAAATTCGCGTTTCTTTCAAAATACGGACGAGGTGCCGCGGTATGCCGTAACGATGGGTATCAAGGCCATTATGCAGGCGAAAAAGATCCTGCTGGTGGTCAGCGGGGACAGCAAGGCGGAAATTCTGGAAAAGGCGCTGTACGGCCCGGTCACGCCGGAGGTTCCGGCGTCGATCCTGCAGCTCCATCCGGATGTGACCGTGGTAGCGGATCAGGATGCGCTGGCCGCCGTTTACGGCAAGCTTCCGAAGAAAGGATAATGAGCGCAATGATACTGAAAAATGCAAAAATCTTCGATGAGGATTTCCGGATCATACGGGCTGACGTTTCGGTGAGCGGGCAGAAGATCGATGCAATCGCTCCCGAACTGGCGGGAGACGGTGCCTGTGACCTGAGCGGCTGCCTGATTGCGCCGGGTTTTGTCGACATTCACACCCACGGATGCGCGGGTGCGGATACCAGCGACGGCACAAGGGAAGCGGTTGAAACAATGGCAGGGCATCTGGTGACGAAGGGCGTGACCTCTTTCTGCCCGACCACTATGACGCTGCCCATGGAACAGATTGAAACCGCCCTCTCCGTTATCAGAGACTGCATGGAGCATCCGCCGGAGGGGGCTGCCGTGCTGGGGGCAAATATGGAAGGCCCTTATATTTCCCCGAACAGGCGGGGCGCACAGATGGAGCAGTATGTGCATAAACCGGACTTTCCGGAGTTCAGAAAAGTATTTGAAGCGTGCGGCGGTATCGTCAAGCTGGTGAACCTTGCGCCGGAATGCGAGGGCGGCCTTGCGTTTGCCGAACAGGCAAGTAAAATCTGTCGGGTCACGTTAGCGCATACGGAAGCGGATTATGACCAGGCGAAGGAAGCCTTCCGGCATGGAGTGACCCATGTGACCCATCTGTTCAACGCCATGAACGGGATACATCACCGCAAACCGGGCGCGGTCGGCGCTGTTTTCGACGATGAACGGGTCAGAGCGGAGCTGGTCTGCGACGGGTATCACATCCATCCCGCCGTACTGCGCATGGCGTTCCGGATTTTGGGCGAGGACCGCACCGTTTTGATCAGCGATTCCATGAGGGCGGCAGGGCTGCCGGACGGCACTTCGGAGCTGGGCGGGCAGCAGGTTTTCGTAAAGGACGGCATGGCTCGGCTTGCCGACGGTACGATTGCCGGCTCCACCACGAACCTTTACGATGAAGTGAAGAATCTCATCCGCTTCGGAATCCCTCTCCGGCAGGCAATCAAGTCCGCCACAATTAACCCCGCTCTGGCA
>JAEWUH010000224.1 GCA_023397245.1 Bacillota bacterium | reverse complement strand
GGCTACGACAGCGCGGTAAAGGCACAGAAAGCGATTCTTGCATCCGTAAATCAGGATTTAAGCACCGCCGCGGACGGCATTACCTCCGACCGGCTTGCCTCCGATATGACGTCACAGCAGAAGGAGTTGGAAGCCCTGCAGACCAAGCTGGCAAAATGCACGGTAACCGCGCCTCATTCCGGCACCGTTACGGCGGTCTATGCCAAGGAAAACGCTCCGGCAAGCGGCCTGCTGTTTGTTCTGGAAGACACCGGCGCGCTTAAGATGAAGGTAAAAATCAAGGAAAGCGACGTTGCCAGCGTAAAACCGGGGATGAAAGCCGTGATTAAAGCGGACGCGATTGCCGGCAAGGAATTCAGCGGTTCTCTGGAGAAAATCTCCCCTACCTCTTTAAAGGGAAGCAACGGCGAAACCGTAAGCAGCTCCAACGCGGAATTTGAAGCGGACGTGATCGTTACCTCCAAGGATTCCGGCCTGCTGATCGGCATGAACGGCACGGCGGAGATTATCCTGCAGCAGAAAAACGATGTTTACACGGTTCCTTTTGACGCCGTAACCACGGACGCACAGGGCAAAGACATCATTTATGCGGCGGAGCAGCAAAAGGACGGCTCCTTCAAGGCGACCGCCGTTCCCGTTAAGCTGGGAATTGAAACGGATTCCAGTGTGGAAGTCTCCGGCAGCGGCATTAAGGACGGCATGAAAATTATTTCAGACGGCAAAACCGTGCTGCCGGGAGCAACGGTAAAGCTTGAGGCTGCTTCCAGTTCCTCCGCCGAATCCGGCTCCTCCGCCGGCAAAACCGAATAGGCAGGTGGAAACGAATGAGCGGTAAAACAGTCATTGATATGCAGGATATTGTAAAAACGTTCTATGTCGGAACGCCCAACGAGCTGGAAATCCTTCACGGCATCAGCCTTAAAATATATGAAGGCGAGTTTGTTTCCATTGTCGGCGCGTCCGGCTCCGGCAAATCCACCCTGATGAACATCATCGGCGCGCTGGACCGCCCTACTTCCGGCGAATATACGCTGGAGGGCATTCCGATCTCTAAAATGAGCAGCAACGAGCTTTCCCGCGTGCGGAACAAAAAAATCGGGTTCGTATTCCAGAACTTCAACCTCATCCCGCGTTCCACCGCGCTGGGCAACGTGGAGCTGCCCATGCTTTACGCCGGGATGTCCCTGAAAAAACGCTCCGCGCGCGCCATGGAGCTGCTGGAGCTTGTGGAGATGAAGGACCGCGCAAAGCATATGCCTAACGAGCTGTCCGGCGGCCAGAAGCAAAGGGTTTCCATCGCCCGCGCCATGGCCAACGATCCCGCCATCATTCTGGCGGACGAACCCACCGGCGCGCTGGACAGTGCCACCGGCCGGCTTGTAATGGATTTATTTCACACCCTGCATAAGCAGCAGGGCAAAACCATCGTGCTGATTACGCACAACCAGGAGCTCGCGAAGGAAACCGAGCGGATCGTCACGATCCACGACGGCCGAATTCAAAGCGACACCGGCAGCCGTTACACGGAACAGGAGGCGGGCAATGAATCTGCGTGAAAATACGACCATGGCGATTCAGGGTCTGCTCGCGAACAAAATGCGCGCACTGCTCACCATGCTGGGCATCATCATCGGCATCGGCTCGGTCATCGCCATTACCTCCGTGGGCAACGCGATGACCGGCGTCATGAACAATGCTTTCGCAAGCTTCGGCATTACAAATATACAGATTTCCGTTACCACAAAGGACGTTGGCAACGACGGTTGGAGCACCAGCGGCCCATCCTATACCGACGACGATATGATTTCCACCGAAATGATTGCGAAGTTTCGGAAAAGGTATGGGGATAAAATTACCGCAATCGGACTTTCCTCCAGCGCGGGCATCGGCAAAATTAACCAAGACCACAAAAAGGCCAGCGTAACGATTTCCGGTTCAAACTATGAAGGCGACAAAGCGAATAATATCACGATTAAAAGCGGCCGCTTTATCAGTGAAAAGGATGAAAAAAGCGCAAAATATGTGGCGGTAGTTTCCGAACGCCTTGTGAGCAGCATTTTCCCCAACCAGAATCCGCTCGGCCAGAAAATTCGGCTGGAAACCGACTACGGCATTAAAACGTTTACCGTAGTGGGCGTATTCAAGGAAGCTTCCTCTTCCATGTTCGTAAGGGCGGATACCCGCACCACCTTTTATATCCCGGTTACCACGGCTAAAAAGCTTACCGATGCAAGCGACAACTATACCAATATTCTGGTGACCGCCAAAACCGGCATGGACTGCACCAAGTTTGCGGAGGAAATCGAGAATTATTTCAATAATACATTTTATGCCCATAACAAAACGTTTAAGTGCTCCTCCTTCAGCCTTGAGTCGGAGCTGTCCCAAGCAAATTCCGCAATGAGCACCCTCTCGCTTGCAATTTCAGTCATCGCGGCAATCTCGCTGCTGGTCGGCGGCATCGGCGTTATGAACATCATGCTGGTATCCGTTACCGAGCGTACCCGTGAAATCGGCGTGCGCAAGGCGCTCGGCGCGCCGGACAGCGCCATCCGCGTTCAGTTCATCGTGGAATCCATGATTATCTGTCTGATCGGCGGAATATTCGGAATCCTGCTGGGCGCCGGGCTTGGCGCTCTTGGGGGCTTGCTGCTGAAAGCGACGGCGGCTCCCTCGCTCAGCGGCATCGTGGTTGCCGTGGGCTTCTCCATGGCCATCGGCGTATTCTTCGGGTTCTATCCCGCCAACAAGGCGGCAAAGCTTGACCCGATTGAAGCGCTCCGCTACGAATAAACAAATTATAAGGAAGCAAATACAGCTGTTTTTGCCCCCTGCACAGCAAGCGGTACCGCAAGCTGCGCAGGGGGCAGTTTTTTAAAATATCAGAAAAAAAGAGCTGGTGCAGGCACCAACTCAGTAAAAGCTTTATTTAAGCTTTTGTTCAGCATTCTCGCTTTTCAGGGGTTATATAAACCACACCCGCTTTTGCAGTATCTATTTTTGCTGTGCTTCGGTATGCATCACAAAATTGCTGCCCGGCAGCGCCTTCGCCCGTTTTTTGATTTCTGCCGCGGTTTCCGCAATCTGCAGGTAATTTTCAAAAGAACACTGCGGCCCACTCGTAACCACCGCCAGCGAAATCGACATAATGGGATACTTCATACATTCCCCCAGCCGATTACAGGTATAGATGTACCCCGCGTTCAGATCCTGCTCGTAATAAAGCGTACGGATGCGCCGGTCAAACGTTTCAATAATCGCCCCGCAGATATTTTCGGCATTTTCCGGCCTTGTAACCAGAATAAAATCGTCGCCGCCGATATGCCCGATAAAGTCGTCCCGGTTCCCGAAATCGCGCACCTGGTCGCGGAAAATATCCGCCGTCATTTTTATCGCGATGTCGCCCTTCGCAAATCCGTAAACGTCGTTATATGCCTTAAAATTGTCCA
>JAEWUH010000218.1 GCA_023397245.1 Bacillota bacterium | reverse complement strand
GAATACCCGATAAACGTAAGCCGTTTCTTATTGTGGTAAACATCCCCGATATAACCGCTGAACACCTTGAGCAGGGAAGCAATGCTTTCCGCGATTCCCTCAATAATTCCCACAATGGAAGGCGTAGCGCCGAGGGTCGCGGTAAGGAACAGCGGAATGATCGGGTAAACCATTTCGGTGCTCATATCTACAAACAGGCTGACCAGGCCGATTAAAACAATATTGGAAACAGCAATTTTCTTTTTCATTTTAATCCTCCGCTACTATTCAGATAACAAAGAATATGATACTTCCTATAATATGGAAAATCAATATAAATTTACTGTCTAATAAAAAGAAGGGCATCCGCTAAAAAGCGCAGTGGCCCTCCCTCGGGTTTCGTATATACATAATTATGAAAACTTTATGCCTGCCCCGAAAACGTAAGGAACAGCAATACGGCGTTCAGAAGGATGATAACGCCCGCGATTGCGGCACCCAGCACCTGCACCCATTTTTTATTCACAAACTCGCCCATCAAGTCCTTCCGCCCGGTTATGATCAGCATCTGGATAATCGGAATCGGCAGGATAAAGCTCAGAACAACCTGACTCAGCACAAGGGTATCCATCGGGTTTACGCCCAGAGCGATAATAACCAGCGCGGGCGTCATGGTAATCAGTCTGCGGAGATTCACCGGTATGCTGATGTTTACAAAGCCTTTCATGATGGTTTGCCCCGCCATGGTACCCACTGCCGAGGAGGAAAGCCCGGAGGCCAGCAGCGCAATTCCGAACGCGCCGCCCGAAAGCGGCCCAAGCAGGGGTTCCAGAGATTTGTGTGCCTGCTGCATGGTATCCACCTGAACGCCGTTCGAGAAAAACACGGCGGCGGAAACGATCACCATCGCGGCGTTCACAAAAAAAGCGATGTTCATGGCGATAGCAATATCGATTTTCTCCATCTGCAGATGATGCTTTTTCCCTTCCGTGGTGGTGTCCTTGCACCGGCATTGAACCAGCTGTGAATGCAGATAGATCACATGGGGCATGACGGTAGCCCCCAGCATTCCCACGGCAATGATGACCGCTTTTCCGTCCGGCAGCGAAGGCACGAAGGTATGGATTCCCACCTGCTCCCAATCCGGTTTTGCAAGAAAGAGCTCAATAATGTAGGCTGTGCTGATCACTGCAACAAGGACGGTGATAATTGCCTCCACAGTCTTCTGCCCGTATTTCTCCATATAACAGATCAGAAAGGTCAGCAGGCCCGTCAGCAGAGCCGCGCAGACCATCGGAATATTGAACAGCAGGTTGAGCCCCAGGGTTCCGCCCAGAAATTCGGCAAGGTCGGTAGCCATTGCGGCAAGCTCCGCCATAAACCAGAAAAACCAGTTGACGGGTCTCGGAAAGACTCTGGAGCACATTTCAGGCAGGCTGCGGCCGGTCGCGATGCCAAGCTTTGCCGACATGGTCTGCAGAAAAATAGCCATCATGTTGCTGACAAGAATGACCCAGATCAGCGAATAATTAAATCTGGAGCCCCCGCTGATGTTGGTCGCGAAATTGCCCGGATCAATGTATGCCACGCTGACCACGAACGCGGGGCCCAGGTACTGAATGAGCTGGAGAAACCGGTTCTGCTTTTTCGGCACATACGGCCGGCAGATCACGCCGCTCCCGGTATTCAGCTGACCCGCGCGGACAGCCGTTTGTTCACTTTGCATGGGGTGTCACCTTTCCATATTCATTTTAGCCCGGTCTAACAATCTTTACATGCTACAAACTATGTGATTTCTTCAAAAGTGTTCCTTGCCGGAATGAATCGGAATCATCCCGCATATAATTATCGATTAAACGTTTTGGGCGGGTGAAGCTATGGACAGCAAAGACTTTTACACGTTTAATGAATACATGAAAAAAGATGACAATTCTCTGACGGCTTCCATGGAAGACTATCTGGAGATGATCTACCGGCTTTCGCTCAATACCGGGTTCACCCGCATTCACACGCTTTCGGAAGCACTCAACATCCAGCCCTCCTCCGCCACAAAAATGGTTCAGCAGCTGGCGCATATGGGGCTGGTCAAATACGAAAAATACGGCTATATCATGCTTGAGGAAAGCGGCAGGGAAACCGGCGCCAGACTGCTCGACCGCCACAGAATCGTTGAGGATTTTATTCGGATGATCGGCACAGAAGATGTAAGGGTGCTTGAGGAAACAGAAAAAATTGAGCACATGTTCAGCGACAATACCATCCGCTGCTTCCAGAATTTTTTGAATTTTATGAAAAACAACCCGGATATCACGGAGCGGTATGAAGCTTTTCTGAAAAACAACCCGTAGCCAAAAACAGAATTGTGCGGCAGCTTTGTTGGCCGCATACGAAGAATCGGGCAATGACATTTTCATGCCACTGCCCGATTCTTCTATCTATAAGTTAAGTCATGGGGATCTTGTTGGAACGTTTACATTCTGTCCTTTCGGTCGGCTTTTCCAAAATCGGGAGAATGCGCCGGGTTCAGCACCGGTTCATACAGAAAAGGCTCTCCCGGTTTTTCGTCACTGTGGCGGGTTACGGTCCGGTCCGGACGATCTGAAAATTTATCCATCGGCGTATCAATATAAGTAAACATATTCATTCTCCTTTATCTATTTATAAAACGGATACCTTACGGGCCGGGTCCATTTGCGCGGCGCCGGTCATGGCGGCCGGGTCCATGATGGAATCGAGCATTTCCGCACTTAAAAGCTTTTCGTTTAAAACAAGCTTTGCCACGGGGACTCCGGTTTTCAGCGATTCCTTTGCTATTTTTGCCGCCTTCATATACCCGATATACGGGCAAAGAGCGGTGACGGTTCCCACGCTCTCTTCAAGATGCTTCCGGCAGTTTTCGCGGTTTGCGGTGATACCGGAAACGCAGTTGTCAACAAAGGTCATTACCGCGCCCTCAAGGCAATCGATGGATTCAAATATCTTGTAGAACAGCACGGGCTCAAACGCGTTCAGCTCAAGCTGCCCGGCTTCCGCCGCCATGGTGATGGCGTAGTCGTTCCCGATAATATCGAACGCCGCCTGTGAAACCACCTCCGGGATAACCGGGTTTACTTTGCCCGGCATAATGGAGGAACCGTTCTGCATGGCGGGCAGGCTGATTTCCATAATACCGGTGCGCGGCCCGCTGGAAAGCAGACGCAGGTCGTTGGCCATCTTTGAAAGGTTAACCGCGCAGGTCTTCAGCGCACCCGAAACGCTCACAAAGCCGTCCAGATTCTGCGTTGCGTCGATCAGGTCTTCCGCCTGCGACAGCCGCACACCGCTGACCTTCTGCAGGTTGGCGGTAATGTTGTACAGATAGGACGAGCAGGCGTTTACCGCGGTGCCGATGGCCGTGCCGCCCATATTGACGGCTCTCATCTCGTTCATCGCTTTGCCAAGCCGCGCGATATCGCGTTTGACCGCGCAGGCGTAGGCTTGGAACTCCTGACCGAGACGAACGGGAACCGCATCCTGCAGCTGGGTCCTGCCCATCTTGATGACGTCGTTGAATTCCTCGGCTTTGGCTTCCAGCGCGCTGTCCAGACGTTCCAGCTGCCGGATGACGCCGGGCATGGTTTCCAGAACCGTAAGCTTTCCGGCCGTCGGGAAGACGTCGTTGGTGGATTGGCTCATATTGACATGGTCGTTCGGATGAACAATATTATAATCGCCCTTTGTGCCTCCCAGCAGTTCGATTGCCCGGTTGGCAATGACCTCATTGGCGTTCATGTTCGCAGATGTTCCCGCGCCGCCCTGTATGGGATCCACAATAAACTGGCTGTGGAGATGCCCTGCAATAATTTCGTCACAGGCGGTGATAATGGCATTCGCGATTTCTTTACTGAGTTGCCCCGAATTGCGGTTGGTGGTCGCAGCCGCTTTTTTGATCTGCGCAAGGCAAACGATAAAGGTGGAGTTCATGCGCCGGCCCGTAATTTGGAAATTATTTTTTGCCCGCAGCGACTGGACTCCGTAATAAGCATTTTCAGGAACCCGCAGCGTACCGATTGAGTCGAATTCAATTCTTGATTTCATATCTGATGCCTCATTTCTGCAAAACAATATGCATTCGCTTGTGTTCGCTTTTCATGAGGCAACCATAACACTCCGAAACGAAAAGGTAAATAGGAATTTCATTTTTACGATTTAAAATTTGATTTTGAAGGGTTTCACTTTAACTTTAAAAGAAAAGCCCTTATAAACTTAATTTTATTAACAGCAAATCCCCTATATACTTCATTTTACAATTTAATTTGGTTGATTTATGGCGGTATACGCCCCTGTTTACTTAATTATATTAAGTTTAATGCCTTATTTTTATCATAGTCTCTTCCGCCGGCCGTTTTTATGTCTGTGCAGATGAAAAAACCTCTGCCGCAGTTTCCTTGCAGCAGAGGCTTCCTGATCTTCTGTTTCTGTTTCAATTAAAACTTCGCAACCTGATTCCCGCTTGTACAGTGAGCCGCCGCTCCTCTTTTCACTACGGCCTTAACCGACGCATGGGACAGCTTCTTGCCGTTTTTATCATACACGTCGAACATAATATAGGCGGTGCCCGCTTTCATTCCGGTCACCCTGTACTGGGTGCTGCTCAGCTTTTCCACCTTGGCGATATTCTTGTTGGAAGAATAGATTTTGAACGTGAGATTTGAACCGGTCAGTTTATATCCGGATACAAAGCTGGCTCTCGGCGAAACAGCAATATTCTTGGTATCCAGCGTAAGGGTACCGATTCCGAGAGAATGAAAGGAAATATCATTTTTATCCGCATAGGTCTGGATTGGGGTATTCTGATAGCCGCTGATGGTAACACTGCCGCAGCTGTCAAAGACTCCGGTTCCAATCGTCTTTACGCTGCTTGAAATGACAGCGCTTTTCAGGCTTTCGCAATCATAAAACGCATAATTTCCAATTGAAGTGACGCTGTCCGGCAGGGTGATCTTCGTGAGCGCGGTGCATTCATTGAAAGCACGGATTCCAACCGTCTTGAGATTCTGAGACAGCGTTACGGTTTTTAAGCTGCTGCACTGGTCAAACGCATAGTTTCCGATGGAAGTTACCGCGTCCGGTATCGTTATTTTCGTCAGGCCCGTACACTGCCCGAAGGCATAACGGCCGATTGTGGTAACACTGCTTGGAATTGCGATCTGTGTGATATCGGTACAGTCCTTAAACGCGTTTTCCCCAATCGTTTTCACGGTACTCGGAATACTCACACTGTCACTGGAACCGGTATACCTTATCAACACGCCGTTTACCACGGTAAAATCTGTTGCAGCAGCAAAAGAAGCCGTACTCCCGAGCTGAGTGAAGGTAATGGCGGTTACCAGGCTAAGGAAAAGAGCCGCCGCTTTATTGAGCATTCGATTCATCGGGAAACCTCCTAAATTTTATTGTGATTATATCGTCGTTTGTAAATCGTTCTTATTTTTAAATTATAGCTCTTTTTATTTGATATTTCAACAAATTTTGCCAAAAGTGTTTCGGTTCGTCCCACACAGGGATTTTTCTCAATTCAGGCGCGGGAGCAAGAAAAATGCCGCCCTTGCGGGCGGCAAAAAAGAGGAGGGATATGAAAAAGAGTAAATATGAAAGGCCTCTTTCGAGGAGCTTATAATCTGCGGCCCGCGGCTTGGGTTTTTGGCCTGTTCCGTTTGGAATGATTTTAGTATAAACAGCCAATGTGTCTTTAAAGTGAAGCAAAGTTGAATTCTACAGGAATATTCCGATTTACTTATTCGTACTCAATCTTAAATCCGGTGTTTTCAATGCAGTCTTTGATTTCTTGCGCGGTTGCGGGCTCGTTGAATTCCACCTTTACGGAACTCGTCGTCATATTTACGCCGACTTCCTGTACGCCCTTTATCTTGTCCAGCGCGTTTTTGATTTGGGTCTTGCTTTCCTTATTCGGAATTCCGGAAACGCTGCAAATAATTGTGTCCA
>JAEWUH010000217.1 GCA_023397245.1 Bacillota bacterium | reverse complement strand
ACCGAACACCATGGAATAGCCGACCGCAATCAGCGCATACGCCATTCCTAAGGCCAAGCCGTTAAAAATTTGTTGTATTACCACTGTTATCACAGTTGGTAGGCTTTGCCTAACAACCTTACTCCTTTCACCAAACTAAACTAGGTTCTGAAGTACCGAAGGAATTGAAGCCAATCCCTTCGGTATTCAAAACAAACTGCAAGGTAATTTATGATTTAGTCGATCTGTACGAATTGGCCGTTGCTGACCTTCGCGTGCTTAAATACTTTAACTGCATTGCGGTTTTCATCAAATTTAGTCGGGCCTGTTACGCCGTCATAATTGCTTTGGCCTACTGCTTCACGAATCTTGTTGCGGTCCAGAGAACCAACCTTCTTGACCGCTTCGATCAGGATTCCTGCGGAATCGTAAGCCTGAGCGGTAAGGCTGCTCGGAACGCTGTTATACTTGCTCTTGTAATCGGAAACGAACTTCGCAACTTTTTCTTCCTTGCTCTGGTGGAAGAAGATGGTCGGGAACACAACGCCTTCTACTGCGCTGCCGCCCAATTTGATCAGCTGCTCGCTGTATGCGTTGGAGAAACCGACGATCTGGATATCCGGGTTGACCTGCTTGTACTGCTTTGCAAACGGAGCAAGCGTGTTGTACATACTGCAGCAGATGATTGCTTCCGCGCCGGCACTCTTCAGCTTGGATACGTTCGGGGTGTAGTCGTCGGAACCTTCTACAACTTCTTCGGTATCCACAAGCTGTACGCCCTGCGATGCCTTGTCTTCCAGAATCTTTTTCACGACTTTTTCGGTGGAAATACCCCAGTCGGTCTTGATTGCGATCATACCGATCTTTTTCTTGCCGAGTTTATCAATAGCAAGACCAACGGCCTCGCCGGCTTCCGTCGTAATAACGGTATTGTTTCTGAAAATAAAGGAGCCGCCCTTTGTGTAATCCGGATGGGAAGCGGAAGGAGAAATATTGATAATGCTGTTTTCCTGATAGGTCGGAGTTGCGGCCATGCAGGCGCCGCTGGAGAAATGCCCGATTACGCCGACAATCGACTTGTCACTGGCAATTTTCTGGGCGACGGTAGCGGCTTCTTCGCCGGTTCCCTTGTCGTCATAAGCAATAACTTCGATTTTTTTGCCAAGCACGCCGCCGTCCGCGTTGTATTTGGCAACCATCATTTCCACAGCGTTTTTAAATCCGTTGCCATATTCGGCGTTATCGCCTGTAAGAGGGCCGGCGACCGCAATTTTAACGGCGTCCGCGCTGCCGGTTGAAGCTGCCGCACCGGTGCTGCCGGTTGCCGCCGCGGAGGAGCTGCCGCCGGAGCTGCAGCCTGCAAAGGAACCCATTGCCATGGCAAGACTCAGGATAATCGAAACTGCTTTTTTCATAAGTTTTTCCTTCTTTCTTTGACCTTTCATTTGATATGCTTTTTCTCCCAAAGACATTGGAACCCGCCGAAACAAAAGAAATAAATTATTTCTCAACCATAATTTTAAGTACTTCCACATCGGTTTCCTTCATTCCGTCTCTTGCAAGGCGTCCGATACTGTCAATGGTTTTTTCAACATCATCTTTAACAATACCTTCCCCAGAGGTAAATGCGTTGTCCCCCATGGACAAATAATGGGCCATTATAGCCGCGTCGACAGATGTTGCGATTTTTGCCGCGCAGGAAGGTTTTGCGCCGTCACAGACAATTCCGGAGATATTCGCCAGAGTGTTTGTGATCGTCTTGCAGATATGGTCATAGTCGCCGCCGTACAGATAAGTGATGGCGGCACCGCTTCCGCAAGCTGCGCTGACTGCGCCGCAGTAGGCCGAAAGTCTGCCGATTCCCGATTTCAGATAGATTGCGATCAGATTGCTGACCACCAGCGCCCGATACAGTTTTTCACTACCAACCTCCAATTCTTTCGCATATTCTATTACCGGCAAAGACACTGTCATACCCTGATTTCCACTGCCGGAGTTGATAACCACAGGCAGCACGCAGCCGCTCATTCTTGCGTCTGAACCTGCTGCTGCTTTGGCTTTCGCCCGAACCCGAATACTGTTGCCGTATTCGTCCAGTAAAGTTTTCCCGATATTTGCGCCGTATTGATGCGTGAGGCCCTCATTTGAGATTGTTGTGTTGTAGTTGATCTGCCTGTCCAAAATTTCCTTTACATCTTCCAAACGAACCGTATTTGCAAATTCAAGAATGTCTTCAATATTCAGGCAATCCCAGTCGATCTGCTGATACTCGTTTTTGCTGTTTTTCTCACTGCTGGATTTAAAAATGACCTGGTCATTTTTTTCGACCCGCACAATATTGGTGTGGGTGTCTATGATTTCAACGACGGCTTTCTCTTCCCCCGCAACCGCGGTAATGATAATATGCAGATTGGCTACGCCGTTCAGCACCTCAACGCTGCAATAATCTGTTTTCAGCAGCTCGCGTGTTCTTTTGATATCCTCCTCGGTAACGTCGGTAAGAACCTCCAGCTTTTTATCCGGGTTCCCGCCGATGGCGCCGATTGTGGCGGCGGCTTCAATTCCCTTTAGTCCGCCGGAATTCGGAACAATGACGCTTTTTACGTTTTTTATGATATTTCCGCTGCAGGCGGCAGTTATTTTTTCCGGAATACACCCCAGCGTTTTTCTGGCTACGGCGCTCGCATATGCTATGGCAATCGGTTCCGTGCAGCCTAAAGCGGGTACAAGTTCTTTTTCCAATATTGTTACATATTCGTGGTATGTATGTGTGTCAAGTCCCATAATATTTCTCCTTGTGTATCATTTTAGAACAGTCTTGCTTTCTCTTTCTGACATGATATTACCTGATTTTCTGCGCTATTTCAAGCATTTTTCATTTTATTTTGTGCAATTCTACGCTTTGCAGCACAGATTATTAGATAATTTGTACACTGTGATGTATAAATTTGATATTTGATTTCGTTTCACAGAGCAGTGTTCCACTTTTGTACCAAAATAGAACACTTTGTGATACAGTGATACATTCTTTGTACCACTATTGAGAATATTCTTGAAAATAAAACAAACCCCTTTCGCTCAAAGCCTTATGCTTCATTGCGAAAGGGGTTACCCGATTATTATAATTGATTTTGGGATTTCATAGTGCGTAGCCTGGAATTATTGCATATTTCAGAATCAGTTACAGTGATTTTTGCAGTCGCAGATGGTCATGGCCATGTTCCTCGTGGCTGCAGGCTCCGCCCATATCGCACAAATTGCCGGAAAGATAGGCGTTCACAGCTTCTTCCATGTTCCCCTGGATTCCGGATACCAGCCGGATTCCAGCCGAAGTGAGCATCTGCTTTGCTCCGCCGCCGATGCCCCCGCAGATGACTACGTCCACTCCGCAGCCTTTTAGAAAACCGGTCAGCGCCGCATGGCCGTTTTGGCTTGCATCCACAGTGGTTTTGCCCTGAACCGCACCGTTTTCCGCGGTAAAAAGGGTAAAGGTCGGGCATTTGCCAAAGTGCTGAAAAATCTCGGTTCCCTCTGTTGTTACTGCAATTTTCATAGTTTGTTTTCCTCCAAATACTCTTCCATCATTTTGGCCGCAGATTTTACAAGTTCCACGCAGGGACGTTTCTTATAATAACCCGGCGTTCTTGCTTCCGGAGCCGGAGTGTCCGGTCCTTCGGGAAGCCCCAGCAGTTCCCTGCAAATAATCGAGCCGTTTTCCGTCCTGAACTTTTCCGCGAGCTCCTGAATCCGCCGGTAATGTTCGGCCTTTGCCTGCGCGTCTTGTGGATCGCTGTATCCGTATTTTAACCCGGTGACCATAAACATGCCGGTAACCGCTCCGCATACCTCCCGCATTTTTCCCATACCTCCGCCGAACGAGGAAGCCAGCTTCAATGCGGTTTCCCGGTCAATCCCACATTCATCCGAAAAAGCCGCAAACACGGATTGACTGCAGTTAAATCCCTGACGGAAAAGTTCCTCCGCCGTCTTCATTTTGTCCTCCATAGTATTACTCCTTCGTTTCTGTTTTATTTTCAAACCGGCAGTTCGCACACCTTTGGCGGCAGCCGCAGGGCCGTTCGGCCAGTTCGTAATTTCCCCCGGCTATTTCGATCGTTTTGCCGGCGCACAGCGCTTCCGCAATCTTTTTCCGGGCCTGATACAGGATGCGCTGAAGGGTAGCGCGCGACACGTTCATACTCAGGGAAGCCGCCTCCTGGTCAAGTCCTTCCAAATCACAGAGCCGCACTGTTTCCAGCTCCTCAACCGTAAGCGTTACCGCGCCTTCGCAGGGCTTTTGCGGGATAAAA
>JAEWUH010000157.1 GCA_023397245.1 Bacillota bacterium | reverse complement strand
TCTGGATTATTACAACAACCGCCGTATCAAAGCAAAACTGAAGGGCTTGCCGCCCGCTTTACACAGGCAACAAACCCTTTCGGTTGCTTAATTTAAAATATCGTCTAACTTTTGGGGGTCAATTCAGATTACATGCGGGAGTTTTTTGTATACGGATTTAAAAGCCGCGAAGAAGTCGGCATTAAGAGTGCGCGGAGTTATGACAACGAGCGCCGCCGGATTGAGAGCTGGCTCAGCGAGTATATGTCTTTTCATCAGGATGCTAGCGGAAAGAACATGTTTATCTCTGTTGACAGCCGCCGTGTTCCGCATAACCCGCTCTATCAGGCTTGGAAAGCCAAAAGCTTCACCAAAAATGATATCACGCTGCATTTCTGGCTGATGGATATTCTGTCGCCGGATAAAGCAATATTGCTTTCAGAAATCATGGATACGATCGATCGTAATTATCTGCCATTTTTTGAACACTCCGATCCCATCGATGAGTCTACCCTTCGAAAAAAGCTGAAAGAATATGTTGATCTGGGGCTGATTGCCACCGAAAAGCAGGGCAAACAGCTTGCCTATCGGTTACCCTGTGATGCTGTCGACATTGGGATATGGCGCGACGCGATTTGCTTTTTTACCGAGACCGACCCACTTGGCGTGATCGGCTCCTATTTGCAGGATAAATTCGACGCAATCCCTGAATATTACGCATTCAAGCATAACTATCTGCTTTTCGCGCCGGACAGCGGCGTCATGCTGGACTTGCTTGCCGCGATCCACTATCATCGCTGTACCGAGCTTGAACTTTACCCCGATAAGCGGCGAAACGTTCTGCCGCTTAAAATTTATATCAGTACACAGGGCGGGCGTCAGTATGTGGCCTGCTGCGCAGTACATATCAAACGCTTTTTCTTTATTCGGCTGGACTCCATTAAGGCAGTAAAACCCCTTACTGTCGCGGAGGATTATAGTGTAAATTCGGCGCGGTTCACCGAATTTCAAGAAAATCTTTGGGGTGTGTCAAGCGGGCAGAACGGGCGCACAGAACACATCGAAATGACACTCAAAATCGGTGTGAATGAAGATTATATTGTGAAGCGGATGGAGCGTGAAAAACACTGCGGCACCGTCACGCAAATCAGCGAATCATGCTGGCGATATGCCGCCGATGTTTACGACGCGCAGGAAATGCTGCCTTGGGTGCGGACTTTTATTGGCAGAATCCAGTCGCTCAACTGCTCCAATGGTGCCGTAGAGGAGCGATTCCACCGCGACCTTGCGGCGATGACAGACCTGTATAAGGGAAACGGAGGGGAAGATAATGCTGTTTAGCGAGGTATACAGCGCTTACTTTAACGCCGTTGCAGCCATTTTACGCGAGGCGATGCAGTGTGACATAACGGATCAGCGCATGTCGGAGCTTATCCGAAAAAAGGCGTTTTCAGAGAGTGTTCTTGCCGTTCTTCCGGCGCTTAAAAATGAGGAATGGCTCCTGATTAATAAAAATGGACAAACACCGATGAAGCATCCGCCGCAAATGCCGCTGACGACGCTTGAAAAGCGGTGGCTGAAAACACTTCTTTCCGATCCGCGTATTGCGCTTTTTCATCCGGAAGAGACCGGACTTGAGAATGTGGAACCGTTGTTTTCTTATGACGATGTTGTCTACTTTGACCGCTACGCGGACGGTGATCCTTATACAGATGCGAACTATATTCAGAACTTCCACACCGTACTGCAGGCTTTGCGGGAAAAACGTAAATTGAAAATCAGCCACAGTAACCGAACCGGCAGGCGGGTTTCCGGCGTGTTTGTTCCTTATAGACTGGAATACTCCGCAAAGGATGACAAGTTCCGATTGATCACCTCCGGCGTTTGGCACAGCCGCACCATCAACCTTGCACGCGTCACCCAATGTGAGCTGTTAGAGGGATACGGTGATGGCGCGTGTATTCCCCCGAGACAAAAAGATGTCTCCGTCACCTTTGATCTGACGGATGAACGCAACGCGCTGGAAAGGGTTATGCTGCACTTTTCCGATTGCCGCAAGGAAACCCGACGACTGAATGAGCGGCACTATACCGTTACCCTTTGGTATGAACCCCAGGATGAAACCGAGCTGTTAATCCGCGTATTGTCCTTCGGGCCGATGATTCGTGTGACCGCGCCCGAAAGCTTTATAAATCAGATACGAGAACGTCTCTTTCTCCAGCAAAAATTTATAATGGATTAAGTTCGCAACTTTTTTTCCATGATTTTCTGATTGTTAATGCGTATACTTATTCTTGCAAGGTCGCTTTTGCATGGATGTCAGTACCTAAACCGTAAGAAGCCGTTCGCGGCGGATTGCAATGCAAACATCCTGCGGTGCCGGAAGTGTACTTCAGCGGTATGCCAAGCGAAATTTTGCACGAACGCGGGTTCGAATCCCGCCTGACCTCACAAGTCAGCCAGTGGTTTGGATTGCCTCGAAAAAGGCTCAAAAAGAAGAGTATAAACTCACATCTAAACGGTGTCGTGGATTGCTCGGCTGACCAAACCCGGAAACGGGACTGGAAAGCAATACCGCTTTCGCCCTGTCGGAGAAAGGATACCGCATAGGCACGGCAAATACCAGAGTCAAATCCCGCAGTTGCCGATGTGATGCTCAATTTCTCCGCCGCAAGAGCAGGTACGAGTAATCCACATTAACACCAAATCATGGAGGGAAAGAAAGTCATGAAAATCATTATCAGAGAAAACCAACGCGGCCTGCTGTTCAAAAATGGAAAATTCACCGCTTATCTGAAACCGGGCAAGCACATAAAACTCGGTACCGGTTACAGCACAGAAGTTTTACATACGGGTATGGAATTCATAGTTCAGGGATATGACCTTGATGTGTTCTTAAAGAATGCAGAGCTTGCTTCAGAGGTTGACACCGTTGATGTCGCTGATGAAACGCTGGCGCTACACTTTGTAAACGGTAAATACGCCGGTACGCTTACCAGCGGTAAATATGCGTTCTTCAAGATTCACGATAAGCACGAGTTCAAAATCGTGGATATTAAAACGCCGGAAGTAGCAAACAATGTGCCGAAATACCTGTTCAGCTACATTCCGAAAACGCTGTACGCAAAAGTTGAGGTTGCCGATTACCAGAAAGCCCGCCTTTGTTACGACGGCAAGTTTGTGAAACTGCTTGGGCCGGGTACCTATTACTTTTGGAACAACGGCACAAAAGTAACCGCCGGTTTTGTAGACACACGCTCCCTGCAAATGGATATTACCGGGCAGGAGATGATCACCCTTGATAAGGTTGCACTCCGTATTAATTTTGTGTGCAATTACAAAATCACGGATTATGTGAAAATTCACACCGAGATTGACGATTACGAAAAGCAGATTCACATTCTGTTACAGCTTGCCTTGCGTGAATATGTGGGCAAGTACCGCCTTGATGAAATCCTTGAAAACAAGGAGCAGATGTCCGCCGCAATGCTGGCGAGGCTCAAAGAGAAAGAGGCTGAATATTTCGTCACTTTCTCTGAAGCGGGCGTAAAGGATATTATTCTGCCGGGTGAAATCCGCAATATCATGAACACCGTGCTGATTGCGGAAAAGAAAGCGCAGGCAAATGTCATCACACGACGTGAAGAGGTCGCTTCCACAAGAAGCTTATTCAACACCGCCAAGTTGATGGACGAAAACCAAACGCTTTATAAGCTGAAAGAACTCGAACACCTGGAAAGGATCTGTGAAAACGTGGGCAATATCACCGTCAGCGGCGGCACCGATTTACTTTCACAGTTAACACAAATCCTGAAAGGCGCGTAAATAAAGGAAGGGGTAACCGCATATTATGAACGAAACAATACAAGCAGAGCTTGCTAAAATCGAGAAAGCGGAAAACATCAGAATCCTGTATTGCGTTGAGTCCGGCAGCAGGGCTTGGGGTTTCGCGTCGCCCGACAGCGATTATGATGTGCGGTTTATTTATATCAGAAACCCGGAGTTTTACCTGCGCTTAGATAAAACCCGCGATGTTATTGAATGGCGGCTTGACGACGTCCTGGATATTAACGGCTGGGATTTGCAGAAGGCTCTCCGCCTTCTGCATACTTCTAATCCGACAATGTTTGAATGGAACCAGTCGCCGATTGTCTATAAGACAACACCGGAATGGGATAAAGTGCATGAAATAATAAATAGCTATTTTCTTTCAAAATCAGGTGTTCACCACTACCTGAGCACGGCAACCGGCAATTACCGTGAGTATCTCAAAGGCGAAGATGTAAAACTCAAAAAATATTTTTATGTTTTGCGCCCGCTTCTTGCCTGTAAATGGATACTCGAAAAAGGCACGCCGCCCCCGATGCTATTCTCTGAATTGTGCGATTCCGAACTCGAACTGGAAATCAGGCCGTATGTTGATGATTTGCTTGCAACGAAAATAAAAACGCCGGAAATTGGCACCGGCAAGCGAATTGATGCGCTGAATGATTATCTTGACGGTGAGATTATCAGAATCAAAAAAATCGCCGATGCAATGCCTCATGAAAGAAAACATGGCTGGAATACACTAAATACATTGTTCTTAAATATTGTATCCACTATGAAGGATTGATTTTATGTTTGTTTCTAGCATCCCGGTTTATGCGGCAACAGCACTCCAAAAACTGAACGATAGCGGCTTTGAAGTCTATCTTGTGGGCGGCTGTGTTCGTGATATGCTTTTAGGCTCCGTGCCACATGACTGGGACATTACAACAAACGCCCTGCCGGAGCAGATCATCGGTGCCTTTGAGGACTTTACAGTGATTCCGACAGGCTTGAAGCATGGTACCGTTACAGTTCTCATTGCAAAAGAGCCAATTGAAATCACTACATACCGCATTGACGGCGATTATTCCGACAACCGCAGACCGGATAGCGTTTCATTTACCCGAAATCTGAAAGAGGACTTAGCGCGGCGTGATTTTACGATCAATGCGCTTGCCATGGATGCCGATGGTAACATCGTTGATTACTTCGGTGGTACGGAAGATATCAAAATCGGGATTATCCGCTGTGTCGGCAATGCCACGAATCGATTTACAGAGGATGCCTTACGAATTCTGCGTGCTTTGCGTTTTGCGGCGGTGTTGGGTTTTTGGATTGATACCGAAACAAAGAAAGCAATATGTTCAGAAGCACAAAGGTTACATAACATTTCTGCCGAACGAATAAATGTTGAACTCACAAAACTGCTCTGCGGCAGGAATGCAGTAAATATTCTGCGTGAATACGCTGAGATTGTAGCCGTTGTTATACCGGAAATAAAGCCGCTGTTCGGTTTCAATCAGCAAAATCCGCATCATATTTATGATGCTTGGGAGCACACGCTTCAGGTTGTTGCAAACACACCACCCGAGCCGGTTCTGCGTTGGGCGGCACTTCTGCACGATATCGGAAAGCCGCAAGCATTCTCCGCTAGCGAAGACGGTATCGGTCACTTTTACGGCCACGCCAAATTTAGCATTGAAATCGCTGATGAAATTATGGTAAGGCTCAAATTCGATAACGCCAGCCGCAACAGAATAAAAACGCTGATAGAATGGCACGATTTGGCCATCAGGCCTGCAAAAGCAACCGTAAAACGCCGACTGAACAGGCTCGGAACAGAAACGCTTTCACAGCTTTTTAAATTGCAGAGAGCCGATAATCTTGCCCATGCGCCAAAGGATGTCTATAAGCAAAAAACCATTGATAACCTCGAAAGTATTATGGCAGAAATAATCGCCGAAAACGAATGCTTTTTCCTGAGAGATTTAGCTGTGAACGGAAATGATATGCTTGCTCTCGGGTTTTCCGGCAAAGCTGTAGGCGATATACTTGATGAATTACTGAACACCGTTATTGACGGAAAACTTCCGAACGAACGGGAAATACTGCTCGATGAAGCAAAAAAGAGGTTCCAAAATGATTGAAATAAAAGGCTTGCACAACACCGCCGTTTGCTACACTGCCCACTTGGAAGATAAGGCGGCTGATCAAATAAAATCTGTCTGCGATCAAGAAGCGTTTGCTGAATGCAAAATTCGTATTATGCCGGACGTTCACGCCGGTAAAGGCTGTACCATCGGCACCACGATGACCATCACCGATAAAATTGTACCTGGTATGGTTGGCGTGGACATCGGGTGCGGTATGGAAACTGTGCTGTTAGACACGAGCGAAATCGACTTTGAGCGTTTGGATAAGTGCATCCACAAGTGCATTCCCGCCGGTTTTGAAGTCAGGGATAGAGCACATAAATTTGCAGATGAGGTTGATCTTTTCGAGCTTCGATGTGCCCGTCATGTCAATATTGACCGTGCCGTAAAAAGCATTGGCACGCTCGGTGGCGGCAACCATTTTATCGAAATTGACCGTGGCGATACCGGAGAATTATACCTTGTGGTACACTCCGGCAGCCGTCACATAGGCTGTGAAGTGGCAGAATATTATCAGCAGGAAGGTTATAACGCTTTATGCGGTAATGCTCAGTTTCAGTTAGAAGAAGCAATCGCCGAGTTGAAAGCTGAAGGCAGAGAAAAAGAAATCCAAAGTACCATAAAGTCTTTGAAAGAGCAAACGACAATTCCGGTTCCAAAAGATCTCGCTTATGTGGAGGGCTCGCTATTCGATGATTACATACACGATATGAAAATCATCCAACGTTTTGCCATCCTCAACCGTAAAGCAATGGTAGACACGATTCTTGTTGGGCTTTGCTTTTCTGCTGAGGAGGAATTCACTACGATTCACAACTATATTGACACAGACTCCATGATTCTTCGCAAAGGCTCCGTTTCGGCAAGAACGGGCGAAAAACTTTTGATTCCAATCAATATGCGTGATGGAAGCTTGATCTGCATTGGCAAAGGTAACCCGGATTGGAACTTCTCCGCTCCGCATGGAGCAGGACGCCTCATGAGCCGCAGTAAAGCCTTCCATGAGTTGACGATGGAGCAGTACCAAGCAGAAATGAACGGTATTTATTCTACTTGTGTCGTGCCTGACACACTGGACGAATCTCCTATGGCATATAAGCCTATGGATGAGATCATCGCACAGATTGAGCCTACGGCAGAAATTATTGCAAAAATCAAGCCGGTCTATAACTTCAAGGCGGCTGAGAGCGATCGACGCAGGCGGTAAATCTTTCAAGCAGAATCCTCGGAATTAAATTGTTACCGGGAGCAGATAAGTATTATAATAGTTTCAATTAAGTGAGACATCTAAACAAAAGGAGAAGCCAGCATGAATATTTTGGTTGTTACAGGAAGTCCGCGAAAAAACGGAAACACGGAGATTATGGCAGGCGTATTTGCTGCAGCTGCTGTGGAGGCCGGGCATCAGGTAACTGTGAGAAAACTGAGTGAAGCTAAAGTCAATCCATGTATTGCTTGCAAATATTGCTTTACGCATGACGGCATATGCGTACAAAATGATGATATGAATGAAATTTTAAATGATCTTAATCAGGCAGATATGCTGGTGTTTGCTCTCCGATTTACTGGTTTGATGTTTCTGCTCAGACAAAATGTTTTATTGATAGAATGTATGCCTTTGCAATAAAGGGTTTCCATATCAGGTCAATAGCAATGTTGCTGAATTCTGGTGCAGATGGTGTATATGATGCGGCTGAAGCGCAATTAAAGACGACGGCATCTTATTTAAATGGGAAATCAAGGGCATTATAAAAATTCCGAATCTCCAGGAAAAAGGCAGTATTAACGACGCCAAGGAGTTGCAACAAGTACGTGATTTCGCAAAATCACTGTAAAATTGATGAAATAGGCAACCGTGGGGGCAGAGTACTTGCTATATTGCAGACCCGGAGGGAAAGCTGATAGGGTTAGCTGCCTTAGATGATTTCGATTGGGCAGTAGCAGAAGCAACTAAAAAGAAAAATCTGATAATCTATAGAAGCCAAGGCACCCTACGATGCAATTTCGTAGAGTGCCTTGTTCGTTCTCAAGCTTATTCATTTTCATCCACCGATGCAAGACAAGCGGCTCGTATTTTAGGTATTAACTTTCGTATAGGGCAGCTATATCATGGATTCTGCGCTTCATTTCTTCGCGGATATTGTACGGCTCTAAACACTCGCATTTATCCCCAAAACCGAGAAGAATATCGTAGTAGTATTCGTTCTCGATGAAAGGGAAGCGAACGATGTAATGCTCATCGCCATCGGACGAAAAGTCTTCATATGCGCAATAATCAAGTACCCTGTCCATGATAGATTTATAAATACGAATTTTGATTTTTGTTTGCATGGTTGCCAAAATATCAGAAGCATCCAACTGCGGTCTTTCATAATCCCGTGGTGTAAAAGTATTCTCTTTCATTTGCAAATTTGACATGCGGGACAGTCTGAATAATCGATAATCATTTCTTGTATGGCAATAGCCTTGTAGGTACCAATGGCTGCTTTTTAATACAAGCTGATACGGCTCGGCTGTTCGTGTGGTCTTATTTCCGTGGTGGGCTACATATTCAAACGAAAGCAGACGGCTTTCCTGCAAAGCTGTTTTGATCATTTCTATAGAGGGTTGTATGTCTCGGTTACCCATCCAAGGACTTAAATCGATACATATTTGATTTGCTTTTAATTCAATGTCTTTTGCCCGGTCGGCGGGGATAAAGCTCTTGACTTTTGCAAGGGCGTTTACCAGTTCATCCCCTCGCATTACATTGGAAAGACTGGAAAGCCCCATTAAGATTGCTGAAAGGTCGGCAGTCGAAAAAACCTTTTTATCCACCTTATATTTCTGCATGATTTCAAAGCCGCCGCCCACTCCCGAGGTTGAGAGCACAGGAATCCCCGCCATGTTGATCGTGTCTATGTCGCGGTAGATTGTGCGGGGTGAAACTTCAAA
>JAEWUH010000183.1 GCA_023397245.1 Bacillota bacterium | reverse complement strand
CTGCTGGTTTCCTCCGGAAAGGCTGGTAATCAGGGCGTCCGTGCCATCGCTTTTGATATGGAGCTTATTATACCAGTAGCCGACCGCTTCATCAAGCCACTGCTTACTCAGATGTTTGAAGATGCCGCTGCCGGCTGCCTTTGTGATCACCTGATTGTCCGCGATAGACCACAGCGGGAATATGCCTTCTTTTTTCCGGTCGCCGGCCACATACGCAACCTTGCCGGTTACGCGGAGCCCGGATTTCTTTTTCGCGGCCTTCAGGAAAATATCCTGCAGCAGGTCCAGCTGGCCGTTTCCTTCCAGTCCGGTAAGGCCCAGGATCTGGCCGCCGAAGGTCCGGAAAGAGATATCACGGAGAGCTTTCGTGGTGTAATGATCACATACCACGCTTATGTTTTGATTGATTTCCGCGGCTTTGAAGTCGGAGAGCTCCGCAGCATCGTCGCCGTTGCCGATCCCCTCGCCCATAAGCTTGACCATGTGTTCCTCGCTGGTCTCTTTGATGGAGCCCTGCCACTTTTCGTTGCCGTTCTGCATGATGTACACGCGGTTGGCAATCGTCATGATCTCTTTCAGGCGGTGAGAAATGTAAATATATGTCATGCCTTCTTTGGCTGTGCTGATCAGATAATCCTGAAGCTGCTCCGTCTGCTCAATGGGCAGCGAAGAGGTCGGCTCGTCAAGAATCATCAGCTTCATGTTTTTGTCGCTGGTAGCCCGCGCGATTTCCACCATTTGCTGCTGGGCGATACTCAGGGAATCCAGCCCTGCCGTAACGTCGATGCCGTTGCCGGGAAATACACGGTCCAAAGCTTCCCGCGCCATGGTCTGAGCCTGCTTGCGCCAGCCAAAGGTAGCCTTTATGCTTTGGGATTGCTCTACATAGAAATTTTCATAAACCGTAAGGTTTTTACACAGAGAAAGTTCCTGATGGACCACCCGGATTCCAAGATTTCTTGCCACCGCCGGGCTGTACTCCGCCAGATTTACCGTTTTTCCGTCAAAAATCAGCTCGCCTTCATCGCAGCAGATCACACCTGACAAAGTATTGATCAGCGTGCTTTTGCCGGCTCCGTTCGCGCCGACCAGAGCGAGAATGTCTCCCTGTTGGAGAGAAATACTGATGTCATTGACCGCAATCGTTGGAAAATAGACCTTGCGGAAATGTTTTGCATCAACCAAAGGGGTTGTTTTTTGGCCCTGACGGGATTCCGCGGGTTTCGTCGTTGCGTCCAATACATTCACCTCAATTCGCTGTTTTCTGTATCTTAATCTGCATTATCATTATAAAAGCCCTGCCCGTCTGGTCTTTTGCGCGGAAATATCCGCGCATGAAATAATTTTCAGAAGTCTTTTAGAAGTCTTTTCTTTTATGAGGCCGCCTGGGGCAGGGCGTGCCAGGCGGCCGTTGATTTACCTCGGCTTTTTGCTAAGGAGAACCACAAATTAAGCAGCTTTCAGGATATTGGCTACTACATAGTCATAGGTCATGTAGGGGCTGGCGATTGTGCCGGCCTGCAGATTGGAATACTTGCTGACCTCATCCTGATTGATGTAAATGAAAGGCAGGTACATCTTCTGAGGTACTTTCACACCGTTCAGAACGCCAACCGCAACCCAGAGGGCGCCGGCGCCGCAGGAAGGCGTGGAGTTGACGGACATGGTCTTATAGCCGCTGGATGACTGCTGGTTCCACCAGGTCATGAATTCTGCGGTGTTGTCGCCGATGGTGAGCGGCACGTCCATATTCATGGATTTGAAGGCGTTTACAACGCCCATGGAATCGGCGCCGCAGTGGGTAATAACCGCGCTGATCTTGGGCAGGGAGGACAGTACGTTCAGAATGCCCTGCTGGGTAACCGTAGCATCTGCCTGACCCTGAATTTCTGCAGCGATCTTAACGTCCGGATACTTATCAAGGACGTTTTTGATGCCCTTGTAGATACCTGCGTCGGGAGCGCCGCCGGAAGGCCCGCGGACAACAATGACATTGCCCTTGCCGCCGATGGCATCCATCACGAACTGCGTTTTCTTTTCGCCCATGCTGACCCAGTTGTAGTCCATGGTATAAGCGCCGTCCAAGTCAATAATGGAGTCAAACGCAATGATTTTTATTCCCTGATTCATGGCTTTCTTGATAACATCGTTCAACGCCGTGGAGGAAGCGGCGTTAATGCAGATGGCGTCAACCTTTTTCAGGATGAAGGAGTTAATCTGAGCAATCTGGGTATTGACGGTATTATCACCGTTCTGGATTTCATAGCTGGAGATATAACCCTTTTTCTTGGCTTCTTCGGCAGCCTGAGTGAAGGAGCTCACCATTTGTTTACGCCAGGTATTGCCATAGAAGGAGTTGGAAAGCCCGATTACATATTTGCCGGACTTGAGGGCGTATTCTCCGGAAGCGGCGGCGTCTCCCGAAGCAGCGGCATCCGCGGAGGAAGCCTCTGCAGCGGAAGCGGGCTGTACGGATTCTGCGGAGGAAGCTCCTCCGGCAGGGGCGGAGGCAGCCGCGCTGCTGCCGGAGCTGCCTGAACCACAGGCGGACAGGCTGAGAACCATTGTCGTTGCCAATAACAGGGCCATCATGCGGGATTTCAGATTCATTTTCATTCTCCTTTTCAATACATATTTCAGGCGGTATCCGCCTGAATAACAAATGCGTTACGATTCTACGCTCCAAATGCGTCGCAATTTTCACGCACTGTGTGCAAAATGGGCTGCATGAACAGGATTGCCGAAACCGGGGAAAAATTTAAATCTGGGGATTTTCCGGGTGAAGCATGGTAGCGATGACTTTATTAAGCACTTCGTCATCCCAGATCTTCTTCCAGTCGTCACGGAGAACCAGACGGTTGCCAAGGCCGATAGCCACTTTGCAGGCGTCGGATACAGGCGGCTTGCCGGGCAGCAGTCCCAGAAAGTTTGCGGTCAGGTTGTAGATATGGCCGGTCAGGAAAGAGATGGCGGCGTCGCGCTCAATGCCTCTCTCCTCTGCCTTGTCCACGGTTTCCGCCATGGCATACAGGCAGGTGGCGCCAAGCAGTTCAACAAGGGTAGGCTCCAAAAACGCGATCTGCTCGGACGACATGACATAGGCATGCTCAACCGGCGCGTACATGTTCTTGGCTACTTCCACCATCTGCGCAAAACGGTCGTCCTCGCCCTGAATCTTGCTCATGACGATATCCTGTTTGCCGCCGCAGCCGCCAAAGCGGTCCTGGCGTGCCTCATAGGTATCCTGATCCAGGAAATAGGACGGATGGCAGGGATGGGCTACACCGAATGTGCAGTCGTCCCGCAGGCTCAGTTCTCTGGCAACCGCAGCGGCAGGATCCAGAATCAGCAGACCTGCGCCCGGATTCATCATGGGAACATAGATCGCGGAAAGCTTTTGGATCAGGGTGTCCGGTACGGCAAATACAATGATTTCGGAATCGGCAAAAGCTTCTTCCGCCGGGGTAACGTCCAAACCGCGGGCACGGATGCTCTCTATGCCCTTGGGGGAATTTTCCACCAGTTTCAGGTCGAACAGATCCGTTCTTTTTGCCAGATTGTTACTGGTGCGTGTGCCCATTTTGCCGCCGGCACCAATCACTGCTACTTTGATTCTTTTCATTTTTAATACGCGCTCCTTTTGAATTTTAAACTTTATTTCTTTTAATATTTTTCCTCTGTCCAGTTATTTCGGGCATTGGTGAAAATTACTTGTTTAATGCAGCTCGGACGGTTTCCGCAATGGACTCCGGGGAGAACCCGTAATCGTCCGCCAGCGCTTCGGCCGGGCCGGACTCGCCGTAAGTAGTGAGCGCGATGCGCCGAACCTTTGCAGGCTTGTTTTCGCAGGCAAGACGGCTGATGTAGGAACCGAGGCCGCCGTTTATGTTGTGATCCTCCACGGTGAAGAGCTGTTCGCTGCCGGCCATAACTTCCAGAATCTTCTCCGGCTTTTTGCCGTACAGGATGTTGACATCGGCTGCCGTTACGTTGATCCCCTGCTCTTTCAGCAGGTCGGCGGCTTTCAGCACGCGGTTCAGCACAAATCCATTGGAGAACAGCACCGCATCGGTGCCATAGTTTTTCCATACGGTAATCCCGTCCGGTGAAAACGGCGCGTTCCTGTCATACACATCTTTTTCACGGCCGCTGCCCGCACGGATATAAACCGGGCCTTCGATCTCCGCAGCCATCTTAATCGCGTGATAGCACTGCGCGGGGTCAGCCGGTGTGAAAATTGTAAAATTCGGTATGCTGGAGAGGATACCGAGGTCTTCATAGAATTGATGCGTTACGCCCTCGCGTTCACCGCCGAGCAGACCGGCGTTCACGCCCACAAATTTTGCGTTCAGGTTCGTGTAGCCGACGAAAGTACGCATTTGCTCGCAGGCACGCATGGTCAGGAATCCGCAGTAAGTACCCACAAAAGGCACCATGCCGCTGCTTGCAAGGCCCGCGGCCACGTCTACCGCGCACTGCTCCGCAATGCCGCACTCCACGTAGTGTTCCGGATATTTCTCACCGAACGGTACGGCGCGCATTGCCTTTAAAGAGTCCGGGGAGATCACCATGATTTTGTCGTTGGTCTCGGCCATATCAAGCATGGCGGCGGCAAACGCCTCTCTGGTTCCTTTAAATTCAGTCATCAGTCAGCACCTCCCAGTTCTTTTACGGCAGTCTCATACTGCTCATCCGTCGGCACTCCTTTATGCCAGGCGTTGTTGTTTTCCATGTAGCTTACGCCTTTGCCCTTTATGCAGTCGCAGACGATGCAGCTGGGACGGTTTTTTACACTTTTTGCCATCGTCACCGCTGCCCTGATGGCGCCGATGTCATGGCCGCTGATTTCCTGCACATGCCAGCCGAAGGCGCGGAAACGGTCTGCCGGGTTGTTGCGGCCTACGGTAAATTCAACGCTCTTGTAGCTCTGCCAGCCGTTGCGGTCAATAAAAACAATCAGGTTGTCCAGCTTGCGGCCGGCCGCCATGTTTGCGCCCTCCCAGCATACGCCTTCCTGAAGCTCACCGTCGCCGCAGATCACATAGGTGTAGTAGTCCTTCTTCTGCACCTTGGCGGCAACCGCCATACCCGCGCCGATTGCAATACCGTTGCCCAGAGAGCCGGAAGTCATATCGACGCCCAGGGTGCTGTGCATGGACGGATGTCCCTGGAACATGCTGTGCAGCTGACGCAGATTGAAATGCTCTACCTTGGGTTCAAAGTAGCCTTTCTCGTTCAGCGCGGCGTACCAGATGGGGCAGGCATGACCCTTTGACAGCACGAACCGGTCGCGGTCCGGCCAACTCGGGTCCTTTGGGTCCACATTCATGATATCAAAGTACAGTGCGGCCACGATATCCGCTATAGACAGTGCGGGTCCCGGATGACCGTCTTTTCCTTCGTATACCATCCGGACTGCTTCCAGCCGTAGTTTGTTGGCTAATTTTTGCAGTTCTTTTGTTTCCAACTTTCTTCCTCCTTTTATTGAGAAACCTTTATTTTATTAACGGGTTCGGGCAGATACCTGAATCCATTGGCAAGCTGTTTTATCGCTGTACATTTGGCCTTACACAATTTTGTCCTCGAAATCTTTGTTGATATTTTCACAATCTGTATAATTTATTATTTTCTCCCTAGAATATATTAGTGAAAATATTAACCAACGTCGGACATTAAAAGCCGGAATAAAAGGAGATGCTTTTTAAGCCATCTCCACTTTTATTTTTCATTTTGCAGGGTGATTCCCCAATATTTATAGCAATAATCCAGCACGCTGTCCAAGTCTGCGGTTCTGCGCTGTATAATGATTTCCGTCAGTTTGCGGTGGGAATCCACCATATGAAAACGGTCGTTGCAGGCAATCGCGTCCTCAATGGAACGTCTGCGGGAATTCATGCTTGCATAGGTGATCATATCGTTTAGACGGGTTGTCAGATGATTATGGGAAGCCTCACAGATCTTATCCCTGTATTTTATATCGGCATAAAGAATCGCGGATGAGGTGGCATTTTCATCTTCTGCCTGGCGGACAAAATTTTCAAACGCATCGTAAATGGCTTTCATGTCCTCCTGGGTGCCTTTTTGAATTGCCAGTGAAAAAATCCCCCGCTCAATTTCCATGCGCAATTCCAAAAGTGCACGGGAATCGTCGTCTTCCAACAGCAGGCTGCACGCCCAGGGGGTCATCATTTTTTCGGAAAAATGATTTACCACATACGTTCCGTCTGCCCGGCGGATCTCCAGCAGGCCCAAAGCCTCTAATACCTTAATTGCTTCCCGGACCGAATTGCGGCTGACATCCAGAGTTTCCATCAGCTCAAATTCCGTCGGGATTTTTGTCCCCGGCTTCCATTCCTTATTGCTTACCTTGTCCATAATGTAATCTACGGTGATGTCTACCACAGACTTTTTTCTGCGCTCTGTTGCCGAACTACAGTCGGCTGAATCCATATAAAGTATCATAATTCAATGTCCAATGTCCTACGTTTATTTGATGGCCTTATTATAATATAGTCTTTTCCCAAAGTCAACATATTTTTTAAAATGTGTGATCTTTTTTTTGTCTAATACAGGAATCGGACATTAACCTTTTCCTTGGAAGAAATACTGCTCTCACTATTGACAAAGAGCCTTTTCCCACTGGCATAGTCGGTGTTGTTCAAATAGAAAACAAAGAGCCGTAATCGAATCTCCGCAATGAGCGGACACGATTACGGCTGTTTTAAAAGCTTGGAAAGGCTTCTCTAAGACGGCTTTGGCCGGTTTCGCCTAGCCTTTAATTCCTCCGGTCTGCAGACCGGATACAAAATATTTCTGAAAACAGACAAAAATAATCAATACCGGTACCAGGCTGGCTACGGACATTGCAAAGACATATCCCCACTGGGTGAACTGATGCTCACCAAAAAAGCCCGCGATGGCAATGGGAAGCGTCCGCTTCTCGTTGTCGTTCAGGACGGTAAGCGCCCATGGATACTCTTCCCATGCGGTAAGAAAGTTAAAAATGCTGACGGAAGCAATCGCAGGGCTGGCCAGCGGAACCACAATCGTGCGGAAAACGGTAAATACGCCGCCACCGTCGATATAGATTGCTTCATCAAAATTCCGGGGAATATTCTCAACGAACCCCTTGATCATAAAGGTTGAGAACGGGATTACCCAGGCGACATAAAACGGTATCAAGCCGGTCAACTTATTGGTTATGTGAAAGAAGGAAGCCAATTCAAATTGAGGAAGGATCAACGTTGTGCCTGGGATAATCATCGTTCCAATCACAAGCCCGAACAAAAATTTTCGTCCGGGAAATTGAAAGCGGGCAATGCAGAATGCCAGAGCAGTTGCTATGAACGCGGCTATGGCCACGGTTATTATAGAAACTGTCACGCTGTTTAAAAAATTCTGGTAAAACTTCTGCTGAAAAAAAATGTAACTGTAATTTTCTACGGTGATATTGCCTGCGCTCGGGAAAAAGTGGGGCGGGAATTCATACAGGGCACCGTTTGGCTTCAGCGAGGTGCTGACCATATAGACCATGGGCAGAACGGATACGGCCCCGCCCAGAATCAAGAGGAGGTATATTACCGCTTTCCCCAAAACATTTTTATGTGTCATCTTATTCACCTCATGCATCCGCCTCTTTATTCTTCATAGCCCTGAACTGCAGGGCCGCCAGGAACATCAGCGTCACCGCTACGATGAACGACAGTGCCGCCGCATACCCGAATTTCCCTTCGTTAAATGCCTTGTAATACATCCACGTCAGAACGGTTTCCGTCTGATGCATCGGTTTCCCGTCCGTAATCATTTTGACGGACGTAAATACGTTGAATCCGCCGATGGTCAGCATCACCAGCGCGAACAGCACCGTGCTTTTTATGGAGGGCAGCGTGATGTAAAAAAACTTATGTACCGCGCCGCAGCCGTCTATTTCCGCCGATTCGTATAAATCCTTTGAAACGTTTTGCAGCGCGGCCAGAAATACTACCATGTTCCAGCCGACGCCCTTCCATATGCCAAGAAGGATGGCAACCGTCAGACCTCCCCACCGGCTGTCGAGCCAGGCGATGTTCCCGCCCGTCGCGTGAAGGACCTGCGAAAGAAAATAATTCAGCATGCCCTCCGTATTAAAAATGTATTTAAACACCAGAGATACAATGACCCAGGAAGTGATTACCGGCAAATAATAAACGATGCGAAAGCTTACCTGAAACCGTGGTATGGCATTGATAAGCACAGCAGCCAGGAGACCGACCGCCATTTGCGCAGGCACTGTTATCAGAGTGTAAATCATGGTATTGGCGAATGAAATCTGAAACACCTGATCGGTTAAAACATCCGTATAATTTTGAAATCCGGCAGAATTCCGCCCCGGGATGAGGCCGAGCCCGCCCTGGGAAAAGCTCATCAGGAAAAGCTTTATGATCGGGTAAACCGTAAATAAAGCAAACACGATGATTCCGGGGAGCAGGAGCAGAAAAATCTGCATTTTGTTTTTCAACGATTTGGTCTCCATGATTTTGTCCTTTCGTTTATGAAATTGCCGAAACGTTCCCTTGCCGCTATTGACTATCCCAGCCGGTTTGGATATACTGGAACTGTTATTAAGATTTTGCCAGTAAGCCGTCGACCTTTGCCGCCAGACTGTCCAAAGTCTTCTGCGCGTCGGCGCCGTCCTTAATAATCGAAGTCATTGCAGTTGTCAGCTCATTGTCGATTTCCGTCCACGAAGCAACCGGCGGGCGGGCTTTTGCGCTGATGATTGCATTCAGGAAGGGCGCAAAGGAGGCATTTTTCACGGTATCGCTTTGCAGAGCGGTTTTGTTGACGGGAATCAGGCCGCATTTTGCCATTTCTTCCTGCGCGTAGTCGCTTGTCATAAACTTAATGAATTTCCAGGCGCCTTCTTTGTTTGCTGTTTTAAACATGCCGATGTCCTCGCCGCCCAAAACGGAATGGGACCCGGACTCTCCGGCAGGCATATCCGCGGTGCCGTAGGCTAATTTCGGGTATGCGCCTTTTAATTCCGAGGTTTTCCACGGACCTTCCAGCAACATCATATATCTTCCGGTGCCAAAACCGTCCGTCATGGGAATATCGCCGCTGTTAAAGCCGGTCATTGCCCCGCTTTTATAAAGGTCTGCAAGTGCCCGGACCGCTTTCACCGTATTAGCTCCGTTCAGGTATCCCGTGGCCTTGGTATAATCCGCGTTTGTAATTTCACCGCCCATGCTCCAGATGTACGGCAGCACATTCCAGCCCGCAAGAGCCGGTTCCGTGCAGCCCCATATCTGCTGACCGCCGTTTTTCCCGGACAGCTTCTTCGCCGCGGCGATAAATTCATCCATTGTCTTTGGAGCCGCGAGGCCTGCTTTTTGAAGTGCGTCCTTATTATAGAATAATATTTTTGTGTTGGTGTTCAGTGCCAGGGCATAATAATTTTGGTAGATTTTGCCCGTGCTCATGGCGCTGTCAAGAAGCTCGCCCGACACTTCGTTAAAATCACTCATTTCCTTATCCAGAGGCGTCAGAATGTTCAGCTTTTGGAATTCCGGTACCCAGGCGATATCCAGACGGGCTACGTCGGGCAGAGTTCCCGCGTTCGCGCTTACTACGATTTTATCGTGCAGCTTGGCCCATTCGTATGAGGTGGCATTCACCTTGTAGCCCGGATTTTCCGATTCAAATTTGGGAATGAGTACCTTCATCAGAGTTTCGTTTTCCGGAGACTGTGCGCTGTAATGATGCCAAAAGTTTAAAGTAACGGTTTCTTTGGGCGCATTCGTTTGGGAGGTTTCCTGACTTCCCTGCGCAGCTTTGGAGGATGGACTATTCTCTGGCATTTGCCCGGAACATGCGGCCAGTGCTGTCAACATGATGGCTGCTGCAAGGGTGGATGCCAGAATTTTTTTGCCTTTTTGACCTTTCATACTTACCTTACACCACTTTCTGTTTCAATATTTTTACGGAATACGCGGGCATTGTGGTTTTCAGCACGCCCTTGTACTTCGTAATATCCTGATTATAATACCTTGGGGCACTATCCGGAGCCTCCGCGCTGATCTCCGTTCCGGACAGCAGCTCCAGCCATTTTCCGCTTTCCTCCAGAATAGGAATTTTCGCGGTATGTTCTTTTCCCGTAGGATTAAAGACAATATAGATGTTTTTTTGGGAATACGAACGGATGAAACCGTAAAGTCCCGTTTGCGGACTGCAGAGATTGGAACGGTAGCTTCCCAGACTCAGGATATCGGAAGACCTGCGGATTTCAATCAGCGCTCGGTACCATTCGAACAGCTCCCGGTTTTGCTTTTCGGCATCCCACTGCATTGCCTGCCGGCAGTCGGGGTCGTTCGCACCGGAAATTCCGACCTCGTCCCCGTAAAACACGGCCGGACACCCCGGAAAAGTCATCATGAGCGCCGCCGCCAGCTTCAGCTTTCGTATATCCCCGCCGCATTCATACAGGAAGCGCGGAGTATCGTGGCTGTCCAGCAGATTGTACATTCTCCGGCTTGTTTCTTCCGGATACAGCGCCAGAATCCGGTTGGCAAGATGGTCGAATTCCGGGCTGCCGATGGAGCCCTTCGCAAGCCAGATAGCTGCGGCGTCCCGGAACAGATAGTTCATTGCTCCGTCCAGCCGGTTACCCGTTACCAGGCGGCTTGCGTCGCCCCAGCTCTCCCCAATCAGTACGGTGTCGGGGTTTGCGCGTTTGATTTCGTCAGAAAATCTTTCCCAGAATCTTCCTTCAATTTCATCCGCCACATCCAGCCTCCAGCCGTCAATTCCGCACCGGTCGATCCAGTACTTGCCGACCCCGATAAAATAATCCCGGGTTTCGGCATTGGCAAGGTTCAGCTTTGGCATCCATTTATAATACCCAACACACCCGTAATTTGGCGGGTCCGCGGTTACCGGAAAGCTTTCCGGGAAAAACCAGCCGCGGTATTTTGATTTTTCCCCATTTTTCAACAGATCCTGAAACGGAGGAAAATAGTAACCGCAGTGATTGAACACCCCGTCCAGCAGCACTTTGATTCCCCGCCTGTGACACAATTCCACAAGCTCTTTCAGATCGGTTTCCGTACCGAATTGGGGGTCAACCGAAAAGTAATCTACCGTATCGTATTTGTGATTGGACGTTGCGGTGAAGATCGGAGTGAGATAAAGGCAGGTTGCGCCTAACCGGAATATATGTTCCAGACCTTCGCGGATTCCCTTCAAATCACCGCCCATATGATTTTCGCGGGTGGGGACGCTGCCCCAGGGCTCCGTACCGGGCGGATCGTTTGCGGCGTCTCCGTTTTTAAAACGCTCCGGGAAAATTTGATAGTATATTTGCCTCCCGCACCACTCCGGCGCGGGATAACCGTCCGAAACGTTTGGATAGAGATACTCAAAATAGGCGTCTTCCGGTACTCTGCTCTGTACTCCCTGCGCCCCGTACCAGATTGTCTGCCGGCCGTCGCTCAGTTCAAAGTAGTATCTTATGTAACAGGCGGTATGCCGGAAAGCAGCCCTGGCGGTAAAATAATCACACACGCTGTCGCGCAGAACGCATTCCATCGGGATCTTTTTTGCTTTTCCGATACTTTCATACCGTCTCCAGTAAACCAGGGTGCACGTTCGAAGATCCTTCTTTGCTGCCCGAAAGCGAAAAACAAGCTGCTTTTCGCTTTCGGGATAAATAAATTCCTCCGTTGGCCGGTGTGTCAGTGCGGCATGGTTCATAAGCGTTTCTCCTGTCTGTTTCTTTGCGTTGAATCTCTTTCGATAATTTTTGTCGAAATTAAAATCTGGCGGCTGCTCATATTTTTGTTTTCGATTGACTGTATCAGAATATCGGCGGCCTGTTCCCCAAGCCCGAACGTATCGATGTCCACCGCAGTGATAGAAGGTTCCATGAGCTCTGTCACAGGGGTGTTATCAAAGCAGACGATGCCCAAATCCTGCGGCACCCGGAGCCCGTGCTGCGCCGCCGCCCGGAGCGTCCCCACCGCAAGGCAGTAATCGCTGCAGATCACGGCATCCGGTTTTTCCGGCTGCTGAAACAGCTCGGACACTGCGGACATCCCGTTTTCCACCGTTGAACCGCAGTGCCGGATAAAGCCTTCCCGCATCAAAAGGCCGTTTTCGCTTAATGCGCGGCAATACCCCGTAATGCGGTCCTGATTAAAATTCTTGTTTTCTCCGCTGGAGAGAAATGCGATATCCCTATATCCCTTTTCTGCCAGATGGCGGACCGCGATGCCGCCGCCCTGAATGTTGTTGACATCAACCCAGCTGCTGCCGATGCCGTATTGTCTGGGTTCCCCCAAAATGACATAGGGAAAAAGGATGTCGTCCATCTTGCCGATGAATTCCTTATTGACCATGGAGATCGGGAGAATAATGCCGTCCACTTTTTTCCCAAACACCAGCTTTTCCGCCGAGGAAGCATCTCCATTCAGCAGGCGGCCGTTGGTAATGATCAGGTTGTATCCGTTTTTATGCACAACCGTTTCAATTCCGAAAACGCTGTTGTTAAAAAAGTTGTTGGAATAGGAACGGGCGTCCACAACATCGATTACCAGCGCGATTGCGGAAGTGCTGCCGTTTGCAAAGCTTCTGGCGGTATCGTTCGGGACATAGTCCAGCTCTTCCATGATTTTCAGGATTTTGTTCTGCGTTACCTCGGAAATAACACCTTTTTGGTTAATTACCCGTGACACGGTGGATGTGGAAACCCCCGCCGCTTTTGCCACATCTTTTATTGTTGTTGACATAGCTCCTCCTGTGCAACCGATTTACTTATAGTATTTTGAAATATTCATGATAATCCGCCAAATATGTATACTTTTTGCCTAATTTTTAATCGCATTATAAATTTTTATAAGTAAACTATATTAATATTAATGCAACCGTTTGCATTAGCCTTAGTATAAATCTGATTATTGCTTTTGTCAAGATGCTTTTTTTAATTTTTGTAAAAATCAGCAGCTCTCAGCCCGAGCTCCACATCGGTTCTCGATGCGGAGCAAAAAAAATCGGTTGACACGAATCATCATAGATTTGGACGATTTTAATTCTGGAAACCTATTGGCCTTTCCCTGTTGCAAAAAAGGCGGCACAAGGCTATGCTGCGCTTTTGCGTCGCTTAACGTCGAATGATAGAGAACTAGAGAAAAAGCCAGGGATTCATGCGCTCTCCGGGAAGGAGAAGCTGAATTCTTGGCTTTTTATTTGAGTAAAGAGGATGGCGGCACCGCTAATTTTCGGGGTGTTCTTTTGTGCAAATCGCTGCTGCTGGAATCGCGTGGCTTCATTTTTCTCCAAGCCCCGCCTGAACGGCGTTGACTGTATCATGCAGCGCTTTCCATTCGTCTGCTCCGCTGCAGATAAATTCGACTTCCGTCCCGCACTGAACGCCCGCCGACATCACTCCCATGACTGATTTTACATTTACAGTCTTCCCGTTGGCCTTCATTTGGATATCCGACTGGTATTGCTGCGCCAGTTTTGCAAGTACGCCAGCTGGACGGGCGTGCAGCCCGAATTTAATATTGATTACAACCTTTTGACAGACCATATCGTATCTCCGTATCTTTGATTTATTTAAAAAAAGGCTGATTTGTGTTTACCGCCCACATTCTTTAAACGTCTGTTAAATTGGGCCGGATGGAACGTTCGTATGGGAAGGTTATTTCTGAAGATGCTGCCTTTTCAAGCGGGGAGCCCATTATTCGTAGTCGGCATAAAATACTTTTTCTTTTTTTACGGGTATTTCATCAACTTCCAGATCTGCTATTTTGAAGTTACTGTGCAGGATACCCGCAATTATTTGATTTACCTTTTTTTCTTCGCCCTGAACTTCCATCTCTACGCTGCCGTCCGGCAGGTTTTCTACAAAACCTGTTAAATAAAACTTCTTCGCCTGACTTTTTATGAAGAAACGGAAGCCTACTCCCTGTACTTCCCCAAAGAACAGGCACCGTTTCCGTATCAGTCCCAAGTGGTTAATATCCACCGCAGAACACGCTCACAACATAGCACGCCATTGCCAAAATTGCCGCGCATACTGCTATTTTCGCATACATTGTATTCTTTTTTCTTACAATGATATAAACCGCAAATATACATCCTCCCGCTGGAAACAAGTAAAATAAAACGGAAGTAAGAAAATAGAATAAATACTCTTTTTTAAAGGAAAATTCCTTCGTCATACTATTTCAACTCCGGCCAATATGGTTTATTTACCTTAATATAGTCGTCCAGAATTGCTTTAGCCGTATCGGTATCGTTCACACAGCGGTTCAGGGTCAATGCCTGCCATGCCTTTTTATAGCTTCCTTCCAGACATGCGTCAACAGTTAGTTTTTCATAAGCAAACTGATTTTCAAGAAGCCCTTTCTGGAAGGTTGGAATTTCGCCGATTGCAAGCGGTTCAACGCCATGGATCCCGACGTGACAGGGCACCTCCACCATCATGCCTTCTGTTAAGTTGGAAATGATGCCATGGTTTTCCGTCATGCACAGGAATACCTCTCCGGTATTGAATGCTATGGCCCTTGCCAGGTCAATGATGTAGCTTGCGTGGCCGTCTTTTCCGGATGGATCCGGCTCGTATTCGGTCCCTCTCAGTTTTCCGGCCGCGATGACTTTCTCCAGCATCTCGAAAGTAATCTTCTCGTTGCCGTCCATAACCTCGTTGGCACGGGTATATTTTGGATTTTCAACGGACACCATGTGTTTTGGATACAGATAATACTGTAAATAGGTGTTCGGAAGAAAGTCCTCGTAATCGCAGACCATTTTACTCATGAATTTGAAGGTCTCCATCCAGGAAGCATCCAGCGGATGGACCTCCCCCTGGGCAGCCATCGGCTTTTTGAAAATCTCGTGGAGCTTGGGAAGATAATCTTCCCCTGTTTTTTTATCCAACACCTTGGTAAACCAGCCATAATGGTTCAGTCCGAAGTATCTCGGCTCCAGTTCGGACGGGTCTTTCCCAAGCGCTTTCGCATAGAAGCCCATAATGCCGACCGGCATATCACAAATGTTGATGATACGGTAATCATTCTTGAATACGCGCTTGGTTGCTTCCGCCACAATCGCCGCAGGATTTGAATAATTCAAAACCCAAGCCTCCGGCGAGATTCGCCGGATGTCGCGGATGATATTGCAAACAGCCGGAACACTCCTCATGCCATAAGCAAAACCGCCCGCGCCGCAGGTTTCCTGCCCGATGCAGCCATGACGAAGCGCGATTTTTTCATCCTGTTCACGCATCTTAAGACGGCCTGCGCGAATCTGCATGAACGCAAAATCGATGTCCTTAAAAGCCGTTTCCGGATCTGTGGTTGCGACGATTTCTTCGCACTCCGGATAGTATTCCTTAAAAAGGATTTCAGCGTATTTGCATACCTTAGCCTGACGTTCCGCTTCATTGTCATACAAAGTGAGTCTCTTGATCTGAAATTTGGCCTTTTCGCTGCAGAGCATCCTAAGGATTCCCGGGGTATACCTTGAGCCCGCTCCAACAATACATACGTTAAATGTCTTCATCAATAAAACCAGCCTTTCTTTTTGCAGATTATTCCATGCCTAGCTTTCCTGCTATTTCCTCACGGACATCCTGCACCTTCATACCAATGATAATCTGTACATTGGACTTTTTCTTTACAATACCCTTATTGGGGAATTTATCAATAATGCTTTCGTCCAGCTTGTTGATGTCTTTTACTTCCACACGCAATCTGGTAAAGCAATTATTTACCTGTACGATATTTTCCGTTCCGCCTAAGCCTTCAATCAGATACTTTACATCTCCGGTTGTTTCTTTCCCGTCTGCCGCTGCCGATTCGATCTTTTCTTTTTTGGCGTTCTCAGCGTCCAGTTTCGCAGCTTCTTTGCCTTTGCCGAAATGGATTTCATCATCGTCTTCTCTTCCGGGGGTCTTAATGTCAAACTTGGTGATTAAGAACACGAATAAGAAATACCAAACAGCGGTCCCGATCAATCCGATAATGGCATACAGCCACATTTTGCTCAATCCCTGCGGGATAAAGATGTTGCTCGTAATGAAGTCAATGATGCCGGCGTACTGACTGACATGGCATCCGACAATGTTCACCAGCATCTGGAAGAGGCCATCCAATACAGAGTGTATCAGCCATAATAACGGCGAGATAAACAGGAATGCGAATTCAAACGGTTCCGTAATACCGGCAATGACTGCAACAAACAGTGCCGGGAGCAGCATGCCCTTTGTCGCCGCTTTCTTTTCCGGTTTCGCCGTCTTGATAAACGCCAGGCAGATGCCGACGCAGCCGAACAGTTTTGAAAAGCCAAAATCAAGGAATCTGCTGGACGCGTCCAGTGAAGTGATTGACGACAGGCTGCCCAACTGGGCGTTCCAAATCTGCATAGCACCCGTTACCTGTTTGCCGGCAATGGTAGCTACACCGCCTACAGGTGTAAATAAGAACGGCATATAAACCAAATGATGCATACCGGTCGGAATCAATATCCTGTTTAAAAAGCCGTAAATAAACACGCCCAGCGCACCGGTTCCGGAAATAAAGCCCGTTATCAATGTAATTACGGCATTGATTGCAGGCCATATGTAAGAGAATAAAATCGCTAATACAGCGGTCACCACCATCGCCAGAAAGAACGCGGCCCTTGATCCGCCATAAATGCTGACGGCATCCGGAAATTTTACATCACAGAACTTGTTGAAAACATAAGGGATCACGCAGCCGAGAATGATTCCGAGGAATACGCCCATATCCACAACCTGAATACCGAATACACTGGCTTGGCCTGTTCCGGCTAATCCCAGCGCTCCCGGCTTTGCGAGCCTTCCGGTTAAAGTCAGGATCGCGTTGTTTGCATAAAGGTAAATCAAGTAGCATGTGATACCGCAGACAGCCGCATCCGCCTTCTTTTTCTTTGCCAGCGCAGTTGTTAATCCCACGCAAAAGATAACAGACAGCTGGCTTAAACATGCGTCGTTTGCGATGGTGTACAGGAACTTGCCGACCGTCTTTACGGCGTCCGGCATAACCTCCAGCTTTAGCACTACAGACAGCGCAATTACGGAGCCGATAATAGCCAAAAACATAACCGGCTGTATAATGGCTCTGGCAAACTTTTGAGTTGCCTCCACAACTCTGTCTTTCATTCTGAGATTCTCTTCCATTTTTTAGTCCTCCTCTGAATTGATTTTATTTCGCTAAGAGCCTGTCCAAAAATGAGGGGATTTGCGGTTTTAATTTTATGGGCAGGCCCTAACACATCCTTCAACAGACTGCAATCGTCAGAATATGCAGGAAATCGTGTAACAAGATGTGCAATGATTTCTATGCAGCTGCGGGTTCAGTAAGCCGGGCCGTCATACTTTTTCCCTTACGAATCTTTCAAAATCCTCTGCCGCTTCCGCCTCGTCTTCTCCGTCAATGGTGAACCGAACCTTATCTCCCTGCTTGATTGCCAACTGCATGATTGAGATAATTTTTTTCGCGTCCGCTTTCTTTTCCCCATGGCTGATGCTGACCGCACTCCGGTATCCCTTTGCCTTTTTAACCAGTATAGCGGCCGGTCTGGCATGCAGTCCCATCTCATCCTGAATCACGTAATTAAATTCCTTCACTGTACCCTCTCCTTTTTGTTTCCGCTACGCTTGCCGAATGGCTTTTCGCACTTTCAAAACAGCGGAGGCTGCTACGGAAAGTTCATCCACTCCCATGTCTAAAAAAGTTTTCGTCAGGGTCGTATCTGCGGCTAATTCCCCACAGATTCCCGCCCATTTTCCTTCTTTATGGGCATTTCGAATCGTTGTTTCAACAAGGCGCAGGACTGCGGGGTGATGCGTATCCATAAAGCGTTCCAGTTTCTGGTTTTGCCGGTCGACAGCTAACGTATACTGTGTCAGATCATTTGTTCCGATACTGAAAAAATCCGCTTCTTTGGCAAGCTCGTCGCTCATGACTGCCGCCGCCGGCGTTTCGACCATAATTCCCGTCTCCACCTTGCCGAATGCCCTGCCTTCCGCTGTCAGCTCTTTTTTTACTTCCGTTAAAATTCGCTTTGATTCGGTCAGTTCCTGCATCGAGATAATCATCGGAAACATAATTGCGATATTTCCGAATGCGCTGGCACGCAGGATCGCCCGAAGCTGTATCTTAAAAATATCCTGCCTCGTCAGGCAGATTCGGATTGCCCGATAGCCCATTGCCGGATTTTCTTCTTTTTCAAGGCCAAAGTAATCGGCTTTTTTATCTGCGCCGATATCAAGCGTCCGGATGATCACTTTCCTGCCCTGCATTTTTGAGGCAACCAGTTTATAATTCTGAAACTGCTCTTCTTCTCCCGGAAAATCATTCCGCCCCAAATACAGGAACTCGCTTCGGAAAAGTCCGATTCCTCCGGCGTCATTTTTCAAGACGTTTTCCACATCATCCGGGCCGCCGATATTTGCATAAAGGTTTACCGTCCTGCCGTCTCTTGTTATGTTCTGTTTTCCAACCAAAGAACGTAGGGACTCCTGTTTTTCCTGTTCCGCCTTCCGCTTTGACTGATATTCCTGCAGGACCTTTTCGTCCGGATCAATGTAGAAGGTTCCGGTATAACCGTCTACAATCGCAGGCTTTCCGTGATATGACTCCAGTATTTTCACTTCCGTATTGATCAGTGACGGAAGGCTGAGAGAACGCGCGATAATCGCGGTATGGGAGTTCACAGAACCCTGACTGGTTACGAACGACACGACTTTATTTTTATCTATCCGGATGGTCTCGCTCGGCGTCAGATTCTCAGCGAGAATCACAGCCGGATTCTCCAGATCCAGCTCCCGTTCTGCCCTTCCTTCAAGAATGCGGATCAGCCTTGCGGAAATATCCTTAAAATCAGCGGCCCGTTCCTTCATATAATCATCATCCAAAGCGGCAAAGATTGCGGCAAAATTCTCTCCCTGTATCTTAACTGCATATTCCGCATTCACATGTTCTTCTGCGATCATTCCGATAATCGCGTCGGAGAAATCATCATCCTCCAAAAACATCTGATGCGCCTCGAAAATCATTGCCGCCTGTTCATCCGCTTCTTTTAACGTCCTGTTGTGTAACTCGTCAAGCTCCGTCATTGCCTTTGCTTTTGCCAGGAGAAAACGGTTTTTTTCCGCGTTTATGTCTGTCACCGTTTTCTGCCGGGTTTCATTCCTGCCGCCGTGCCATACAAAAATCTTCCCGATTGCGATACCTCCAAGAACGCTGGTGCCTTTCGCAGTTGTCATATCTTTCACTTCTCACTGTTTGATTTTTATAATTGCTTCTCCATGATCTACAGTTCGGCCCGCTTCCGCTTTCACTTCTGCGTACTCTTCCGTATTCAAAATAACGACAGGCACGATCATGTCATAGCCTTCTTCCTTTGTTTTCTCCAAATCCACCTCAACTAAAAGGTCGCCTTTTTTCACCGTCTGTCCGTTCTGAACATGGATTTTAAAATATTTCCCATTCAGCGCGATGGTCTCCAGTCCGATGTGTATCAATACCTCCACGCCGTCTTTTGTCGTAATTGCGGCTGCGTGGCCGGTTGAAATGATGGAGCTTACCGTTCCGTCCGCCGGAGCGTAAATCACTCCTTCCGACGGCTCGATCGCCACCCCCTT
>JAEWUH010000113.1 GCA_023397245.1 Bacillota bacterium | reverse complement strand
AGCTTTAGGAGCGCGGCAGGAAGAAGTATTTTTCACAGCATCCGGATCAGAAGCGGACAATTGGGCGATCAAAGGTATCGCAGATGCCAATAAGCATAAGGGAAATCATATTATCACAACATCTATTGAACATCACGCTGTCCTGAATGCTTGCAAGTATCTTGAGAAGAATGGTTATGAAGTGACATACCTGCCCGTGGATGAATATGGCATGGTGACCCCACAGCAGGTTGAAGAGGCAATCAGGCCCAATACTATTTTAATATCCATTATGTTTGCAAACAATGAGATTGGTACTATACAACCGATTGCTGAAATCGGAAAACTGGCAAGGGCAAAAAAAATATACTTCCACACAGATGCAGTGCAGGCGGTAGGAAATGTACCGATTAATGTGGCGGATATGAATATTGATCTTCTGTCTTTGTCCGCTCATAAATTTTATGGGCCTAAGGGAATCGGCGTTCTGTATATCAGGAAAGGTGTAAAAATCAATCCGTTTATACACGGAGGTGACCAGGAAAGAAGCCGCAGAGCCGGAACCGAGAACGTGCCGGCTATCGTTGGACTCGGTACCGCTATTGAAATAGCCACCAACAATATTGAAGAATACAGCCAAAAACTTATTGCATTGCGTGACAGAACAATCGACGAGATCTTAAAGAAAATTCCTTATGTAAAGCTGAACGGGCACAGAACGAAAAGATTGCCGGGGAACGTTAACTTTTCATTCGAATTCATTGAGGGCGAATCCGTATCGCTTATGCTTGATATGAAGGGGATCGCTTCGTCAACGGGTTCTGCTTGTTCATCTGGTTCACTTGATCCTTCCCATGTCATACTCGCCATCGGTGTACCGCCCGACATGGTAAACGGATCCATGAGATTTACGTTTGGAGAAGAAAACACACAGGAGGATGTAGATTATTTAACAGAAACTCTTCTGGCTATCGTGCAAAGGCTTCGGGCAATGTCACCCTTATGCGAGGATGTTACGGAAAGGGATGGGACCTATGCAGTATAGTGAAAAAGTTATGGATCATTTTATGAATCCGAGGAATGTCGGAATTATAGAAAATGCTGATGGAATCGGTGAAGTTGGCAATCCTCAGTGCGGCGATATTATGAAGATGTACTTGAAAATTGAAAACGGTATCATTAGGGACGCAAAATTCAGAACCTTTGGCTGTGGAGCCGCAATCGCGACAAGCAGCATGGCAACCGAATTAATAAAAGGTAAAACTATTGAAGAAGCGCTTAGGGTTACAAACGCAGTGGTTGCCGAAGCACTCGACGGCTTGCCGCCGATTAAAATGCACTGTTCAGTTCTTGCCGAAGAGGCAGTAAATGCAGCAATAAACAATTATAAGGAACGAAATGACTTACCGTTTGAGAAACTGGAGTGCAACGCTTGCTGTAAAAAACGTTGTAACTGATTAAAATTGATAAAGAATCGCTAGCCAAATAAGGAGCGAAAGTTTGACTGGCGGTTCCGTTTTATCCAGCGATTACATACGGTGGATATCGCTAAATCCTGTGCCAATCTATGTCCAAATTGAATGACAATCCGCATATTAAAAGGGAGATATCCTATGAATTTTAATTCTGTAGCAGAAGCGCTTGAAGATATTAAGACCGGGGGAATGATCATTATAGTTGATGACGAGGGCAGGGAAAATGAAGGGGATCTTTTCATTGCAGCCGAAAAAGTCACCCCCGAAAGTGTAAATTTCATGGCAACCTGGGCGAGAGGACTTATTTGCGCACCGATCACCCAGGACCGTGCGAAAGAACTGGAATTGCCAGCTATGGTTCAGACAAACAGAGAACATATGGGTACGGCTTTTACAGTTTCGATTGATCATATAAGCTGCACAACAGGTATTTCCGCATTTGACAGGGCACTTACCGTAAGGGAACTGCCAAACATAAATGCCGGTGCGGATTCGTTTACAAAACCCGGCCATGTATTTCCCCTGATTGCAAAAGACGGCGGCATTTTTACGCGTGCGGGGCATACAGAAGCGGCGGTTGACTTATGCAAACTTGCCGGCCTTTATCCCGCAGGCATGATTTGTGAGATTATGAACGCGGATGGAACAATGGCAAGGACTCCGCAGCTTATGGATTTTTCTCGAAAACATGAACTGAAGATCATAACTGTTGCCAGCCTTGTTGAATACCGCAGGATTCACGAAAACGCGCAGGTCATATGTTTGGGATAAGCCTGCTCTTTTATACTACATATGTTTTCCTGGGATTGTCGTTTAGGGTTTATCCTGAGACAGATAAAATCAAAAGATTTAAGATAGAGGCAAACTTACTGAATCCTTTTTGCGAAAGTACTTTTACTGTTAGGAGATATGCATTTGAATCATTCAGAATCAGCAATCAAAAATAACGATACAGCAAATCGGCCAATATTATTTTCAATTATGGTTTCCGCACTGCTGCCAACGTTTTTGAGTTCGTCAGTAAACGTTGCGCTTCCCGTATTAGGAAAAGAGTTTGGCATGAGCGCCGCCTCCCTGAGTTGGATATCCACGGCATATTTGCTGGCTGCGGCAGTCTTCCTTGTCCCGTTTGGCAGAGCGGCGGATATATACGGAAGGAAACGGATTTTTTTCTGGGGCGTCGTACTTCTCACAGTCAGTTCTCTTCTGTGCGTTTTCACGCAATCAGGATGGCAGTTGATAGTTTTACGAATATTACAGGGCGTTGGCGGTTGTATGTTATCCAGTACGGGAATTGCCATTATCAGTTCAGTGTACCCCAGCGGAGAAAGAGGAAAAGCCCTTGGAATGATAGGAATCACAAGTTATGTGGGAATGTCGGCCGGACCGACACTGGGAGGAATACTGACAGAACATTTTGGGTGGAGAAGTATTTTTGTGTTTTGCACTCTGCTCGGGCTGGTCATTCTATTTACCGTTTTGAAATTTATGAAAACAGAGTGGACGGAAGCAAAAGGTGAGAAATATGATATAGGCGGTACCCTGATATATTGTATTTCTCTGATTCTACTGCTTTGCGGCTTTACATTTCTTCAGAGAGCATACGGTTTAATATTGCTGATCGCGGGTATTGTCGGAGTCGTTTTATTCGCAGTATGGGCATCAAAAACAGAAAGCCCCGTTGTGAACCTGTCGCTTTTCAAAGGAAACCGTATTTTTATTTTTTCAATCATTGCCGCGTTGATTAATTATGGCATTATCTTTGTCATCAGTTATATCTTGAGCCTTTACTTACAATACATCAGCGGCTTAAGTCCCCAGTATGCTGGAATTGTTCTTATCACACAGCCTTTGCTGCAGGCGGTATTTTCTCCTATCGCAGGAAGACTCTCTGACAGAATGGAGTCAAGGAAAGTGGCATGTATCGGCATGGCATTGAATTGTATCGGGCTTATCCTTTTGATATTCATAGGGGATCATACCCCTTTGATCTATATCATTATCAGCCTGATTTTCGAGGGTCTCGGGTGCGCTTTCTTCATATCTCCGAATCAGAATACTGTTATGAACTCAGTTGAAAAGCAGTCATACGGGGTGGCGTCAGGGATTCTCGCTACCATGAGAAATATAGGCCAAATGATTTGTATGGCAATAGCCACAATGTGTCTTACGGCCTATATCGGGAATTCGCAAATTGCATCGAAGATTTTCCCGGACTTTTTGAAGAGCATTCACTTGACTTTCGTAATAATGACGGCATTAGGCGTCCTCGGAATTTTTTCTGTCCTAATAAAGATCAAAAAAAGATATGCACAAAGCGAAGATGTATAAAGCAAGTTGTTCTACGTCTCATTTGTTATGATTTACCACTCAAAAGTACTGCAAATAGGTTCCCGCCCAACAAAAAAAATGTAAGTTTGGCGGGTCTCTCTCCATGCTTTCACGATATACACCCTCCAGGCCTGCGGGTTTGGAGGGCTTTTCTATGCTTGTAAAACAAACCATATTAGCTCCTGAAATATAATTTAACGCCCCTTATCATAAATGGACAATGATAGAAGGCGTTAATTATATTTCACTTTAGTCGATTGTTAATTTTTTCCATTCCTCTAAGGACTTTTTCCCTTCTTCGCTTGCGTAGACGAGGTGGTTAAGTAAATAAAGGTTATTTTTTTTACTTGACTTATTCCACATATGGTATCATTATAACTAATGGAACTAATTGGAGGTGCTTTATGAAAGAGATTAATGACGTTCTATTAAATCCGGTACGGATGAGAATTATTCAGACACTTGCTGTAAAACAAAATATGACTGCGACAGAAATTTGCGAAAAAATCAATGATATTCCGCGTACTACTTTATACCGCCATATTAGAATTTTGCTGGATAATGATGTTCTGTCGGTCATTTCCGAACAGAAGGTCAGAGGAAGTCTTGAGAGAACACTCGCTTTAAATATCGAGGAGATAATGAAACACAATACGTTGGAAAACGCAGCCCAAAATGCGTTTGCTTTTTTAATGAACAAATATATGATGATTCAAAAATATTTTAACGGTCAATATCCTGATCCTGCAAAAGATAAAATATTTTTGAACAGTACAATACTGATGACGACTGACGAGGAGTTTGATCAGTTTTTACTGGAATTAAGAGAACTGATTATCAAGTATAATTTTGAATTTTCAGAGGGAAGAAAAGCTAGAGATATTGCAATCGTATCTGTTCCAGGTGAGAAGTGAAATCATGAAAGCGATTAACAATACGGAAATTACGCCAAGACAGAAAAGAGGTAGGAAAATCATGACGATATTGGGAATTATTCTTGCAGTGACTGCTGTGTGTATGCTGATTGGCACGGTTCTGCACGCAGCATATTTTAAGGGTAAAAAGGAAGATATAAAGCCATACGGAGAGATGGTTCATGTTTATGACGGAAAAATGCACGTTTATAAAATGGGAAGCGGCAAAAAAACAGTCGTTTTGCTTCCTAGTATGGGTGTTGCACTTCCATCTGCTGATTTCGGTCCACTTATGCGCAGACTGAGTAAAAATTATACTGTGGTTTGCGTTGAGTATTTTGGTGTCGGATTCAGTAGTCAAACGCAGAGAGCAAGAACTTGTGGAAACTATGTGAATGAAATTCGCGCGGCATTGAAAAATGCCATGATAGAAGCTCCTTATATTTTAATGCCTCACTCGATATCAAGTGTATACAGTGAATACTATGCTTCAGAATATCCTAATGAAGTGAAAGCGATTTTATCTCTGGATGGAACCTCTACGGCTTATATTGGCGATGATACGCCGGGCTTTGTGAAATCATTACTTGGTATGGCTAAGTTCCAGCAAACCATAGGATTCACTTCTATTGCGGCATCTATAGCTTCCAATAAAAACAACTTGCTTTCTATGGGCTATACAGAAAAAGAAATAAGTGACATGATCTATTATGCCGGATTTTCTATGAACGATAACACTTTAGAACAAATTGCAAATACTACCGACTATGTCAAAGACGCCAACAAGTTAACATATCCGGCGAATGTTCCATACTTTAAGATTATTTCCAGACAGACATACGAAGCAAAAAACAGCCAAATTAAAATTACACCCCAGGAATACCAAAAGCAGCACCTTGCCAGAATTGGAGCTCAGGCAAAATATGAAATTTTGGACGGAACACATTTTATATATCTCAACAATGTGGAACGCATCTCTGAAATTACAGATAAGTTTTTGTCAGCAGTAAATTAATAAATGGTCACGAGTCATTGAAACAAGCTACCCCTCCATAGAGAGATACCTAAAAAATCCTCCAGCAGGAAAGCCACCGCGCCAATCATCCCGAACGAAAAAAATAACTTTTGAAATCTCATTCTAATCTCCACTCACTATGCGCCCTGCTTTTTATTTTTCTTCTTTTTTTCCGGCTCTTTCGTCGATTTATTCTCATTTTGTTTTTCTATGCTGGCTTTCAGTGCATCCATAAGATTAATGACTTTTCCGGTCTGTTCCTCCGCGCTGGCGGCAACGACATCCTTCCCGGCAATTTTTGTTTCGATAAGCTCTTTAAGCCTCCCCTGATACTCATCCTTATATTGCGAAGGGTCAAAAGGCGTGTCCATTGAGTTAATCAGCACCTGAGCCATTTTCAGTTCCTGCTCGGTGGGCTGCGGGATGTCATACGATTTTTGCAGATCCTTGATATCGTCTTGGTAAAACATGGTGGAAATTAACACCCCGTTTTCACGCGGGATGATCGCCATCAATGTGTCCTTTGTTCCCAGAACGGTCTTGCCGATGGCGATTTTCTGCTCCTGCATCAAAGCGGACCGTAGAAGCTCAAAGGCCTTTTCCCCTCCCTTTTCCGGAACTGCCTGATAGGTCTTATCATAGTAAACAGGGGAAATCTGATTTAACTGCGCGAAATGCAGGATTTGAATTGATTTTTCCTTTTCGGTTTTGACTTTTTCTATTTCATCATCCGATACAACGACATAATGATCTTTATCATATTCGTAGCCTTTGACAATGTCCTCGCTTTTTAGTTCTTTTCCGCAATGAGCACAAGTCTTTTTATACCGCACACGGCTCTGATCCTCCTTGTGCAGTTGATTAAAATGTATATCGTTATCCTGAGTGGCGGTATACATCGACACGGGAATCGCCACGAGTCCAAATGAAATAACGGAATGATGTGCTGCCGGCATAAACTCACCTCCGTGCTTAGTTTAACCAAAGTACCGATAAATACAAATAAAATTCGGAAGCGGATGCACTGCATCGGCAAAAGAATAAACCTCACGGAAGCAGCGGATAATAACAGAGTTTTCATACTTGAAAGTTTCACGGACTATCCGTTCAAAAGGTGAATCAAAATGGCTACAAATCTGGAAGAATACAACCGAAAAAGAAATTTTAATATAACCGGGGAGCCTGAGGGGACATCGGAAAAGCCCCAAGAGCGCCTCAAGTTTGTTGTTCAGCACCACATCGCCCGCAGAGATCATTTTGATTTCCGCCTGGAATGGGACGGCACGCTTTTAAGCTGGGCAGTGCCCAAGGGACCTTCCTATAATCCCCGTGATAAAAGGCTCGCCGTACAAGTGGAGAATCATCCTCTGGAGTACAGAAATTTTGAGGGGCTGATTCCCAAGGGCGAATACGGCGGCGGAGCCGTCATGCTCTGGGATGAGGGGCTTTGGGAACCGCAGGCGGAAAATGTGGACGAAGGACTTCGCGCGGGTTCACTTAAGTTTGTCCTGAAAGGAAGACGGCTTAAGGGAAAATGGGCATTAGTGCGAATGAAAGCAAAGGCGGATGATTCCAAGGATAACTGGCTTTTGCTGAAGGAAAAGGACGATTATGCCAAAGCCGTCGACGGCATCGCCGCGTTTACCACCAGTATACGAACCGGGCGTACGATGAAGGAAATCGAAACGGGCGAGGATGAAAAGGTTACGCATAATCCCTTTGAAAGGGCAGACGTGCAGCTTGCCAAGCTTGTAGCCACAGTCCCCGAGGGCGAGGATTGGCTCTACGAGGTGAAGTATGACGGTTACCGGATTCTGACGTTTCTGGAAGGCAACAGCGTTCGACTTATGACCAGAAACAGCAATGATTACACGGATCGGTTTCAGAATGTCGCCGATTCCCTTATTGATTGGGCCGCCGGAAGAGCGATGGTTCTGGACGGTGAAATGACGGTCACAGACGCGAAAGGCAGGACGGATTTTCAGGCTCTGCAAAACTATATGAAAAATCCGAAGGGCAAAACCCTCACCTATATCATCTTTGATCTTCTGGCGCTGGATGGAACAGATTTAAGAGAGCATTCCCTGATTGACAGAAAAGAAACACTTGAAACCCTTATGAAGAATTCGCCGAAAAGTCTCCATTACAGCCAGCATGTCAAAGGAAATGGAAAAGCAAGTTTTACCGCGGCCTGTCAGGCTAATCTGGAAGGAATTGTCGGGAAAAAAGTTGATTCCGTATACAGCGGGACAAGAAACGGCGATTGGATTAAACTGAAATGTGATCAACGGCAGGAATTCGTCATCGGGGGATATACCCTGTCCGATAAAAAAACAAGCGGAGTGAGCTCGCTTCTCCTTGGCGTTTATGAAGGGAAAAAACTGGTCTATGCCGGAAGGGCTGGAACAGGTCTGAGCGTCCGCCACGCGGCGGAGCTTGAGAATAAATTTAAAAGTATAGAAAGAGAATCGGCTCCTTTCAGCCAAGCACCGCAGGCGAGAACGCACGAAACAATTACATGGCTCGAACCTCAATTGGTTGCGGAAATCCGGTTCGCACAATGGACGGAAGAAAATCTGCTGCGGCAGGCAAGCTTCAAGGGCCTGCGAACCGATAAAAATCCAAAGGATATCAGAAAGGAGAAAGCGGATGAGGAAACACAGCCTCAAACATTCGCAAAAAATATGGAGAAGTCTATGGAAGCAGTCGGCAATAATCTTATCATAGAAGGGGTTAAGATTACCCACCCGGACAAGATCATGTTTAGCGACCCTGAAATAACCAAGGCGGATGTGATCCGGTATTATCAAAACGTGGCGGCGTACATGCTGCCCTATGTATCACATCGGATTTTAAGCATTGTACGCTGTCCAAAGGGAATAGCGCAGACCTGCTTCTTTAAAAAGCATCCGGGCACGGACAGCAAGGGAGTTGTCGCAATACCGGTTCCTGCCAATGACGGAGAAACGGAAAAATACTTCTATATAGAGAACGCATCCGGTCTGATATCCGAAGCACAGATGGGCACGCTGGAGTTCCATACCTGGGGATGCCGTGTAGATAATCTTGAAAAGCCTGACGTAATGGTATTCGATCTGGACCCGGACGAAGGAATGGACCTCGACACGATACGCCGGGGTGTGACAGACCTCAAAAGCATTCTTACCGAGCTATCGATCAACTCGTATCTTAAAACCAGCGGCGGCAAAGGGTACCATGTGGTTGTCCCTTTTAAGCCTGCTGCTTCGTGGGACGTGTTTCACGATTTTGCAAAACGCGTTGCCGAAGTGATGGAACAGAAGTGGCCTGACCGTTATACAAGCAATATCCGGAAGGAAAAACGGAAAAACAAAATCTTTATCGATTGGATTCGAAACGGCAGGGGTGCCACAAGTATTTCACCCTATTCCATACGGGCGCGAAAAGGAGCCAGAGTGTCCATGCCTATCTCTTGGGATGAACTTGAAACGGTCGCCCCCGACGGGATCGGTATGGCAGATGCACTCCTGAGGATTGGCGGCAATGACCCATGGAAAGGCTTTTTCCAAAATAATCAGGTGCTGAAATAAACAAATGAATGCATTACAATCTGTTATTTCGTTTTTTATTTTTAAGCACCTGCAATAGGCGTGTCATTTTTTTACTTTTAAAACATAGAATGGAGCGTGGAAAAAAGCTTCATCTGCAGCCGCTAGTACGCTGAGGACTGCATTCTGAACAAATGCGCCGGGGTAATATCAATCATGGAATTCGGAATAGGGGTAAAATCCGGGTTCCACATCTGCATCGAAGAATTGGAATCCAAACGTTATAATGGAATACTTGTATGTTCTTGGCTTGTATGATAAACTTTCTTTTATATCTTCTAAGAAAGGGGAGGGAGTTTATGCAAAGCCTGAGGGAAAAATTCAACGGTGTACAAAATCAATTAAAAGCCTCTAAAATGTCGGAGTTTAGAAGACTGCGGAAAGAAGAAAAAGAAAAGGATATCATTGCTGCCTATGAGAATCAAATATCGGATGCAGCCTTAAAACCCTTTGCATACGGAATCTGCGCATATAAACTGTTTTGGCTGTTTGTCATCAGCAGTATCTACGGATTTGTTCTGGAAACGGTTTTTTGTTTTTTGGTTACAGGGCATTTTGAGATACGTACAGGTCTTGTATTCGGCATGTTCATTCCGGTCTATGGTTTTGGCGCCATTGCTTTAACTCTGGGTTTGCGCAAATTATATAGATTACGGGATTTGTGGATATTTTTATGCAGCGCCGTCATTGGGGGATCTGTTGAATATCTTAGCAGCTTAATTCAAGAAGCTGCGTTTGGAACCGTATCATGGGATTATAGTAATACGCAATATAATTTTGGCGGACGTACCAATCTTACCTATTCGTTTATGTGGGGGATTCTCGGTATTCTTTGGATAAAGGATTGGTACCCGAAGATTTCTAAAACGATAGAACGAATTCCAAAAAAGTACGGGAAGCCTATTACATATATTGTTCTAATCATTATTGTTTTTGACATCATGCTTTCTGCAGCGGCTGTAACGAGAAAGGTCGAGCGATATGATAACGACCCTCCTAAAAATTCTTTCGAGGTATTTTTGGATCAGCACCTCGATGACAATTATCTGAACTTTGTGTATCCGCATATGAAAATACCGGATAGACAGAATAAAAAATAGCTAGATCGGTGAAAAGGCGCTCTGGAAACGGGGCGCCTTTTTTATGCCGCGGCAGCCCGGTCCCCTTTCAGCAAATTGCTGTAGGCGATTTTGCATATGTGGAAATTTCTGTATTGAGTTTGACAAAATTAGTGATATTATTAATTTGTATAGAGGAATAAACCGGGAAAAATAAATTTGTATTACAGAGGCTGCCAGGCATTTGAAAAATAATCATACAATACTATGAAGGATATATCTTAAAGAAAGCTGTGATGAAAGACACTATGGATCATTTAACCTCAAAAACGATATCCGGATTTTTAATGCTTCTAATTATTATGGGAGCTCTGCTTTTTATCCCCGCCGGGACGGTTCATTACTTGCAGGCATGGCTTTACTTGCTTGCATTTGCTGTTTCGACGATATTGATTACGATCTATTTATTTAAAAATGATCCGAAGCTCTTGGAGAGACGGGTCAATGCAGGTGCAGCTGCGGAAAAGGAAAAGAGTCAAAAAGCAATACAAGCGATCGCAGGCGTGTTTTTTTGCCTGATCTATGTTGTTGCGGGGCTTGATTATCGTTTTCACTGGTCAAGAATTCCTGAATTTATCAGTATTTTGGCAAACGCTTTTGTTCTTCTAGGCTTTTTTATCGTGTTTCTTGTGTTCAAAGAGAACAGCTATACCTCCGCTATCATTGAAGTTGATAAAGATCAAAAAGTAATTTCGACCGGAATGTATGGACTAATTCGCCATCCCATGTATTTTGGGGCAATCCTGATGCTGCTGTTTTCGTCTGTGGCGTTAGGGTCTTATTGGTCTTTACTGTGTGTCGCTGCTTTAGTTATTTCCATTATTGTGCGGCTTCTAAATGAAGAAAAATTTTTATTGAAAAATTTATCGGGTTATGATGCGTATTGTAAAAAGGTAAGATATCACTTAATTCCATTTATTTGGTAGTTCCGGTTATCAATGTTTGGAAAAGCCTGTTTTTTAAGAAGAAAGGAGAATATATGGCTTCCTCTGCTTTATTGGCGCATATGAATCAGAAGACCTGCCGCGAACAAATGCTGGTTTCGCACAGTGAAAATGTGGCGGAACTCTGTGCAAAATTCTGCGGGAAAATCGGTCTGGAAAGCCTCGGTAAGCTTGTCGGCCTTCTGCATGACAGCGGCAAGGCAACCCATGCATTTCAGATCTATTTGAAATCGGGTAATGAATCCATGCACGGCAAAATCCCCCATTCCTTCTGCGGAGCCAGGTATAGCTGGCAGACGTGGGGAAGCGGCGGCACAAGAAAAGCGTTAACGGCCGAATTGATTTCCGCTGCGATCTGTGCCCACCACGGCGGACTGCCGGATGTAACCGGCGTTGACGCGGAAGATCATCTTCACCGCCGCGCCTGGCCGGAAAAGGGAGCCTGCTATGAAGAGGCCATAGAAGGCTTCTTTCGGGATATGTCTCAGGAAGAGTTGGACAGCCTGTTTGAGGAAGCGCAGCAGGATATGGACCGTATCTGTAAAACAAGCAGCGGTATCTGTGAGGGCCTTCCGCCTGCGGCGCGAAAAAAGACGTTCTGTTTTCTGCTTGGTCTTAGCCAAAGGTATCTGCTCAGCTGTCTGCTGGATGCCGACCGGTACGATACGTTTCTGTTCGAGGCAGGGCGGGAACCAGAACCGGAGCCGAATCTGCCGGAGCTTTGGAGCCGACTGGCCGCAAACCTGGAAAAGCACCTGCAGGCGTTTCCGGCCGATACGCCAATCAACCGGAAGCGGCATGAAATTTCGGAGCAATGCTATGAATTCAGCCGCTGCGGCACAGGGGTTTTCCGTCTGTCCGTTCCAACCGGTTCCGGCAAAACAATGGCTTCGCTGCGCTATGCTCTGAACTGCGCGAAGCAGAACGGCAAAGAGCGCATTTTTTATATTGCCCCATATAAGAGTATTTTGGATCAGAACGCCGAAGAAATCCGAAAAGCGCTTGCACTTGACGGCGACGCTGTCCTTCTGGAGCATCACGGCGACGTGGTGATCGACGATGAACGGACCGATGCGGCAGCGCGGTACCGTCTGCTGACGCAGCGATGGGACGCGCCGATCATCCTTACTACGGCGGTGCAGTTTTTAAATACGCTTTTTGACGGACGCCCGGCCTGTGCGCGCAGGATGCACAGTCTTGCAAACTCCGTCATTATACTTGACGAATATCAGGCATTTCCGGTCAAATGCACCGACATGCTCAACGCCGCGCTGAATTTTCTCGCTTACGCCTGCAGCTGCTCCATTGTGCTGTGCACCGCCACGCAGCCGGAGTCGGAAGAAATCCCGGTTCCGCTTCTGCCGGGCGAACCCGCGCAGATGACGGCAAATCTTGAGGAAACCTTCGCCGCGTTCCGCCGAACGCACACCGTCGACAGAACCGCTGACGGGCCGCTCTCCGCGGAACAGCTGACGGATTTCGCGCTGGAACGGCTGGCGGTCTGCGATAATCTTCTGATGATCTTCAATACAAAATCGGCCGCGAGAGCAGTGTTCTGTTCGCTGAAAGAGCATATGGAACGGCTGCCGCCGAAAGAGCGTATTCCGGTTTTCTGCCTGAGTACCGGCCAGTGTCCGCGTCATCGAACGGATTTGATTGAAAAAATAAGGAATTTGCTTGCAGACAAAACACCCGGTGAAAACCGGATGATCTGCGTCAGCACGCAGCTGATTGAAGCCGGCGTGGACCTGTCGTTCCAGTGCGTTGTGCGTTCTTTTGCGGGGCTCGACAGCGCCGCGCAGGCGGCCGGGCGCTGCAACCGCCACGGAGAAGCAGCCTGCCGCGAGGTGTTTCTTGTACGCAGCGCGGAAGAAAAGCTTACCCATTTGCCGGATATTCAGCGGGCGCAGGAAGCCGCGGAACAGGTTTTGCAGGATTATCGAGGCAATTCCGCGCAGTTTGGCGGCGAGCTTCTGTCGCCGGAAGCGGTCAGGCGTTACTATCATTATTATTTTAACCTGCAGAAAACGCAGCTTGATTACCCTGTGAACGAAAAGGATGATCCAAAGCTGTTTGCACCCACCAGCCTGTTTGACCTTTTGTCGGTCAATACGCTGGCAAGAAAGTACTGTGCGGAGTACGGCACTGATCTTCCGCCGCACCCGATGCATCAGGCGTTTGCGACGGCGGGCGGGATTTTTCAGGCAATCGAGAGCAGCGGTACGGACGTGATTGTTCCTTACGGGGCCGGGGAAGAATTGATTCAACAGCTCTGCTCCGAACCCAATATCGCCGAACTGCCCAAGCTTCTCAGGCAGGCGCAGCATTACTCGGTTCATCTGCTCCCGTATGAAAGAAAGAAACTGGAAGATTTAAACGCGATTGACGTTATAACGGATGTCGGCGTTGCCGTACTGCGAAAAGAATTTTACAGCATGGAGCTCGGAGTGCAGATGCAGCGCGGCGATATGGACTTGCTGATCGTTTAACAGCGGAAAGGAGAATCGGACTTGGAACACAAAAACAGCGTAAGTTTCCTGGTTTATGGCAGGATGGCGCTTTTCAGCGACCCGGTCACCCGGGCGGGCGGCGAGAAATGCAGCTATCAGGTACCGACGTATCAGGCGCTTAAAGGCATTGCGGAATCAATTTACTGGAAGCCGACCCTGGTCTGGCACATTGACGCGGTGCGCGTAATGAAGCCCATTGCAAGCCGCTCGGAAGGGATTCGCCCCATCGGGTACAATGGGGGGAATACGCTTTCCATTTATACCTATCTGACCGACGTGGCCTACCGTGTGAAGGCGCATTTTGAGTGGAACGAAAACCGGCCGGATCTTGCGAACGACCGGAACGAGAACAAGCATTACTTTATTGCGAAGCGCATGATTGCGTGCGGCGGACGGCGCGATATTTTCCTCGGTACCCGGGAATGTCAGGCATATGTGGAGCCGTGTGAATTTCAGGAGGAAAAGGGCGCATTTGACGATCTTCCGGAGCTTTCTTTCGGGCTGATGTTCCACGGATTCAGCTACCCGGAAGAAAACGGCAAAAATCAGCTGCAGGCACGGTTCTGGTACCCCAAAATGCGGAACGGAGTGATTGAGTTCTGCCGGCCGGAAGAGTGCCCGGTCGTCCGAACCGTTAAAACGCAGAAACCAAAGCAGTTCCTTGAGGGCAAAAACTTTACCCGCTGCGATTCTCTTGCGGAGGAGGCCGGTTACAATGAGCTGGATACAGAAACTTTATGACACCTACGAAAACTGCCAAAGCCTCGTGGGTGTGGTGGAAGACGAAAACGAAAAAGACAGCAAACCGCCGCTGATGCCGATTTATCACATGACGCAGCAGGCGCAGATCGAGGCGGTTATTGACACGGACGGCTGCTGGCGCACGGCGCAGGTAATCGAGGATAAGAAAAAGCGCACCACGCTGATTCCCTGCACGGAAAGTTCCGCGGCCCGAACCAGCAAACCCGTTCCTCACCCTTTGTTTGACAACCTTACTTATCTTGCCGGTGACTACATAAAATACCGTGATTTAAAGGAAGAACGCTACCCGGGCTATATCGCCCAGCTCTCGGCCTGGTGCGATTCGCCGTATGCCCACCCAAAGGTCTGCGCGGTGCTGAAATACCTGAAAAAAGGCTGCCTGATGGAAGACCTGATTCGCACGGGGACTCTGTACCGGGACGAAGCAGGAAATTTATCGGAAAAATGGGACGGCGATAAAAAAGACACGCCGCAAATTTTCAAAACGGTCACCGACGACCAGGCGGATGCGTTTGTCCGTTTTAAGGTAGTTTCGGCAGACGGCTTTGAGGAACAGAACAGCCGCATCTGGGAAGACCGGTCCGTATGGCAGAGCTATATCGATTACCAGAACAGCCTGCCGGCGGAAAAAGATTTCTGCTATGTGCTGGGAAAGAAAATTCCTGTTTCTACGTTAAGTCCCAAATACATACGGCGGCCCGGAGACGGGGCGAAGCTGATTTCCGCCAACGACAGCTCCGGCTTTACTTACCGGGGAAGATTTGAGACGCCGGCACAGGCGTTCTGCATCGGACGGGAAACGACCGAAAAAGCCCACAACGCGCTGAAGTGGCTGATTCCGCGGCAGGCGTACAGCAACGGCGACCAGGTGATCTTGGCGTGGCGAACGGACGGCGGAAAAACGCTTGATCCCTGTGAAAACTCGCTGGACACGCTGGACTTTTTTGAACCGGATGAACCGATCCTGACGACCGGTGAGAATTTTGCCCAGAAATTCCGGTACGCCCTCGCGGGATATGGCGGTAGGCTGAAGGGCGGCGAGGAAGCCTGCATCATCGGCCTGGATTCCGCCACGCCGGGGCGCCTGTCGATCTTTTATTACCGTGAGCTGCCGGAAAAAGACCTCGTGAACCGGATTGCTTTCTGGCACGAAACCTGCCGATGGCGTTTTCAGGAATTTCCGAAAAAGACCAAATTTGAAAAAGGTGCAAAACCTGTTCCGTTCATCGGCGCGCCGTCGCCGGAGACCATTACGGAAGCCGCCTATGGCAGGCAGGTCAGCGACAAGCTGAAAAAAAGCACTGTGCAGCGTCTGCTACCCTGTATTGCCGACGGAGCCGCACTGCCGCGGGATATTATGCTCTGCACGGCGCGGCGCGCGTCCAACCCCGTGGGGCTGGATGACCAGGACCGCGGAAGGACCCTTGCCGTCGCCTGCGCACTGATTCGAAAGTATCATAACGATGCGGTAAACAGGGATGAAGCAAACCCGGGAATCACGAAACTGGAAAAATACAAGGAGAGATGGGAAATGACGTTGGATACGCAGGAAACAGACCGGAATTATCTTTTTGGACGGGCTCTTGCTTACGCGCAGCAGCTGGAAAATTACGCGCTGAGTTTACAGAGCGAAAAGCGAAGCACCAATGCGGAGCGGATGCAGACTGCGTTCAGCCAGCACCCGGCAAAAACATGGAAAACGCTGTATCAGGCGCTTTCTCCGTATCTGCAGAGGCTGGGGCGAAGAGGGTTCCGTTACCGTGACGAACTGAACGAGGTCATTTCAAGAATTGAGATAAAAGATTTTACGAATGACCCCCTCAATGAAATCTATCTTTTGGGTTATGCCTGCCAGATGCAGAAATTCCGTGAAGAGCGGGAAGCAAATCAAGAGAAAAATATTGTTGCCGATACGGAAGGAGAGGAAAAAGAATGAGTATTCTTACAAACAAAATTGATTTTGCGGTGGTTCTGTCCGTGAAAAATGCGAACCCCAACGGTGACCCCCTGAACGGTAATCGGCCGCGCGAAACCTATGACGGCTACGGTGAGATTTCGGATGTCTGTATTAAGCGGAAAATCCGCAACCGCCTGTTGGATATGGGACAGCCGATTTTCGTCCAGTCCGACGACAAGCGCGCCGACGGCTTTAAAAGCCTGAGAGAACGCGCAGATTCCATGGAAGAGCTGAAAAGGGCCGAAAAAGCGAAGGACAGCGAAGCCTATGCGAAAGTCGCCTGTGAAACGTGGACGGATGTGCGCAGCTTTGGTCAGGTTTTCGCATTTAAAGACAGCGGCGTTTCCATCGGGGTACGCGGCCCTGTTTCCGTTCATCCCGCGTTCAGCGTGCTTCCTGTTGATATTTCCAGCATTCAGATTACCAAGAGTGTGAACAGCGTTACCGGGGATAAGAAATCTTCCGATACCATGGGAATGAAGCACACCGTCCCGTTCGGAGTGTATGTGTTTTACGGCAGCGTGAATTGCCAGCTGGCGGAGAGAACCGGCTTTACCGAAGAAGACGCCGAACTGATTCATGAAGCTTTAAAAACGCTTTTCGAAAACGACAGCTCCTCTGCCCGCCCGGACGGCAGCATGGAAATCTGCAGGGTTTACTGGTGGAAGCATAACTGCAGAATCGGACAGTATCCGTCTGCGAAGGTTCACCGTTCCCTTCACGTTACACCGAAGGAAAGCAAAAAAACTCCCAACAGCAATCTGCCCTTTGTACTGAATGATTACTATGATATCACTGTCGATCCCCTTAACGGCCTGACGCCGGATGTTTACGATGGAATATGACGAAGAAGATTATTTAAGTATTGCCGGGCTTCAGCATTTTGCCTTCTGCCGCCGCCAGTGGGCGCTGGCATACATCGAAATGCAATGGAATGAAAACCTGCGTACGTCGGAAGGGCATATTTTGCACGAAAACGCGCATGACTCTTTTTCCGCGGAGAAACGGGGCGAGCTTCTCATTTCGCGCGGGATGGCGGTTTATTCCCGTATGCTGGGGGTAAACGGCGTCTGCGACGTGGTCGAATTCCATGCTTCGCCGAAGGGCGTGCCGATTTTCGGACAGGCTGGGAAATGGCTGCCCGTGCCTGTAGAGTATAAGCGCGGAGCACCCAAGGAGAACGACGCGGACAGTCTGCAGCTTTGCTGCCAGGCAATGTGCCTTGAAGAAATGCTTTTGTGCGAACGCATTCCGAAGGCGTATCTGTACTATGGCGAAACAGCGAGACGAACCGCCATTTCTTTGGATGAAGCTCTGCGGGCAAGAGTAAAGGCTCTGCTGGCGGAAATGCATGAGCTTTACAGCCGAAAGTATACCCCGCGCGTAAAGCCGGCCCAAAGCTGCAATGCCTGCTCGCTGAAGGATCTGTGTCTGCCCCGCCTGTATCGCGTGGGTTCTGCGGCAGAATATATCCGGAAACAACTGGAGGAAACCTCATGAGAATTCTTGGGAATACGCTGTATGTTACCACTCCGGATGCGTATCTGTCACTGGACGGGGAAAACGTGGTTATTCAGAAAAGCGGCAATGAGCTTCGAAGAATTCCGCTGCACAATCTGGACGGAATCGTAGCATTCGGATACACCGGAGCCAGCCCGGCTTTGATGGGAGCCTGCTCCGAACGCGGCGTTGCACTGACTTTTCTTACGATGCACGGCCGGTTTCTGGCACGTGTGTGCGGCACAGAGCAGGGGAACGTATTGCTGCGGAAAGAGCAGTACCGGGTATCGGACAGCGAAGAAAAAAGCGCGGCGGTCGCAAAGAGTATGATTACAGGGAAGCTGTTCAATTCACGGTGGGTAATTGAACGCGCCGTACGGGACTATGCCCTGCGTCTGGACACGGCAAAACTGAAACATGCTTCCGAATTGATTGCGGAATCGCTCAAGCGTCTTCCGGCCGCCGTAACATTGAGCGAAATCCGCGGGATTGAAGGAGAAGCTGCAACCTGCTATTTTGCCGTATTGGATGATCTGATTTTGCAGCAAAAGGAGCAGTTTTTCTTTCAAAGCCGGAACCGCCGTCCGCCGATGGATAATGTAAATGCCCTTGTATCATTTGTTTATACCCTGTTGGCACACGACACCGCCTCGGCATTGGAAACGGCGGGGCTTGATCCTTATGTGGGATTTCTCCACCGTGACCGGCCCGGGCGAACCTCACTGGCGCTGGATCTGATGGAAGAATTCCGCCCCGTTCTGGCGGATCGCTTCGTTTTGACTCTGATCAACACCCGTCAGATCAATGGCGACGGATTTGTCCAAAAGGAGGACGGGGCGGTGCTGATGGATGACGACACCCGCAAAAAGGTTCTTGTTGCATGGCAGGAAAAGAAGCAGGAAAAAATCACGCACCCGATGCTTGGCGAAAAAATGGAGTGGGGACTGGTTCCTTACTCACAGGCGCTGCTGCTGGCGCGATATCTGCGCGGCGACCTTGACGCATATCCGCCGTTTTTATGGAAGTAGGGGAATTTGAATGTTAGTTTTGATTACCTATGATGTAAATACGGAAACCGCAGCCGGAAAAAAACGGCTCAGAAAAGTGGCAAAAATCTGCGTCAATTACGGTCAGCGCGTTCAGAATTCAGTCTTTGAGTGTGTCATGGACGCTGCCCTGTGCTGCACGGTAAAACACAAGCTGGAGCAGACGATTGATCTCAAAAAGGACAGTTTGCGTTTTTACTATTTAGGCGATCACTACAAAACAAAGGTGGAGCATTTTGGGGCCAAGCCATCATTCGATGTGGAAGAGCCGCTGATTGTTTAAGGTTCGGTGCGAACCGAAAGCACCCATGTTTTTCCCGCTGGGTTCGCACCAAAATTTAACACGTAATTTACTGATATAGAAAAATACTCTCTACAAATGCTGCCTGTATGTCTGCTTTGACCGGACTTTTGCACAAGACTGCACCTTCCCTGCAAGGCGTATTCGGTAGTTTTTGCTGTCGCTCCCTATGCGGGGAGCGTGGATTGAAATACACTGTGCCGTCAGCTTCACGACATAGCTAGTGGTCGCTCCCTATGCGGGGAGCGTGGATTGAAATAATTTTCAACGTTCCACGCTGGTAAGCGACCAGGTCGCTCCCTATGCGGGGAGCGTGGATTGAAATTTATATATTGGAATGTTGTTCTCATAATCCCATGTCGCTCCCTATGCGGGGAGCGTGGATTGAAATCCACATTCAGCTGAAGCAGCAGATCATCCTTGGCAGTCGCTCCCTATGCGGGGAGCGTGGATTGAAATCCGATGACATCTTCGGTGAAACTATAATTATCTAGTCGCTCCCTATGCGGGGAGCGTGGATTGAAATGAATTGGCGGAGTCTTCGTCGTGTTTGATGGATTGTCGCTCCCTATGCGGGGAGCGTGGATTGAAATTTTTGCAGTTGGGTCAATCACGGTATAAGTCTCCGGTCGCTCCCTATGCGGGGAGCGTGGATTGAAATTACACGTCCCCCGTTGTCGTTTACCCCGGAAGCATGTCGCTCCCTATGCGGGGAGCGTGGATTGAAATGCAATATCCGTTATCGTTCGGGTAGGCATTTCTGGTCGCTCCCTATGCGGGGAGCGTGGATTGAAATGGTATTATCAAGTTGGTTCCCGTCTTCGTCCCGGGTCGCTCCCTATGCGGGGAGCGTGGATTGAAATTCGATCAGGATGTCAAATTCCTGCATCATTTCATGGTCGCTCCCTATGCGGGGAGCGTGGATTGAAATTGCGATTCCCGCCGAAGCAAGCAGCGGTACCTCGTCGCTCCCTATGCGGGGAGCGTGGATTGAAATACGGGAACGGTAACCGCGCCCACATTCTCCGGAGTCGCTCCCTATGCGGGGAGCGTGGATTGAAATATCTGAAGTCGGCTGTTGTTATTCCCGTCGGGCGTCGCTCCCTATGCGGGGAGCGTGGATTGAAATATCCTTACAAGCGGACATAAAATTTTAGTCATACGTCGCTCCCTATGCGGGGAGCGTGGATTGAAATGACAAACGGGCTTATTTACCGTTTCTACACCGATGTCGCTCCCTATGCGGGGAGCGTGGATTGAAATAAAAATGGCTATGCTATGCGAAAATAATAGAGTTCGTCGCTCCCTATGCGGGGAGCGTGGATTGAAATTTGTGAATTCTTCACCACATTTTTTACAGATTGCCGTCGCTCCCTATGCGGGGAGCGTGGATTGAAATAATTGATACTGTGCTCAAATTATTTGAAATTAAAGGTCGCTCCCTATGCGGGGAGCGTGGATTGAAATGTTGGTAGTGGTGCTATTCCTGCGGCTCCTGGTCGGTCGCTCCCTATGCGGGGAGCGTGGATTGAAATACGAAATTGAGCGTACGATAGACGTAAATGTGAAGTCGCTCCCTATGCGGGGAGCGTGGATTGAAATGTTGGTAGTGGTGCTATTCCTGCGG
>JAEWUH010000277.1 GCA_023397245.1 Bacillota bacterium | reverse complement strand
GTACGTAAATTGGGAATTGACGTAATTACAGTGAAACCATGCTCAAAATTGAGCGAACCTGTATCCGGCCACGCAGATATGCTTTTACATCATCTGGAAGAAAACCGGGTTGTGATTGCGGATAGGGAAGAGTACCTGAAAAACAAGCTTATACCATATGGCTTCCATGTAACTTCATCGAACATATGTATTTCGAGTAAATATCCGGATGATACTTTACTGAATGCGGCCCGTGTGGGAAACAAGCTTTTTGCAAATTGCTCTGCGCTGGATAAAATGGTCAAGGATTACTGCGGCAAACAGGGCGTTCAGATCATTTCGGTTAAACAGGGATATGCCAAGTGTTCCACGGTTGTAGTCGATGAGTTTTCAATTATAACGGCCGACCCATCGATTGCAAACGCGGCTGACGCCGCCGGCTTGGATACTTTACGGATTACGCCGGGGTTTGTGGAGTTAAAAGGCTATGATTATGGCTTTTTAGGCGGCGCATGCGGTAAAATCAGCAAAGACATCCTTGCATTTACCGGGTCCGTACGGTCGCATCCGGATTATAAGAAAATTGAATCGTTCTGCGGCAGCAAAAAAGTTAAAATTCTTTCATTGACAAATTCAGCATTAATTGATATCGGCGGAATCATTCCATTAAAAATCAAACATTAAGCAGAAATTGACAGCGGCATTCCAATGCTTTGTCGGCTTTTAAAAGAATAGTTTTCAGAGCCAAGGGTATTATATAAAAGTCAAAGATTATCTATAATTAATTAAAATTCACTGAAATATATTAAAAGGATTCAAATTATACAAAGGAAAGAAAATTATAAATGGATGATTAAATAATGATTGAAAACGGAAGAGTTTTAACCGGATGCGATACCTGTGATTACAGCATCTATGATGCCGCACATAATTGCCGTTCCTGCAGTGCAAATCCGGACTTTATTGAAGATATTGAAGATGGGTGCCCGAACTACAAAATGACCAATACTTATTTTTGCTCAAACCATGCTCAGTACGATAAATATACCGGACGGATGAAAAATCTGAAATGGTTTTAAAAGGGGAAACGCCTACAAGTATTACTTGACGCTTCTCTAAATTTAGTATATAATTATACAAAATGAATATTTTGTATAATTAAGGGAGTACCGAATACGAAAAACACCTTGATATCCGGGTCTCTATCGATTTGACCCATTCCTGCCGAATAAGCTGATCATCGGTTTTATTATTATTTTATAAAGGAGCTGTGATTCAATGAAGCCGGAACTGCTGGCGGAATGTCCGCCCATTATCAAAGAATTTCTTGGTTATGTAGGAACGATTAAGGGCAAATCTCCAAAAACGGTTGAAGAATACTTTCTGGATCTTCGAACTTTTTTCCGATACATAAAGAAAAGCCGCGGCTTGGTTTCCCCTGCCGTGGAATTTGAAGAGATCAGCATCACAGACATCGATCTGGATTTGATTAAAACCATTACCTTAACAAACGTCTTTGAATATATGAACTATTTGAGTACGGACCGCAATAATAAAGCAGCAACACGTTCACGCAAGGTTTCAAGTATGCGTACCTTTTTTAAATATCTGACCAATAAAACCGGAAAACTTGCCGTGAACCCGGTTGAAGAGCTTGAAACGCCAAAACTGAAAAAATCTTTGCCCAAATATCTGACGCTGGAACAATGCCTTGACCTTCTCTCAAAAATCGAAGGGCCGACAAAAGAACGGGATTATTGTATGATCGTTCTGTTTTTAAATTGCGGTATGCGGTTATCTGAGCTTGTGAGCCTGAATTTAAGTGATGTGCATCATATGTCTTCCACAATCCGAATTACCGGTAAGGGAAACAAGGAAAGAATCGTTTACCTGAATGACGCCTGCCTTGATGCCATTGAACGTTATATAGCGGTTCGCCCGAAAAACGCGTTAGTCGATAAAAATGCTTTGTTCATCAGCAAACAGAACAAACGTATCAGCCCCAAAACCGTGCAGTATATCGTGAAGAAATACCTGGGAATGATCGATTTGGGCGGCCCGGGGTTTTCCGTACATAAACTCAGGCATACTGCCGCAACGCTTATGTATCAGCACGGCCACGTTGACATTAGGGTTTTAAAGGATATTTTGGGGCACGAAAATCTGGGCACCACAGAGATTTATACGCATCTTTCTAACGAACAGATGGCAAATGCCGCGAAAGCAAACCCGCTTTCCAATGTGAAGCAAAGAGAACGTCCTGAAATTAAAATAAAAAAAGAAAAAGAGCCGGAATAACGGCTCTTTTTTGGTTGCAAATAAAATTGCGAACATTCGTTTACTTTATATCATTTTCATTAAATATTTTATCGTCTGTATTCTCTTCTTTTTTTGCATAAGGCTCTATCATCGTTTTGCTGATCAATGGATACACGGTAAAATTGATTAAAAACATACAAAAGGAAAACAGAAGGCAAACAATAATGACGGATGCAATCAGAAATGTAAGCGGCATCCACTGCGTCATGATATAAACACAGAATATCAAAACAAACAGAATAACGGTAAGCAGCAGGTTCCGCCATAAGCCTACGATTGCAAAGATAAAGGAATTCTTATAAATCTGATTCAGCTTTAAATCAAACGTTATGATTAGTACAGGAACATAGTACTGAGAAAAAATAAAGAAAACTGAAATGATGAAGCAGACAAACATAGGAATATAGAACATACTGTTTGTTTTGAGCTGTACCGCATAAAAATTAATGGAAAAACTGATGATCAGATAAACAGCGTAACAAACCATGCCGTTAATCAGAAACGCTAACCAGTTATTTTTCACCGCGCTCAAAAAATCAGAAAGAATGAACGCATGTTCTTCCCTGGCGTAGTTCCGCGTTACAAACGCAAGGCCTGCCACAAACGGCGAAACCAGAATAAGCGGAATCAAAATAACCGGAATAAGGCCGGTAACACTGCCTAAGAATAGGACCATGACCACCGCAAGGGCTGCCGGAATCAGAAAAAGCAGATTCAGCTTAATCAGATCCCAAAACTTACGGGCCAATATTTCAAAGAACAGGAAAAATGGTTTTTTCTTCGGTTGATCTTTCCTTACGCCCGGCCCGGGACGGCTGTAATTCTGAAATAAACCCAAAATGCTTCACTCCTAACCTAATTTCGCGCGCGGGTGGCAGTTATTATATACTTCTTTAAAATGATCGTTCAGCAGGCGGACATATACCTGCGTTGATGAAATATCCGCGTGGCCGAGCATCAGCTGAATATCCTTCAGCTCTGCCCCATTTTCCAGCAGATGGAGGGCAAAAGAATGGCGGAGGGTATGCGGCGTGATTTCCTTGGAAATGCCGGCCTGTTCGGCATACCCTTTTACGATTTTCCAAAACCCCTGGCGCGTAAGCCTGCGCCCGTTCAGGTTGGTAAACAGGGCATGTCCGCCATCCGGGGAAATAATCAGACTTCTCGACCTCAAAATATAGTCGGATATAATAGAAATCGCAGTTGGATAAACCGGAATGACCCTTTCCGATTTCCCGCTGCTGCAGCAAAGCATGCCGCTTTGTAAATTGATATCCTCAAGGTTCAGATCAACGAGCTCGGAAACCCGGATGCCGGTGGCGTATAACAGCTCAAGCATCGCTTTGTCACGGCAGCCTTTTGGCTCCCGAATATCCGGCTGCCCCAAAAGAAGTTCAATTTCCTTTCCGCTTAAAATCTGCGGCAATTTTTTTGGAGCTTTTTCGAGCTTTACCGTTTTCGCCGGGTTGCTTTGCAC
>JAEWUH010000252.1 GCA_023397245.1 Bacillota bacterium | reverse complement strand
CTCATTTCCCCGGTCAGCTCCGGCCGGATGATCCCGGCGGTGATCTCTACAGTAAAGCGGTATTCGCGCAGGACACGGTCGGAAGCAAGGATCCTGTGCGCGATATTGCTGCCAAAAAACGCGCGTACGTGCTTCAGGTCCACCGCGCCCGCCTGCTCCGCGGTAAGATAGCGTTCCACCTGCAGGCGTTCCAGTTCCTCCTCCGGATTGACCGACGCTTTTTTATAATCGGCAAACTGCATAAAGGCGTGCAGCGCGGTGCCGCGCTCCGCGGGCGTAAGCCCTTCTTTGCAAAGAAACGCGGGGCGGGATGTGGCGGCGTATTCCTCGGAAAACCTGCGTGCGGCCAGGTCAGAGGCCGCCACCTTTGCCTGAATTCCCTGTAAAGCGGCATACGGATAGACAAAATCGATATTCCGCTCCATCTCCGCCTGCAGCACCGGATTTGGCAGCGCGGCGGCAGCGGCGGTCTTTTCTTCCCCGGGCGCTTCGTCCTCCTTCGGCGGGTAAACAATATTGACACTCCACGCTTCTTTGGCGTCCGCGGTAATTCCGGGCAGCGCGCCGCCCATGTCGCGCAGCTTTGTGCCGCTGGGGTGGCGGAGCGCGCAGAGGAGCAGCCAGTCTGAAATACTGGAAACGCTGCGCACCACGTAGGGCGGAATACGCTCCCCATCCGTCAGGCGGGAGGCAAGGCTGCCGAGCGTTCTGGCGGCATCCTTTACGGCTGTGATCATAATGAGCTTTTCCTTTGCCCGCGTCATGGCGACGTACAGCACGCGCAGCTCCTCGCTCATTTCGCCACGGTCAAGCTCCAGCGCGACCGCTTCGCGCGGCATGGTGGTGTAGCGACACAGCGTTGCCGGGTCTTTCAATTTTACGCCGAGCCCCAGCTCCGGGTGCAGGAGCACGTCGGAATGATCCTTGTTGAAACGCCGCGAGCAGCCCGCAAGGATGCACACCGGAAATTCCAGCCCCTTGGAACGGTGAATGCTCATGATTTTTACGACGTCGGCGGCTTCGCTGATGGAGGAAGCCGCCGCAAGGTCGGAATCGTTTTTCTGCAGTCGGTCAATAAAGCGGATAAAACCGGACAGCCCGCCGTAGCCCGCGGTTTCGTACTTCTTTGCGTATTCGAGCAGCAGCCGCAGGTTTGCAAGCCGCAGTTCGCCGTTCGGCATGGACTGAACCAGATTGATATACCCCGTTTTTTCGTAGACCAGATTGATCAGGCGGTCGGAAGGCATGGTCGCGGCCAGGGAGCGGTATTCCTCCATCTCCCTGAGGAATGCGGCGGCGCGGTCGTTCCCGCCCTGCGCCCAGACCGTGACCGCAAGATAAAGCGAGCCGTTCCGGGTTTTTACGCGGATATCGGAAAGGTCGTCGGCGGTAAAACCGTAAATCGGGCTCATCAGCACTGAAAGGAGCGGAATATCCTGCATCGGATTGTCGATCACGCGCAGGAGCGACAGCACCACGCCGACCTCCGCGGCCGCAAAAAAGCCGCCGGAGGTATCCGCCCACGCGGGGATGCCCAGCAGAGTCAGTTCACGGGCGTACTCATGCGCATATTTATTCGCGCTGCGCAGCAGAACGCAGATATCACGGTACGTGACGGGACGCTGCTTTCCGTTTTGCGTAACGGTTTTCCCCGCGCCCGTCATTTCGTAGATCAGCTCGGCAATATGGCGGCTTTCCGCCGTGATCGTGTTTTTGTCGTCCTCACAGGCGGAAAGGTCGATGATATCAAGCTGTGCGGCAGGTTCGCTGTCCTCCGGGTACTCCGCGCCGGGAACCAACTCCTCTTCCCGGGTGTAATCGAGTTCTCCGGTCTGCCGGCTCATCAGCTGGCGGAACACAAAGTTCACCGCGTCGGTTACGCCGGAGCGGCTGCGAAAGTTCCGGTCCAAAACCACACAGGCTGGGTATTGGTTTTTCTCCCGGTCATAGAGCGGGTAGGAAGCGCGGCGGCGCAGAAAAATCTGCGGCATCGCCTGACGGAAACGGTAGATACTCTGCTTGACGTCGCCCACCATAAAAAGGTTTTTTTCCTCACGGGAAACGGCACGGAAAATCATATCCTGCGCTTCGTTGGTATCCTGATATTCGTCCACCATAACTTCGTCAAAACGGGAAGAAAGCTCCTCCGCTTCCGCCGTACGTTCAAAACCGCCGTCCGTGTCCTTTACCAGAAGCCTGAGCGCCCAGTGCTCCAGATCGCCGTAATCCGCGGCGCGGCGTTCGGCTTTTAACTTATCAAGTTCTTCGCCGAACCGCACCGTAACCTCAAACAGCTTCTGTACGAGCGGTTCAAGGCATGCGATGTCCTCCCTGCACTGTTCCTCGGAATCGACGAACAGGGCGGCGATTCGTTTCACCGTGGCCTGCATCTCCTTGCGCGAAGCGGTAAGCTTGTTTTTCAGCGGGTCACCGTCATAGCCGCGTAAAGGCTTGAGCCTTGCGCCGGAAAAGCTGTTTGAAACAAAAGAAATTTTATTCCAATCCTTTGCGCCGACCGCCGCTTGCAGGCTCTGCAGTCCGGCTAAATCGGCAGAAAATCCGTCCAAATATGCTTTTGCGACCGCTTCGTCCCCCTGCATCAGCGTTAAGGAATTCTCCGTCAGGGAAATGCAGTAGTCGACCGCGTCCGCGGCAAAGCTTAAAACAGTCTGCCCCCATACGGTCTGCGCCGCCGCCCCGGAGGGAGAATACATCGCGGCTTTTTCTTTAAGCCAGCGCTTTGGGAAAGGATGGGAACGGATAAAATCATAAAGCTGATTGACCGTCTGAATAATCCGGTCGTCATCCCTGCCGGAAGCAAACGCTTCCACAAGGTCGAGAAACACCGGGTCGTCCTTCGTGTAATATTCGTCCAACACGGCGGAAACCGCGTCGTTGCGGAGCAAATCCATTTCATTATCATCCAGAATGCGGAAATCCGGGGAAATCCCCAGCTTATAGAAATTCTCGCGGATAATTTCACTGCAGAAGCTGTGGATGGTGCTGATGTGGGCGCGTGTCAGCAGAATCTGCTGGCGCTGCAACCGCACATTGAATGGGTCGGCTTCCAGCAGCTTGGAAATTTCCGCCGCGATACGGCTGCTCATTTCCGCCGCCGCAGCCTTTGTAAAGGTAACGACAAGCAGACGGTCCGCGTCCGTAGGATTGTGTTCATCCGTGATACGCTCGATCACACGCTGAACCAGCACGGCGGTTTTTCCGGAACCGGCGGCGGCGGAGACCAGCAGGGTGCCGTCGCGGGCGGAAATCGCGTCCTGTTGGCTTTCTGTCCATTTTCGTGCGCTCACTGCTCCTCACCCCCGTTTCCCGTCAGTTCCCGGATTACTTCGTCCCGGTCCCATTTCACCATTTCGCGCGCGGGGTCGTCCTTTTCGTGGCCGCATACGGGCGAATAAGGACACCACGCGCAGGCGTCGTAATCGCCGGTAAGCGGCAGGGCGGCTACATTTCCGCCGTGCAGTTCCCCGGCCATGGCCCCGGCCAGACTTTTGATATGCCGCATAATACCCGCAAGCTCCTCTGCGGAAACCACATGGTCGCGCTTGGAGGGCGCGCCGTCCTTTAAGGCAACCGGGATGTATTTTCCCTGCCCCTGCCGCTCCATGGCGGTAATCACCTCTGCGTCGTCAAGAACAAGGCCGTCCATGCGCAGCTTTTTCGCGGCCTCCTCTGCAAGCTTTTCCTGCTCCGTGCCGCGGGAAGCGGAGATTACGGGGCGGTTCGCCGGCATATACAGGACGCCCGCGGGCAAAACCTCTCCGTACCGGCCCCCTCCGTTTTCGTACAGCGCGGCAAGGTAAACCAGCATCTGCATATTCATGCCGTAAATCACATCGGACAGCTTGAATTCCTTGTGCCCGGTCTTGTAATCGACAACGCGGAGATAGCTGACATGGTCGCGCGTCATCAAATCCACGCGGTCGATCTTGCCGTCAATCTCCACCTGGCCGCCGTCCGGCAGCGGGATACGGAGCGGATCGATTCCGCCGCCCCCGATTGTCAGCTCAAAATCAACGGGCTTGAATTCGCTCTGCTCAAGTTCCTCCGCGATATGCAGGGCGATCACCTGAGCCGAATCGGCCAGACGGGAAAACAGATAAACGAACCGCGGCGTTTTATTTTTGATTCCGCCGAGCTTCGTTTCCACATATTCGTTGAGTAACCGGATAATCAGCTTTTTCAGTTCGTCCGGCTGCATTTCCAGTATTTTTTTGCTGCCGGTGTCGCGGAACAGCCTTTCCAACAGGAAGTGCATCAGGCTGCCGTATTCCATGGCGTCAAGCTCTGCCGCCCTGCGTTCCCTGGCGTTCAGCCCGTAACGGCAGAAGTACTGAAACCGGCAGAGATAGAATTTTTCGATCTGCGTGGCGGACACGCGCAGATTTGCACCGAACAGGGCGCGCGACTTTGCACTGTCCGCAAAAACGGCGGCGCGCTTCTGCGCCGCGCGATCGATCGCTTCAAGGCGGAAATCCTCGCCGCGCGCTTTGAAAAGGCTTTTCAGCGTGGCGGAAAGCTCCGTATTGCGGTTCCACTGCTGTGCCATCAACTCAAACGCAGGCTCCCGCGCGTTGGCAAACCAGTCCTGCGGAAGCAAAAGCTCGCTGAGCACGGGGATATTCCGGAGGATGGCGCAGGCTTCCCCCGGAATGGAGGACGGCGTTTTCGGTTCGCCCTGCGCGCCGGTTACCGGATAGGATATGTAAAGCCGCTGCGAGGCGGCGCTCATCGCCGAATAGGCAAGGAAGCGCTCCTGCACCGCCGTACCCTCAAGAGTATCGTTGAGCGGCAGACCGAGCCGGATCAGCTCGCGGCGCTCCCCGTCGCTGAAAACACAGCTGCTGCCCGGCGCAAGCGGAAATTCGCCCTGCACCGTGCCGATGAGGAACACTACCTTGGGCTCAACTGTACGGATACGGTCCGCGGCGCCTACGGTAACCTCGTCCAGCCCCTGCGGGATGCTCGCCATATCGTTCGCCTGAATCACAAGGCGGAGCAGTTCGGCGTAACGTGCGGAGGTTACATTGCAGCCGCGCAGAACCAGCGCTGTCTGGTCAAGGATATTCATCAGCAAATCCCACAGCCGAAGCTGGCGCTCCGCCAGAGCGGGCTCGCCGCATTCCGAAAGGCGGCGGGCAAACGCTTTGAGGTGCGCGGGCGCCTTGATCTCCGACAAAAGTGCGTAAACGGCGGCGGCCATGCCCTCGCCGTCCGTATTTTTCAGCTTTGCGGCAAAGCGCTGCAGGGGCTCCGCTGCCGCCGCGCGGCTTGCGTTGATCTCTTTGAGCTTTTTTATATCGCTGTCCTTCATGGATTCCGCAAAGCCCTGCGGATTTTCGGTCCATTCCTCCCGCCACTTTGCGCCCGTGATATTCCAGGTAAACACATAGTTTTCAAGCCGGGATATCTCGGCGGTATCCAACCCTGACAGACCTGTTTTCAGGTAAGTAAAAATATCGTCTGAGGAAAAGCCGGACTGCACGGCCCGGAATGCAGAAAGCACCAGACGCATCAGCGGCTCGGAATCCACCGACTGCGGCTTGTCCATAAAATACGGAATCTGCCGGCGCTCCAGCGCAAGGTCAAGAATGCCGCTGTAGGTATCCGTATTCCTCGCGATTACGGCAAAATCGCGGTAACGGTAATTTTCGTGTATCACAAGATTACGGATGGCCGCGGCGACAAACGCTGCCTCGTCATAGGCGTTTTTCGCTTCGTAAACCGTTACGTCGCAGCCTTCGCAGTCGGCGGCGCTGTGACCGAACCGGTACGCGCCCGCCTCCAGCGCGGCAAGAGATTCACTCTGAAAGCGGTGCCCGCTTTCCAGTTCAACCGGGGCGGCAATTTTAACGCCGTTCTCCTGTGCCATGCGCATCAGATTTTTCCCGGTGCGCCGCACAAGTGAAAACAGCCCCATGCCGCATTCCGGATCGTCAAGCCCGTCGGTGCAGAGTGTAACGTATACGTCCTCCGCCTGTTTTAAAATCAGATTGATGATATTGTATTCCTGTACCGTAAAGCTCTGGAAGGAATCCAGCGCGACGGTATAGCCCGCAAAAAAGCTGTGTTCCTCCAATTTGTTTTTCAGCCGGGTAAGGTCGTCGAGCGGGTCGATATAGCTCTGCGCGACCAGCGCGTCGTAGGCGGAAAGGATGAGCGATAGCTCGGACATCTTCTGCCTGAGCGTGTTCTGCGGCATTTCCTGCGCCGCGCGCTCCAGATCGGACGGCTTCACGTCGCACATCTTCAGTTCTGTGGAAGCGGCCAGCATCAGGCTGATCAACTCCGTATTCTCCGCGCCTTTGCGGTAAAAATCGAGGTGTTCCTTTACCTGCTCCAGCGCAAGGCTCATGAAAATGCTGCGCCCGCCGTCGTCCAGCCTTCTTCCCGAGGCCCCGCCGTATTCGCGGAATACCGCGTCCGCGAGGCGGGAAAAGCTCGTGACCGAAACGCGCTGCACGTTTTCCGCACCGAGAAGATGCAGCATCGCGCGCTCGTTTTCAAAGGAAGATTGCTCCGGGACGATCAGCATCAGCTTATTTTTGGCAGCCTGCGCCATGCTTTTCAGTTCGGAACGGATGTATCCGGTTTTCCCGCTGCCCGCGCGGCCTAAAATAAAACGCAGCATCGTATGCCCCCTAATCAAGTACATCATTGATACTGATTATAGCATAGATGCCGCGCGGAAAAAAGTATGTCAACGGGACGGATATGGGACTTAAGACCGTTTTTCCAGATAAGATTTGACCTGTTCGTATATTTCTACGGATTTGAATTTTACCACAAAGCCTTCCCTTTTTTGCACGATACCGAGCTGGCTGTCATTCAAAACGTCACTCAGCTGCTTTTTATCCTCTGCGGCCGGCAGACACATAGCCGGAAAAATCACGCACCACCAGTTATGCCCCTCCGCCTTGCCGATGGTTACCCGCAGCGCGTCATAGCTGCCGGCAGGAAGTGTGGCGGAATCGTATTCCCGCGTGGTAAAATACATGTTGGTCAGTTCCACATTGACCGGGTAATCATAGCCCTGCTTCCGGATTTCATCCGCGGCGGCGGCTTTCAGCAGAGCTATCCTTGATTTTACCGCGTCGACCGCTTCTTCCTTATTGTTTACGTTATCCATCATGCCGGAGCATTCCTTTAAAATGCGGTCGCGCACTTTCAGCTTGAGCGTCTGATCTGAGGTGGAATCGGAGTTTGCCAGCACGTGCAGGCGCAAAACATGGTTTGGTATCTCCTCGCAGCCCGCGGTAAGACCGGTAAATGAAAACAGAACCGTTAAAATAAAGCTAAGCAATAATACTTTTTCAAATAATTTCATATGTAATCCCCTTCGTTTTTTGCTCCGCGGGGATTATTGGCTCAGAAAAATCATTTTATTCGTTGAATTCTAAAATATTGTGGTATATAATCATTTTATTTCAATAATAAGGGGAATCGGTATGCTGAATTTTCTGAAATCCTTCTCTGTTTCCAGTCTGACCGGCAATCCTGCTTTTATTGCGGCGGCAGTCGGGCTGGGCTTGTATCTGGTATGCCTGATCCTTTTTTTCCGGCACAAGAAGCCGTCCCAGAACTTCTGTCTGGCGCTGCTTTTCATGTATATGGCGGTGATTGCATATCTGGCCGTTCCCGTTGCGCTGCCGAACCAGTGGCATATCAGCGCAAAATCCACCGCCCACGCAATCCGCAGTATTGAGTGGGTACCGTTTACCTCTTCTTCAAGTCTCTTGAAAAACGCCGTAAAATCGGGTAATTACAAGGCGTTTCTCTATATTATCGGCGGCAACTTCGGCGTTCTGATGCCGCTGGGCATCCTTTTGCCGCTCAGTAACCCGCGTTTCCGCCTTGGGCGCATGGCGGCGGTCGCCATCCTTGTGCCCGTGGGAATCGAAGGGCTGCAGCTGGTCTACAATATATTGGTTGGCTCCGTCGTACGATATGTTCAGGTGGAAGACGTAATTCTGAACGCGGCCGGCTGCCTGCTCGCCTATCTGGTCTTCACGGGCCTGCGCAGGCTGTTCCGGTCAAAATCCAAATCCAGGCGCAAACCGAAAAGGGCTTCGTAAATCGGAGGAAATCAAGAATGGATAATTCCAAAAGCATACTGGATTATTATAAAAACGAGTTGAAATGGAACCCGCCTTTTGCCGAGGTTCTCTCCAAATATGCGCCGGACGGACTGGAAGGCTATCTGACGATGCGCGAATCGGTTCAGAAAGGGCATCTTCCGAAAAAGACAAGCGAACTGATTTTTACCATTCTGGACAGTCTGGATGACGAAACCGGCGGCGCAAAGGCGCACGCGGTCGCCGCCGTGGAGGCAGGGCTGACGCTGGAGGAACTGACGGAAGCGTTTGTAATCGTTACGATTGTCAAAGGAATCAACGTACTCTGCAAATCGGGGGTTGAAGCCATTAAAGCCGCCGAGGCAAGGCTGGCGGAAATGAATACAGAAATATAAATTGGATAATTCACAACGGAAGCCCCGGCTGGTTTTAGCCGGGGCTTCCGCATATGCTTATATAATCAGTTAAGTTTCATTTACCGGTTCACACAGGAAAACGTCAGTATACTCTTTCTCAAGCAGCTCTTTACAGGCTGATGCCTTTTCTTCCTCCGCGAAAATTCCGAAAACAGCCGAGCCGCTCCCGGTCATGCAGGAACCGAGCGCACCCGCGGAAATGATCTTCTCTTTAATACGGTTTACATCCGGAAGGTTCAGCACCCGTTCAAAGTCATTGCCCAGACTTGTGGCAATTCCGCCGAGATCGGCACGGCGGACGGCGTCCAGCATAGCGTCAGTACAGGAATGGGCGGAATCCGGTACGGAATCAACCAGCGCGTAGGCTCTTTTTGTATCGACCCCAGCCGGAGGCCTGCAGATGACGAGGAAGCAGGGCGGCAAAGCGGGCAGAACGGTCAGCTTTTCGCCGATTCCCTCAGCCAGAGCGGTTCCGCCCAAAACGCAGAACGGCACATCCGCACCGGCTTTCAGCCCGATTTCGCACAGGATTTCCTTGGAATAGCCCGTATGGTGCATTTCGTTCAGCGCAAGAAGCGCCGCGGCGGCATCCGCGCTGCCCCCGCCGAGCCCCGCCTGCGAGGGAATGTTTTTCTCGATCTCAACGCTTACAGAGGGTTCGAGCCCCGTGAACGCGAAATAGGCGGCCGCCGCCTTATAAACGGTATTATCCGGGCCGCAGGGCACATCCGCCCGCGCACATTGAATATGGATTCCTGACTGGCCGTTTGTAATCGTCAGCCGGTCGCACAGCGAAACGGACTGCATCACCATGCGCAGAAGGTGGTAACCGTCCGCGCGCTTTCCCGTGATATCGAGCGTCAGATTGATTTTTGCATAGGCGTTGACTGTGATCGGCATGGAATTCTTCCTTTACAGTGTCTTGATAAAGTGCTCAATGCGGGAAAGGGCTTCCGTAATATGTTTAATGGAATAGGAATAGGATACGCGCACGTAGCCCTCGCCGCACTCGCCAAAGGCCGTGCCGGGAACCACCGCGACATGTTCGCCGTAGATAAGCTTTTCGCAGAATTCCTCGGAGGTAAGGCCGGTGCTCTTGATGCAGGGGAATACATAGAACGCCCCCTCCGGCTCAAAGCAGGTCAGCCCCAGCGCGTTGAACCCGTCAACGATCAGGCGCCGGCGCATATCGTACTGCTCGCGCATATCGTCGATGTCGCCGTCCCCGTTTTTCAGCGCTTCCGTGGCGGCGTACTGCGCCATGGTGGGCGCGCTCATGATGCCGTACTGGTGCAGCTTGGTCATCTGCCCGATGATTTCCTTGGGTCCCACCGCGTAGCCCAGGCGCCAGCCGGTCATGGCAAAGGTCTTGGAGAACCCGTTGACCACAACGGTGCGCTCGCGCATTCCGTCGATCGCGGCGAAGGACACATGGCGGGTGTCGCCGTAGGTAAGCTCGCTGTAAATTTCATCGGAAAGCACCATCAGGTTGTTTTCACGCACAACCTCGGCGATTTCATTGAGGTTTTCACGGCGCATGACGGCGCCGGTCGGGTTATTGGGGAACGGTAAAATCAGCAGCTTTGTCTTCGGCGTGATTTTTTCGCGCAACTCCTTTGCGGTAAGGCGGAATTTATTTTCCTGTTTGGTCTGAATGACGACCGGCACGCCCCCCGCCATCTCGGTCAAAGGCACATAGCATACAAAACTCGGTTCGGGAATCAGAACTTCCTCGCCGGGGTTAATCAGACAGCGCAGGCAGAGGTCGATCGCCTCGCTTCCGCCGACCGTGACAAGAACCTCAGAATCCGGCTGATACTCGGTATGGTAACGGCGTTTGAGCCAGCGGCAGATTTCTTCCCTCAATTCGATGAAGCCGCGGTTCGGTGAATACCACGTTTTCCCGTCCTCAAGCGTTTTGATGCCCTCCTGCCTCACGTGCCACGGCGTTGAGAAATCGGGCTCGCCGATGGAAAGGGAAATGACATGATCCATCTCGTTCGCAATGTCGAAGAAGCGGCGGATTCCGGACGGCTTTAATTGCTTGACTTCCTCATTGAGCATGAGTTGGTAATCAATCACAGAGCACACTCCTTCTTTCATCCTTATCCTCGTCCTGGTTAAGGATTACTCCGCCGTCCTTATAACGGGTCAGTATAAAGTGCGTTGCTGTGGAAAGCACGGAATCAAGGGTGGAAAGGCGGCGCATGACAAACATGGCGATTTCCTGCATACTGCGGCCGTGCACTTTTACGGCAAGGTCGTAGCCGCCCGACATCAGATAGACGCTCTCCACTTCCTCAAACTGCATAATGCGGTTGGCAATTTCGTCAAAACCGCGGTCGCGCTTTGGCGAAACGCGAAGCTCGATCAGGGCGCTTGCCTTGTTTTCATCGATTTTTTCCCAATTTATCAGTGCCTTATAACCGCGGATCACGCCGGCCTTTTCATAGGCGGCGATCGCCTCGGCTACCTCGCTCTCCGGTTTATTCAGCATTACGGCCAGCTGTGCGGTGGAAAGACGTGCATTCTCATCCAACAGGTTTAACAAACGATCCATAATTATAAGCTCCTCCTTAATATTAATTGTGCTCTTTCAGCTGTTTCCGGCTGTAAGAGCACTTATTCGATCGGTAAAAATTTTGGCTCGCGGCGGACATAAATGGTGAAATGGTGAAAGCCGGCCTGCTGCAATACGCTCAGTCCCTGTTCGATACCGCCGCCGACATCCGCCCAGCGGTGGGCGTCCGAGCCGATAGTGATTAGCTTTCCCCCCAGTTCACGGTAGCGCCGGAGAATGGGAAGGTCGGGCATCGGCCTGCCAAGCTTCTGGCGGAAGCCGGAGGTGTTTACCTCAAGCGCCTTGCGCTTTTTGATCAGCGCCGTTAAAATCTGGTCGATCCTGCCCCGGAAAAGTTCATCGTCGATTTCAAGGCCGCGTTCGCCGACTATGTAACGCCAGGGGTAGGTCAGGTGGGCCAGTGAATCGAAACTGCCCCATTCGATCATGTCCATCATCTCGTCAAAATAACGGTTGAGCGCGTCATTGATCTCAATTTTTGAATAGTCCAGCTCATAAAAATCCGCCAGGCTTTTCACGTTGTGAACGGAAGCAAGCACAAAGTCGAAGTCGCAGGCATCTAAAGCATCCTGCGCGGCGGCCCGGTTCTGCATGGGCTGCCCGATCTCCACGCCCGCGAACACATGCAGGCGGCTATGAAAAACAGCGGCGGCCTTGCGCGCCTCAAAATAGGATTGGCGGATACTGCGGTCATAGGCTTCCTGCGCATAGGTATTGCACTCGCAGTGGTCGGTCAGCGTCATCGCGTAAAGCCCCAGACGCGCTCCGCTTTCGCACATCATCATGGTCGGGTCGTCGCCGTCTCGCGAACAGTCCGAATGCGTGTGACTGTCGGATATATACCGATATTTCATGGTTTTCCTCCGGTCATTTCCAGGGAATCTGAATAAAATTTAAGGCTGTATCCTGATTTTACCGCACTTCCTGAAAATTTTTATTACATTTTTTTCATTAATTTATTTGAAATTCTTTTATATATATAGTAACATAAAAATATACATAATTATACGTTACTAATAAATATTTCGGGGAAAAAATAAAGCCATTATTTTAAACAGTTTGACCATTGTTAAAAAGCACGGTCCCGTGCGCTATTGACAAGTGTTAAAATCTCGTTCATAATAATGAATAAACCATGAATAATTTAATCTGGAGGTATTCATAAAATGCGTGCTGTAATCACGGTTCTAGGGAAAGATATGGTGGGGATCCTTGCCCGGGTTTCCGCAATCTGCGCCGAAAACGGCGTAAATGTCGTCGAGGTCACCCAGTCCATTCTTCAGGATCTTTTCGCCATGATCATGGTTGTAGATATTTCAAAGTCCCGCGTGCCATTTAACGAGCTTTCAGACAAACTTACCGCCATCGGTGAGGATATGAATCTGACCGTTCACGTTATGCACGAGGATATTTTTAATTCCATGCACCGAATCTAAATCCGTTTTAAATTCTGTTCCTTACCAAAGAACAGATATTTTTTTGTACTATTTCAGAAAGGTTGATTGCAAGGATGATCAATTCGCACGATATATTGGAAACCATCAATATGATTGACAACGAAAATCTTGACGTGCGCACTATTACTATGGGCATTTCGCTGCTGGACTGCATCGACTCGGATGTGAACAAAGCGTGCGACAAGATTTATGACAAGATCTGCCGCTATGCCGGCAATCTTGTAAAAACCGGCGAAGATATCAGCAAGGATTACGGCATTCCGATCATCAACAAGCGGATTTCCGTAACACCGATCGCCATGGTTGCCGGAGCATGCCCCGACAAGAGCCCCGTGCACTTTGCAAAAGCGCTTGACCGGGCCGCAAAGACCACAGGGGTAAACCTGATCGGCGGTTACTCCTCCCTTGTGCACAAGGGCTTCAGCCCCGGCGACTACGCCCTGATTTCCAGCATTCCGGAGGCGCTGAGCGAGACGGATTTCGTCTGCTCCTCTGTGAACGTGGGCACCACCAAGGCCGGCATCAACATGGACGCCGTTGCAAAAATGGGCGGTATTGTGCGCGAGCTTGCCGAGGTAACCGTGGATAACAAATGCTTCGGCGCCGCAAAGCTGGTCGTCTTCTGCAACGCGCCGGAGGACAACCCCTTCATGGCCGGCGCGTTCCACGGAACGGGCGAGCCGGACTGCGTAATCAACGTGGGCGTTTCCGGCCCGGGCGTTGTGCGCGCGGCGCTTGCAAAGGCGCCGGACTGCGATCTCTCCGAGGTGGCGGATATCATCAAAAAGACCGCGTTCAAGGTGACCCGCATGGGCCAGCTGGTTGCGCAGGAGGCTTCCCGCAGGCTTTACGTACCGTTTGGCATTGTGGACCTTTCGCTTGCGCCTACCCCGGCGATCGGTGATTCCGTTGCCCATATTCTGGAGGAAATGGGGCTTGAAAGCTGCGGTGCGCACGGCACGACGGCGGCCCTTGCCCTTTTGAACGACGCGGTCAAAAAAGGCGGCATCATGGCTTCTTCCCATGTCGGCGGGCTTTCCGGCGCGTTCATACCGGTGACGGAGGACGCGGGCATGATCGCTGCGGCACGCTGCGGTGCGCTGAGCATTACAAAGCTGGAGGCAATGACGGCCGTCTGCTCCGTCGGTCTGGACATGATCGTTATTCCGGGCGATACGCCGGCGGAAATCATTTCCGCGATCATTGCGGACGAAGCGGCAATCGGTATGGTGAATTCAAAGACAACGGCTGTCCGCGTAATTCCTGCGATCGGCAAAAAGGTCGGCGAGGAACTGGATTTCGGCGGACTGTTCGGCAGCGGCCCCGTAATGGAAGTCAACCGCTATTCCCCGCTTAAATTTATTCAGCGCGGAGGCCGAATTCCCGCTCCGATGCAAAGCCTTAAAAACTAACTAAAAAATTTTCAACTTTTCAACCATATTTGTTTAAAAATATTGTAAATAAGAGTTCAACTGATATAATATGATTACTGTGTCAGTGAATCTTCCGGGAAACACTGATTCGATAAGGTGCCCGGGCAGTCCGGATAAAAAACCGGGCGGCAGAATGCGCACCCGTATTTACTCAGCGGTTCCTTTCATTCGAATTATCAAGGAGGTGCGGTCAATATGCAGGATTTAGTAAAGCAGATCGTTGAAATGGATCGAAAAGCAAGACAGATCACCGACGCTGCCCAGATGGAAAAGGTCAGTTCCGAAAAGGAAATCGCGGAGAGGCGCGAACAAATCCGCAACGACTATATCGCCCGTGCAAGAAAGCGAATCAGCATGAACGAACCCAACGAACGTGCTGCCGCCGAAGCCGACTGGGAAGAGAAAAAGAAAAAGTACGCTGAACTTTCACGGAAGCTTGACGAGCTTTACAGCCAAAAAGGCGACGAATGGGTCAAAGAAATTGTCGCCAGAGTTATAGGGGAGTGATGCCAATGCTTTCCACTCTGTCTTCCAACGTTATCATCGCGAAAGCCCTCGCAATGTACGGGCATCGCCTGACCGACGAAGACTACCGGAACCTTATGGCCTGCCAGACCGTCGGGAATGTGGCCTCGTACTTAAAGAACCACACCGTGTACGGAAATACGCTGGCCGGAATCAACGAAAACAATATTCACCGCGGTCAGCTGGAAGCAAGGCTGAAGCAGAAGCTCTTTGAAGACTACGCCCTGCTTTGCCGGTACGAAATTTCCATAGGCGAGCACTTTTCAAGATACCTGATCGTACGGAGTGAAATTGAGCAGATCCTGCAGAGCATCATATTCCTGAATTCCGGGAAGCCGGAGGAATACCTGTTTGATATGCCGGATTATCTCAACCAGCATACGCACATCAATCTGGCCGCGCTGACCCTGATCAAGGACTTTGACGGCCTGCTTGACGCGCTGGAACATACGCCGTACCAAAAGCTGCTTGAACCCTTCGCTCCCGGGCAGGGAGATAAGATTGATTACATGGGCATTGAAAATAAGCTTTACACCTATCTGTTTTCCAATGCCTTTGAAGTGATTGACAAATATACGCACGGAGAAACCGCGAAGCAGCTCCGCGAAATTTTCAACTCCTATGTGGATCTGCTCAATTACGCGCGCATCGTGCGTCTGAAGGTTTTTTACGACGCAGAGCCCGAATTTATCCGCCAGTCCCTCCTACCCTTCGGCGACGTGAGCCCCAGAATTCTGGAGGAAATGGCCGAAGCCGAAAGCGAGGAGCAGGTCACGGCCGTTATGGGCAGAACCTCCGCCGGGAAACGTTTTTTAAATGTTCCCCACTCGTATGTTGATGAGATCCCGAACCGTGCAAAATATAAAGTATGCCGCCATGACATCCATTTTTCAACCCACTCTTCCGTCGTTCTGATGTCATACGTATTTATTACCCAGGCGGAAATTACGGATATTATCACCATCATTGAATCGATCCGTTACAAGCTTCCGCCGGAGGAAATCTCAAAATTACTCACCGTCTATAATTTTAACAGAAAGGAGTAATGGAGTATTGGCTGTTTTAAAAGTTGAAGTTGTCAGTATTATAGGAAGAATGGCCGACCTGGATAAGGTCACCGCATTATGCGGAAGGTCCTGTATGTTCCACCCGGATAATGCGCTTTCCTTCTATTCGGATACGGCGGATTTCACCCCGCTGAACGAAGAAAACCCCTATCTCCAGCCGCTGCAGCAGCTCACCGCCTCACTGGGCGGAGCAAAGAAAAAGCTTGAGCTTTTAAGCGCGGACGAGGTCGAAAAAATCAATTTCAGCCCGGATGATTTTCACTCGTATGTGGAAACCATCACTGCCTCATTCAACGACCTGCTCAACCAGCGCGCAGACGCACAGGAAAAAGTACAGTATTATACCCAGCAGATCGAGGATTTCAGCCACTTTATAGGATTGAACCTGAACCTTGACGAAATTCAGGAATGCGAGTACATCAAGGTACGCTTCGGCTCTCTCCCAAAGGAGAGCTACTCAAAGCTGGCGTCCTATAAAGAAAACCCGTACATCGTATTCTTCCCGTGCACAAGCGACGACACGCACTTTTGGGGAGTCTATTTTTCGCCGATCGACATGGTCAGCGAGGTTGACCGCATTTTTGCAAGCCTGTATTTTGAAAAAACACAGCTGACGGAAATGACCGGCAGCCCCGAACTGGCGGTAGAAGCCCTTCGGAGCAAACGCGATGAAGAAATCAGCAAAATCCAGCGTGTCGATGAGAAATTTGACGAATTATGGAAGAACAGCAAGGAGGTATGCCAAAAGCTTTATTCCTGGCTTACCGAACAATCCGTCTATTTCGGCATCCGCCGCTATGCGGCCAGATACAACGAGAGCTTTATCCTGACCGGCTGGATTCCGGCGGAAAAGGAAAGTCTCTTTAAGACAGAGCTGGATAAAATCGAATCGGTCGAGTACAGCTTTGAAGGCGCGGAGGAGGAAAAAACACATTCCCCGCCGGTCAAGCTGAAAAACAAGCCGCTGTTCAAGCCGTTTGAATTCTTTGTTGACATGTACGGACTGCCTGCCTACGACGAGATCGACCCCACCCCGTTCGTCGCCATCACGTATATACTGCTGTTCGGCATTATGTTCGGCGACCTCGGTCAGGGAATCTGCGTTTCCTTAGTCGGATGGTATATGTGGAACAAGATGAAAATGAAACTCGGCAGAATCCTGATTCCGTGCGGCATTTCTTCCGCCGTGTTCGGAACGGTGTTCGGTTCGGTGTTCGGATTTGAAAACGCGCTGAACCCGCTTTACAAGCTCCTTTTCGGTATGGATGAAAAACCGATTGAGGTGATGAAGCCTGCGACGACCAACATGATTATCTATTCCGCCGTCGGAATCGGCATCTTGCTGGTGATCGTCGCAATCCTCATCAACATTTATTCCTCCCTCCGGCGCAAACGCTACGAAAGCGCTCTGTTTGGCCCGAACGGAGTTGCCGGCCTGATCTTCTACGGATCTCTGGTAGGCGGTTTTGGCGGTCAGATCGTATTCGGGTGGAAAATTGTAAGCCCGGTATTCATTCTGTGCTTTATTATTCTTCCCCTGGTTTCCATGCTGTTCCGGGAAGTTCTGGGAAGATTGGTCGAGCGCAGGCCTGACTGGAAACCCGAAAGCTGGGGCGAATACATTACCCAGAATTTCTTTGAGGTATTCGAGTTTCTTCTCAGCTTTGCAACCAACACCATGAGCTTCCTGCGTGTAGGCGCGTTCGTGCTTGTCCACGCCGGTATGATGATGGTTGTGTTTACCCTGGCCGGGATGGGCAGCGGCGTAGGTTACCTGCTGGTCGTAATCATCGGCAACGTGTTTGTTATGGCACTGGAAGGCCTGCTGGTCGGTATCCAGGTGCTCAGACTTGAGTTCTATGAAATGTTCAGCCGTTTCTTCGACGGCGACGGCCGTCCGTTTGACCCGGTTGTTGTTCGTGCCGAGCAGTAAAGCTGCCGTATGAAATATCAAAATTATTGGAGGTAAATATTATGAATTCCGTATTATTTGTGTTACCCGCCGCAGCCCTTGTTGCTACTGTGATTATTGCCATTAAGGCCGTTAAGAACGGCAAAAAGCCCAGCAAGGCCGTTGCCATGCAGCTGATGGCGTTCCTTGCCGTATGCGTCGTAACCTTTGCGGTTCCTGTCATTGCAAACGCGACCACAACGGACAAAGCTGCTCCCGCAACCACAGCCAGTGAGACTGCTGCCGCCGGCGGCTCTGCAGTGGGCATCGGCCTGATTGCCGCGGCTCTTGCAACCGGTCTTTCCGGCATCGGCGGCGGTATCGCGGTCGGCGCGGCTGCTCCTGCCGCGATCGGAGCAACAAGCGAAGATCCCAAGGCCTTCGGTAAGGCGCTGATCTTCGTAGCTCTGGGCGAAGGCGTCGCCCTTTACGGTCTGCTGATCTCCATCCTGATCCTGAACAAGATTTAGTTACCGAAAGCCGAGGTGCATCGAATGCGCTTTTATCTGATTAGCGATAATGTGGACACGCAGGTTGGCATGAGGCTTGCGGGGATCGAAGGGATTGTCGTCCATGAAGCCGCGGAGGTGCAGAAAGCACTGAACGAGGCCATGGAAATGGACGACGTAGCCGTTATTCTGATCACGGAAACCCTGCTTACACGTTGTTCCGACATGGTTTATGACCTGAAGCTGAACCGGAAGCGTCCGCTTATTGTTGAAATTCCGGACCGGCACGGCAACGGCCGTACGAAAGATTCCATTACCCGCTATGTCCGCGAGGCGATCGGGGTCAAAATATAGGCCGCTTGTTACGGCGAAACGGGGGTTAATAGATGGCTGTCAACGATGAAAAAATGAATAAGTTTTACCTTGCTATAAATCATTACGCAGAAGAACAGCGCAAAAAGATCGAACAGGAAGTTCTGGAGTTCAAGCGCAGGGAACTGGACGAAGCCGAGGTGGAAGCCCTGACCGAGGCATACCGGCTTATCCAGAAGGAAATGGCGGAAATGCGCAACAGTATTTTTCACGAGATGGCGCACCGCGAGATGGACTGCCGCAGGGAGCTTCTTGCAAAACGGCAGAAAATATCCGACGACGTCTTTGCGCGCTGCCGGGAAAAGCTGACCGAATTCAGCACAAAGGACGAATACGCCATGCTGCTGGAGAAATCCGCCCGGGAACTCAGGGAGACCTTTGACAAGCCCGGCACGGTCATCCGTATAAAGGACGGCGACCTCAAATATGAGGAACTGATCAAAAAAGCCTTTGGCGGCGACTGTACTTTAGAGGTTGACGCTTCCATCCGCATCGGCGGAATCCGGGCTTACAATTCCGAGATCGGTATTATGGCGGATGAAACCTTGGACTCCCTACTGGAAGACCAGCACGAATGGTTTGAAGAAAACTCGGGAATGGCTGTGGTCTAAGCCTATCCTTTTTGGAGATGATGAAGTATGGATAATCAGAATGTGATATATGGCATAAACGGCCCTGTTGTTACCGTGAAGGGAACCCGAAGCTTTTCCATGATGGAAATGGTATATGTAGGGAATGAGCGCCTTGTGGGCGAAATCATCAATATAAGCGATGAATTCACTACGATTCAGGTTTACGAGGAAACAACCGGAATCCGGCCGGGAGAACCCGTTTACGGAACAGGCAGCCCGATGAACGTTACGCTCGGCCCCGGTATCCTCGATAATATCTTCGACGGTATCGAACGCCCGCTGCGGATTATTGCGGAACAGACCGGTTCCTTTATTTCAAGAGGATGCAACGTTCCCTCCCTGAATGAGGAAAAGCTGTGGGAAGTAACCGTCACCGTAAAGGCCGGCGACCGGCTCAAGGGCGGCGACATTTACGCAGAATGTTCCGAAACAAGTATTATCC
>JAEWUH010000129.1 GCA_023397245.1 Bacillota bacterium | reverse complement strand
CATCTGAAACTTGGTTCCGCCGGTTTCGATTGCAACCAGTAAATCCTTCATTGGCAACTCCTGTAACCAATCGAATAACTTGTCAAACAACTTATTCGATATGTTATTTTATGTTTTGGAATAAGATTTGTTTTAATTATAGCAATTGTGCTGTATTTGTCAATAGTTTTTTAAAATTCTATAAAACTTTGTCTTATATTAATCTATAACTTATTCGTTTGCACATATAATGTTTGATTAAATAGAATAAGTTATAGCAAATAGATAATTTGTGCTTGATTTTTTTACAGGCAAACTATATAATCAACATAAGGAGATCGGGGGTACCATTATGAATGAACAAAAAATAAAAGCGAATAGGCTTTATTATGACCTGCGGTCGAATATTCTTGACGGTACTATGCCGGAGGGCCGCATGTTGCCGTCGGAATCGGACCTGATTGAGACCTATGGCCTGAGTAGATACGCGGTGCGCAAAGTCCTCTCTCGTTTGACAGAAGAAAATCTGATCCGCAAGCTTCAGGGAAAGGGCTGCTTTGTCTGTCCGATCCCGATCCAATCGCAGGTGGCCAAGCTGTCGCGTCAGATTTTGCTGATTGCTTCCCGTGCGGAGCAGTTTTACTTTTTAAAAAGCATCAACGGTATTGAGCGCGCACTGCAGAATTCCGGGTTCTCCCTGACAATCAAACTGTCGAATTACAACGCCGAGCAGGAAGCTGTCTTACTTAAGGAAGCATTCCGTGATCACTATGCCGGTTTGCTGATCTTTCCGTCCGACAGCGCCTTTATTCACACAAACCTTTATTTATACAAATACCTTGAGGAGCAGCAGATTCCTTGCATCCTGATGGGAAACCGGGTGCCGTTTGTCAATTTACCCTACGTTCTTGCGGACGATTATCTCGGCGGAAATCTGGCCGCCAATTATTTTTTACAAAAAGGACATACCTCTTTTGCCTGTATTATGAACCGCGAGGAATATTCCGGCTGCATGCGCTATGCAGGCTTTGTGGGTGCTCTAAACTCACATGAAAGCGGATATAAACGGCAGACGATTTTCTGGTTTGGCCACAGCGAGCAGGAATCTATCTTCACGAAGCGGGAAAGCGAGTTGCTGCAGCTTGCCGATTCCACCACGGCATTCTTCTGTTTCAACGATTCCTGTGCCGTCAATTTGTACCAACTGCTTGTCAAACACGGAATTAGAGTGCCGCAGGACGCTTCCATCATCGGCTATGATGACTCCTATATCAGCGAAACCAACGACGTACCGCTGACGACATTGCACCAGGATCCAGAAAAGGCCGGTTTTGCCGCGGCGACAAATCTAATACATCTGATTCACGATCGTACCTATCCCTGCAATAAAGTCTTTTTGCCTTATCTTGTGGAGCGCAGTTCAGTTGCCGACCGAACGGTACCGGAGGAAAAGGCATAAACACAATAAACCGACAGCGAAAGTAGAAAGGAAAGGATGAACGAAATGGATTACAAAGAAATGATAACACAGTATATTGATGCGGAAACGGAGGTTTTGCGTCATCTTGACATTGACGAGATCAATCGCGTCATAAACCTGCTTGAACAAGCCTACGACGATGAGAAAACAATTTATATCTTCGGTAACGGCGGCAGCAGTGCGACAGCCAGCCATTTCCAGAACGATTTTAACAAGGGCATTAGCGAACATTTGAATAAGAGGTTTAATTTTTTGTGTCTCAACGACAATGTTGCCACCATGATGGCCGTGGCCAACGACATCGGATTTGAAGAGGTGTTCCGCTTTCAGCTCACCGGACACATTCGGCCAGGCGATCTGGTAATTGCAATCTCTGGTAGCGGCAACAGCAAAAACGTTCTTAATGCCGTTGAATACGCTAAGAAGCAGGGAAACAAGGTAATTGGCGTCACCGGCTACAACGGCGGCAAGTTAAAAGAGTTAGCCGATTACAACCTGTACGTTCCGGTTAACAGCATGCAGATCACCGAGGATGTCCATATGTTCTTCGATCACATGATTATGAGCATTTTTTATAAGACGTTGGCAGGCATTGACCATCTGAAGTAAAACGGCGGGCTTTTAACAGTTAAAAATTCCGTTCAAATTTGTTGCTCTCTATGAGCTTCATATTTTGGTTCACAACTAAATTTTAAAGCAGAAATCCGGAGCAACCATGCCCTTTTGGTATGGTTGCTCCGGATTTCTTCGTGTTGCCTTCACTGTAAAAAATAAATACGTTATTTCCGATGCCAAAGGCAATGCCATGCGGCCCTCAAACTGGGAAAAGCGCATATATAATCCCTTTATGGTGACATTCCATTCCGAATATCCGGATATTCCGATATTACGTCCCCATGGCTTAAGGCATACCTACGGTTCACGTCTGTATAACAACGGAACTGGACATTTGCACCATTCAAAAGCTGATGGGGCATTCCAGTATTGAGATCAAAATGGCTATCTGATTCGGTTTTTTGTGGTGAACCATCGGGGATTCGGGTGTTGGCACGCTTTACCCGCGTTCCGCGAGTCCCCCCAGTGGTAAGAATAGAAAATGGATTATTACCTTTCTCCCTACCTGCACCGTGGGGTTCCCATCCTGCTTGCAAAACAAAAAGAGCATCCTTTCGGACGCTCTTTTTGTTTTGGTGAACCATCGGGGATTCGAACCCCGGACACCTTGATTAAAAGTCAAGTGCTCTACCGACTGAGCTAATGATTCATAAGCAACTTTAATATTATATCAGCATTTGATGCTGTTGTCAATATAAATACCTGTCCACGATTTGCCCCGTGGACAGGCTCTGGCTGGGCTGGCAGGATTTGAACCTACGGAATGACGGAGTCAAAGTCCGTTGCCTTACCCCTTGGCTACAGCCCAATATAAAGCACGGGATAATCAGCCTTAGCCCGTGCTGCTTTTTTATATGGGGTGGAAGATGGGATTCGAACCCACGGTCTCCAGTGCCACAAACTGGCGCTTTAACCAGCTAAGCTACATCCACCATATATGGCGCGCCAAAAGGGACTCGAACCCCTGACCTACTGCTTAGAAGGCAGTTGCGCTATCCAGCTGAGCTATTGGCGCAAATAAATGGAGCGAGTGATGGGAATCGAACCCACACGACCAGCTTGGAAGGCTGGAGTTCTACCACTGAACTACACTCGCATTTGCTCGCATTTTAGCGACGGCTATTATTGTAGCATAATTCAGTGGTAATTGTCAATGGCTAATTCAAATTATCCAGCAAATGTTACCGCTATTTGAGCACATCCAAACGGATGCCGTCCTTTTCATCGGCGGTAACCGAAATCCCGGTGATTGTTTCATCGTGGTTCTCCACAATCAGCGACGCGATTTTATCCTCCACCTGCCGGCGGATCAGATTGCGCAGGTCTCTGGCGCCGCTCTTTCCTCCCACCGCGTGCTCGGCAAGCCAGCGGGTCGCCTTTGCGTCGTAGGTGAGAAGAATGCCGCGTTCCTTGAGTGTTCCCACATATTCATCCAGCATCAGGTGGGAAATCGCCTCAAAATCGTCTGTATTGAGCGAGCGGAACACGATAATCTCATCTACCCTGCTCAGGAATTCCGGCCTCAGGAAGTCGGAGAGCGCCTTCATTGCCTTTTCCTTCGTAACGTCGGCGTCGTTCTTTGCAAAGCCCAGCGTTCCTTCCTTTTTCTCGCTGCCCGCGTTGGAGGTCATTACGATGACGGTATTTTCAAAGTTCACCGTGCGGCCGTGCGCATCGGTGATGCGGCCTTCGTCCAGTATCTGGAGCAGGATGTTCATGACATCCGGATGCGCTTTTTCGATTTCATCGAAGAGCAGCACGGAATACGGGCGGCGGCGCACTTTTTCCGTCACCTGACCGGCCTCGTCGTAACCGACATAGCCCGGAGGCGAGCCGATAATGCGGGAAACCGAGTGCTTCTCCATAAATTCGGACATATCCAGCCGGATGAGGGTTTCGGGGGTATCGAACAGCTCTTTCGAAAGCACCTTGACCAGCTCGGTCTTTCCCACGCCCGTGGGGCCTACAAAGATGAACGAGGCCGGCCTTCGGCGCGGGCTGATCTGAACCCTGCTGCGGCGGATTGCCGAGGAAACCGCGGCTACGGCTTCCTGCTGGCCGATAATTTTTGCGTTCAGCGTGCTCTCGATATCGGAAAGCTTTTTCAGCTCGTTTTCCTGTATTCTGCTGGCGGGAATTCCCGTCCACAGCTCGATAACCTTGGCGATGTCCTTTTCTTCCACCTCCGAACCGAGGGCGGCCGGGGCAAGCTGTTTTGTCTTTTCCTCCAGCCTGGAAATATCCGTCCGGATTTCGGCAAGCTGCTCGTAATCCGGCTCCGCCCCATCGGCGGTCATTTCTTCCTCCTGCCCTTTCAGCTTTTCCAGATCGAAGCTGGCCGTGTCGTAATCCGCCATGGAAACATTGCGGAGCGCGGCGCAGGCGCAGGCTTCATCCAGAAGGTCAATCGCCTTATCCGGCAGGAAGCGGTCGTTGATATAACGCTCGGAAAGCACGACCGTACGCCTTATGATCGGCTCCGGCACACGGACGCGGTGGAAGTTTTCGTAGTAGGACTTGATGCCCGCCAGAATATCGACGGTTTCATTGACGGAGGGCTCGGCTATGGTTACCGGCTGGAACCGTCTTTCCAGCGCGGCGTCCTTTTCGATATATTTGCGGTATTCCACAAAGGTTGTGGCGCCGATCACCTGAATCTCACCGCGGGAAAGCGCGGGCTTCAGGATATTGGCGGCGTTCATGGAGCCTTCCGCGTCGCCTGTGCCGACAAGGTTGTGCACCTCGTCGATAAACAGGATGATATTTCCCTCGGCCTTCACCTCGTCCACAAGCCCTTTGATGCGGCTTTCAAACTGGCCGCGGAACTGCGTTCCGGCAACCAGCGCGGTAAGGTCAAGCAGGTGGATTTCTTTCTTTTTTAGGCGCGCGGGCACGCTGCCGCTTGCGATGCGCAGGGCAAGGCCCTCCGCCACGGCGGTTTTGCCTACGCCCGGCTCGCCAATGAGACAGGGATTGTTTTTCGTGCGGCGGCTCAATATCTGAATGACGCGGGAAATCTCTTTTTCGCGCCCGATAATGGCGTCAATTTCACCGTTCTTTGCCTTGGCGGTCAGATTCGTGCAGTAAGCGTCCAGGTGCTTGCGCTTGGTCTTGGGCTTTTCCTTCTTCTCTTTTTTCGCGGTATCGCCGCCGTGCACCTGCTCCTTGCTGCCGTCCGCGCCGGAAAAGATATTCTGCAGGAACGGAAAGGTTGCGGCTCCGCCCGGAACAAAGCCGGAATTGTCGTCCTCGTTCTCCGTACTGTTCGGATCATCCGAAACGGACATCAGCTCGCTGAGCTCCGCCTCCATTGCTTCCATCTGTTCTTCCGTAATACCCATTTTTTCCATCAAATCGTTAACAGGCTTTATTCCAAGCTCTTTGGCGCATACAAGACAAAGCCCGCGGCTTTCCTTTGAATCCACCGTAGGGGATATAAATACAACTGCCGGCCTTACATGGCATCTGGAACACATCATCAGTTTAACCCACTTCTCTTCCTAAATTTGAGATCTATCAATATAATTACTTTGTTTTCTTATCCATTACTTTTCCCATATCCATTATATATCTGGGATCGTCGGAATGCCAAATGTCCACGTAAATTTTCGCGTACTGGACAAACGCGTAAATCATCAGCACCGCCGTAAGGGCAAGGAGCGTAATGGTAACCGCGAAGTTTTCAATCCCCCAGATCCCCTTTAAAGCCACGATTACGGTAAAAGAGATGTAAAACATGGTGGTGGCAACCTTGCCGTACCATTTTGAGCCGCCGGGGCGTTTCTTTTTTCCGATGAGCAGGCAGGCCGCCACGACCATAGTAATTTCCTTAATCACAAAAATGGCCAGCAGGGGAATCAGGACCGGCTGTTTCATCGCGAGGCAGACCGCCACGGTTCCCTGCGTGAGCTTGTCGGAAAGCGGGTCAAGCATCTGCCCCAGCTCGGTAAACTGGTTGAATTTCCGCGCGATCACGCCGTCCAGCAGGTCGGATATGCCGGAAACAACCAGCACGGTCGCCGCAGGGGCAATCTCGTCGTGCATGAAATAATAGACGAACGGGATAATCAGAATGATGCGCAGCAGAGAAAGCCCGTTCGGTATATTAATATTCTTATTCCTGTTTTTCATTCTCAATTTACCTCATTCTAAATTCGCGTCTGAAACAGCTTATAGATAGGATTATTGACATATACATATCGGTAAATACAGGATTGGCTGATTTCCTTCTGCGTGATTTCCGGGTGCTTTGCCGTTATGAACGGGAGCGTAAGCTGCAGGATCGCGCAGAGAAGGAAAACTGCCAGCGCACCCTTCAGCAGCCCGAAAGCTCCGCCCAGCAGGGAGTTGAGCCCGTGCAGCAGCGGCAGCCTGCACACCGCGTCAAGCGAATCGGCAACAAGCCGCACCAGCATCTGGAGCAGCACATAAACAGCCGCCATGGCAATTACCCTGGCAAGCGCGTAATTCAGCGTATTTACCGCTTCATTTTTAAATAAATAGGCATAAACGATTGGAATAAAACGGTTCGTCAGCAATACCGACGCCGCAATCGCGGCGATGGAGCCGACAAACTCCACCAGTGACCGGACAAACCCTCTGTGATAACCCGGGACGGCAAAGCTCAATGCGATAATAATGAAAGCGACATCCAGTATCGTACCCACTTTATCCTCCTGCCACACGTCTTAGTTCACACTTAACATAATATAGCACAAAATATAATTAATGGCAATTCATTTAACATTGGTTTCAATTCTCCGATTTTACGATGATTTTCCGCACTTGCCGTACCGAACCTCGGAAATGCCCAGAATATAGACCGAGCTTTCGTCCTGCAGCGCAATGGCCTTGGCGTCCGCGCCGGCAGCGCAGGTTCCCTGCAGGCTTGCATCCGCAAGGGAATAGAAATCCACCTTGCTGCCCTGCAGCGCGGCCGCGGTTTCTCCGAAGAGGGAAACCGCTTTGATGTTTTCCTTCGCGTTTACGGAAACGGAGGCGCGCCCCGTCTTATCCAGTACGACCAGCCGGGAATTTCCGGCGTTTTTGTACGGCGACAGGCTGAGCACGGTTCTGCCGGCATCCGCGGCATAGGCCGAAAGCTGAAGCCCCTGATAGTCAAAATTTGTTTTTGTCCGGGCATTGGCGTTGATGACCGCCGTCATTCTGTCGCCCACCGCCACGACCGTGCCGTTTTCGCTGTAGGAAACGTCGAGCATCACGTTTTCCGTGTAGGCGGCGAACGGCTCCACGGTTTTTGTGCTGCCCAGATCGAGCAGATAGACCGCAGACACCAGCGCGCCATCCTTGGCGGAAATCGCCGTTACCGCCGCCTTGGTGCCGTTATGGTTCAGCGCGACGGCAGTGGGATAATAGTCGGAAAACCAGTAATGGTACAGCGCCTGCCCGCCCGCGTCATAAGCGGTAAGGCAGCCGCAGTAGCCCTCTTCCTCGGTAATGAGCGCAAAGCTGCCGTTGGAGGCAAGCGCGCCCGCTAAGATATTCTGTTCTCCGTTTGCTTTCACAAGGGTTCTGCCCGCAGATTCCAGCTGGTAGCCCTTACCGCCCAGATTATAAATGAGCACCCTTGTCCCGTTCACCTTCATGACCGGGCTGGAAAAGCTGTGCTGACGGCTTACGGTCTGCTTGGCGGAAGAGTTGAACACCGCAAGCCCGGTGTCTCCCACCATAACAAGCTCTTTATTGGAAGATTTAAAGTTGCCCGGGGAAACCACTGTTCCCGTGATCTTCACGGGGAAACCGTCCCCGATGCCCATGCCGACCACCTGCGTCTGCACCCAGTCCACAATATTGGCGGGAGTGAGGTTGCTCCGGTTCAGCCAGAGCAGCATCCCCACAACACAGAGAATAAGAATGACAATAACCCGGTAAACCCAGCTGGGGACGCGGCTTTCCCGCCTTTTACGGCGTTTGCGCCTTTTGCGCTCCGCCCGGTCCCCATGCTTGGATACGTCAATTTCAGTTGTGTCGAAGCGCTGTCCGTAATTCGGCATTTTTCCTACACATCCTTGCAATACGAATCTTTCATTGAAACGATGAAATAAATTACGAGAGAACTTTTTGCCCTGCGAGGCGGAGGACGAAGGCGGGCTGGCGCCCGCCAAGGACGACAACGAAGCAGGACAGAAAGTACTCCGGAATTTATCATTGGATTAATGGAAGATTCGTATAGTATACCCGGTTCAAATAGAGTCCGCAGGGCGGGGCAGTGGGCCCGGCGGCTTTGCGGTCCTTCGCTTCAATCACGCGCGCCACGTCCCCCGGCTCCAGCTTTCCCTGAGCTACGCGCAGAAGCGTACCCACCATAATGCGGACCATGTTGTAAAGGAACCCGTCCGCAGCAACGGTAAAAAGCACCATATCGCCCTCGCGGGTTACCTCCGCTCTGGTTACGGTGCGCGTTAAATCGCCGCGGTCGCGGGAGTCCAGCGTGCAGAAGGAAGTAAAATCATGGCTGCCCAGAAAACAGGAAGCGGCCTGATTGAGCCGCTGTTCATCCAAGCTGTACCAGTAATGGAGCGCGCGGCGGTTCAAAAACGGATCGCGCACCGGGTTGTTCCAGATCTGATAGACATATTCCTTGCCGGTGCAGGAATACCGCGCGTGGAAGTCCAAAGGCACCTCCCGGCAGGAAAGCACCGCGATATCCTCCGGCAGGAAGTGGTTCAGCGCCCCGACCAGCCGGTCGCACGGGATGGTGTGCTCCGTTTTCAGGCTGATGCAGAACCGCCTTGCGTGCACGAACGAATCCGTGCGGCTGCAGCCCTTGATATCCGGGGTCTCGGCGATCACTCTGTAAAGCGCTTCCTGAAATACCTGCTGCACCGAAACGGCGTTCTGCTGTATCTGCCAGCCGTGGTAGTTCGAACCGTCATAACAAATTGTCAGCAGTAAATTTCTCATAACACTCCTGTAAACTCAAAACAACAGCTAAAATCCATATAATATGTAACCGCGGCCAAATCCCGGCAGCCGGAGTTAAGCCGCGGTGCTAAGAAAAAATTCACCGTATCGCCGGAGGGAAGTAAAAGCCGCAGAAAACGACCGCCGCGCAGACGACCGCTGTAAAGGCCAGCGCAACCGCGTCTTTGGACGTGGCGTGCAGCACCTTCATTTTCGTGCGCCCCTCGCCGCCGTGATAGCAGCGGCATTCCATCGCCATGGCAAGGTCATAGGCGCGGCGGAACGAGGAAACAAAAAGCGGGATCAGAACCGGAATCAGCGCGTGGATGCGCTGCATCAGCCCGCCGCTTTCCATATCGGCGCCGCGCGCCTTCTGCGCGCTCATGATCTTGTCGGTCTCATCCAGCAGGGTGGGCACAAAGCGCAGCGCAATGGTCATCATCATGGCAATCTCGTGCACCTTTACGTGCAGCAGTTTGAGCGGCTTCATGATGCGCTCCAGCGCGTCCGTCAGCTCGGTGGGCGAGGTGGTGAAGGTCAGCACGGAGCTGACAAGAATCAGACTGAAAATGCGCACGGTTACGAAAAGCGCGTTGGCAACGCCGCCGTCCGTAATCTGCATAAAGCCCCAGCTCCACAGCACCCTTCCCCCGCCGTAAAACAGGTTGAGGACGGAGGTGAAAATCACCACAAAGAAAATCGCTTTCAGGCTTTTGTAATACTGATTAAGCGGAACGCCGGACAAAAGCAGAATGCCAAAAATCAGGGCGACCATCAGCAGCAGTCCCTGAAAGTTGGAAGCGATAAATATAAAAATGATATAGACAAAGGTAAGAATAATTTTGACGCGCGGGTCAAGCCGGTGAATAAAGGATTTGCCCGGAATGTACTGCCCCAGCGTAATATCTCTAACCATTTTTCCGGCCTCCTTTTTTCAGCAGCGGCATCAGCTGTTTTAATGCCTGCTCCAAAGTAAGAACGGTGGTTACGGGATACCCCTCGCTTTTTAAAACCGACATGATCTTTGTAATCTGCGGTACGCGCAGCCCCATTTGTTCCAGTTCGGCATCGCGTGAAAATACCGCTTCGGCGGTATCGAACATCACCGCTTTGCCGGAATTCATAACCAGCACCCGGTCCGCGATGCGCGCGATGTCCTCCATGCTGTGGGATACAAAAATGACCGTGTTGTGCCGCACCTGATGGTAGTTGACAATCTGGCTCAGCAGCACGTCGCGCCCGCGCGGGTCAAGCCCCGCCGTCGGCTCGTCGAGTATTAAAACATCCGGGTCCATGGCGATCACGCCCGCGATTGCCGCGCGGCGCTTTTCTCCGCCGGAAAGCTCAAACGGACTTTTATTCAGCAGCGCTTCATCCAGCCCGACGAACTCGGCGGCTGCATGGACGCGCTTTTTGACTTCCTCCGCGGAAAGCCCCATATTGCCCGGCCCGAACGCGATATCCTTTGCGACGGTCTCTTCAAAAAGCTGGTGCTCCGGGTACTGGAACACCATGCCGACCTGAAACCGCACGGCGCGAATTTTTTTCGGCTGCTCCCAGATGTTCTTCCCGTTTAAAAGCACCGTGCCGGAGGTTGGGCGCAGAAGCCCGTTCAGCTGCTGGATGAGGGTGGATTTCCCCGAGCCGGTGTGCCCGATCAGGCCAATAAATTCCCCCTGCTCGATGGAAATATTCACATGATCCACCGCGGTTTTGCAGAACGGCGTTCCCACGCCGTAGGTATAGGTTAAATCCTGTGTTTCGATAATCGACATTCTGTATCTCCTGTATGATACGCAAAATAAAGTAAATTCGGAATAATCTCTCCACCGCTTCGCGGTCCCCCTCCCTTTATCAAGGGAGGCTTTGCCCGTCCTTCTTTGTCTCCCTTGTTAAAGGGAGATGTCACCGCAGTGACAGAGAGATTCAATGAGCGGAATAGAATGAATTCATGCTACGCTTTATTCAAAAGCGGCCTCAAGGCCGCGATACATTCCTCGATATTGAGCGCGCAGCCCGGCAGATCGACTCCGCCCGCTTTCAGGCGGTAAATCAGCTCGGTGGCCTGCGGCACGTCCAGCTTGTGCTGCTTGAGCAGCTCCACCTGCGCGAACACCTCGCGCGGGGTTCCCTCCGTCAGGATTCGGCCGCTGTCCATTACAATCACCCGGTCGGCCTGAACCGCCTCGTCCATGTAATGGGTGATGAGCACGATGGTGATACCCTTTTCCCGGTTCAGCCTGTGGACGGTAGAGAGCACCTCCGTACGCCCGCGCGGGTCAAGCATCGCGGTGGGCTCGTCCAGCACGATGCAGTCCGGCTGCATGGCGATAATTCCGGCGATGGCGATGCGCTGCTTCTGGCCGCCGGAAAGCTTATACGGCGCGTTCAGACGGAAATCGTACATTTCCACCGCTTTCAGGGCGTCGTCCACGCGCTGACGGATTTCTTCGGGCGGCACACCCAGATTTTCCGGGCCGAACGCAACGTCTTCCTCAACGATACTGGCCACAAGCTGGTTGTCCGGGTTCTGCAGAACCAGCCCGACGCGGCGGCGTATCTCGTAAAGCACCTTTTCGTCCGCCGTATCCATGCCGTCCACAAACACCTTGCCGCCGCCCGGCAGCAGCATGGCGTTGAACTGCTTGGCCATGGTGGATTTTCCGGAGCCGTTATGCCCCAGAAGCGCCACGAATTCGCCCTTTTTAATACCCAGCGAAACTCCCTTGAGCACTTCCCGGCGCTCTTCGGATTCCGGGTCGTCGTAAGAAAATGTAACGTCCTGCGCCTTAATATAATCCATTGTAACCTGCCTAACCATCTCCCGTGAAAAAGGAGATTTTCCCTTTTACCGCCGCAATCCGGCGTATTCCCTATATGTCTTTACAGGTGTATATACTTTATAATAACCTAAATACAATCTTAATTTGTGAATGGATGATGAAGTTTAGATCTCTCTGTCATCTGTGGATGACATCTCCCTTTATCAAGGGAGACAGGGAAAGTGGGAATTACCCTCATTACCCCTTAAGCCTCCCTTGCAAAAGGGAGGGGGACCGCCTCAGCGGTGGAGAGATTCATACTACTCTTCCCAAATGGCGGTGCTGCCGCAGGGGAGTACGAGGCCGCTCTGTGTGACCGGCAGGCCGATTTCATCGGAGGAAACGCGGCCGCCGTATTTTTTTTGAATCAGCACGCCCAGCAGATACTGCATAACCGCGGGCGACAGGCCGGTGGTATAGGAGTTGAGCAGAAAAAACAGGGGCCTGTCCGAAAGGATGGGCAGGCACTGCTGCACAAGCCCGTAGAGCTGCTCCTCCAGCTTCCAGACCTCGCCGTTGGGACCGCGTCCGTAGGAGGGCGGGTCCATAATGATGCCGTCGTAGGTATTCCCGCGGCGCTGTTCCCGCTGCACGAACTTGATGCAGTCATCCACAAGCCAGCGCACGGGTTTTTCGCTCAGACCGGATGTGGCGGCGTTTTCCCTTGCCCATGCCACCATCCCCTTGGAAGCGTCCACATGGCAGACCTGAGCGCCCGCTTTCAGACAGGCGAGCGTCGCCGCGCCGGTGTAGCCGAACAGGTTCAGCACCTTGACTGGACGGTTTGCCGCCCGGATTTTCTCTTCGTAAAAATCCCAGTTGACCGCCTGCTCCGGGAAAATCCCGGTATGCTTGAAGCCCATGGTCTTAATCTGGAACGTAAGCCCGTTGTAGCCGATCTTCCATACGGCGGGCACCTTTTTCAGCTCCTGCCAGTTTCCCCCGCCCGTCTGGGAACGGTGATAGCGGGCGTCTGCCTGCTCCCACAAAGGGTTCTCCTTCGGCGTATCCCACAGAATCTGCGGGTCGGGGCGGATGAGAACCACGTTTCCCCAGCGCTCAAGCCTTTCCCCGCCCGATGTATCGATCAATTCATAATCCTTCCAGTTTGCCGTTCTCAATGCAGTACCTCTTTAATACATAAATTGATTTATGCCAGCCGCTCACGCACAACATCGGCGACGGAATTCGCCAGCACGCTGATATATTCCGGGTCCTCGCCCTCAATCATTACGCGGAGCAGGGGTTCCGTGCCGGACGGGCGCACGATGACGCGTCCCTTATCGCCCAGCTTAGCTTTGGCCTTTTCAATGGCGCTCTTCACTTCGGTATCGGTGTAGAACCGGAGCTTGCCCTCCGCGCTGACCTGCACGTTCACCATGACCTGCGGGTATCTTGCCATGAGCGTGGCCAGGCTGGAAAGCTTTGCCTCGCGGCGGTGCACGATGCACAGGAGCTGCGCGGCGGTCAGCTGCCCGTCGCCGGTGGTGGCGAAATCGTGGAAAATGATATGGCCGCTCTGTTCGCCGCCGAAGTTGTAGCCCTCAAGAAGCATTTCTTCCAGTACATAACGGTCACCGACCTTGGTGGCCGCGAATTTGATTCCGTTTTCGTCGCAGAAGCGGTTAAAGCCCATATTGGTCATAATGGTCCCTACCACGGCGTTCTTGGCAAGCTTGCCGCGGCTCTTCAAATCCGCCGCGCAGATCGCCATGAGGAAGTCGCCGTCGACAAGCTGACCCTTTTCGTCCACCGCAAGGCAGCGGTCGGCGTCTCCGTCAAAAGCAACGCCGGCGTCAAGATGGTTTTCCTTGACAAAGGACATCAGGCTTTCCATATGGGTGGAACCGCAGTCGTCGTTGACATTTACCCCGTTCGGGTTGTCGGCCAGCATAAAGCAGGTGGCGCCCAGCTCGGTGAACAGCTTTTCCGCCGTGCGGCTGGCCGAGCCGTTCGCGCAGTCGATGCCGACCTTAAGGCCGTCCAGCGAGAATGCGACGGTGCTCTTGATGTGGTCGATATAATCACGCACGGTATTCTGCGCGTAGGAAACGCTTCCCACGTCGCCGGCAACCGGGCAGGAAAATCTCTCCGCGTGGTCAAGGACGATGGCTTCAATCTGCTCCTCCAGCGCGTCCGGCAGCTTGTAGCCGTCTCCGCTGAAAATTTTGATTCCGTTGAATTCGCACGGATTGTGGCTGGCGGTCAGCATTACGCCGGCGTCCGCCTTGTATTTTCCCACCAGGAACGCAACGGCCGGAGTCGGCACAACGCCCAGTTGGACAACGTTTGCGCCCACCGAGCAGAGCCCGGCGGTGATCGCGCTTTCCAGCATATCGGAGGAAATGCGCGTATCCTTGCCGATCAGAATTTTCGGGTGGCGGTGGTTGCTGTCCGTAAGCACCATGGCCGCCGCGCGGCCGATGTTCATTGCCATTTCACAGGTCAGTTCGCTGTTTGCAACGCCCCTGACGCCATCGGTTCCAAATAATCTGCCCATAAAAAGAAACACTCCTAAACTTTATTATTTACTGTAAATCTTATTCTATCTGTACCGGCCCGCGCACCGTACAGCGTGTTGACCGGAGGTATAAGACGCATCATCGGTTCAAAACAGCTTCTGCTGGTCCTCCGCTGCCGTGCCCGGCGGCGTTAAGCCAAGATGCAGGTACGCGGCGTGCGTGGCGCAGCGACCGCGCGGAGTGCGGTTCAAAAAGCCGATCTGCATCAGATACGGCTCGTAAACGTCTTCAATCGTTACGGCTTCCTCGCCGATAGCGGCGGCGAGCGTTTCCAGCCCGACCGGGCCGCCGTTGTAGAATTTGATGAGCGTGGAAATCATCCGGCGGTCGTTCGCGTCAAGGCCGAGCTCGTCGATTTCCAAACGGTCCAAACCGATTTTCGCGGAGGAATAGGTGATGACGCCGTTGCTGATCACCTGCGCAAAATCGCGCACACGCTTTAAAAGGCGGTTCGCGATACGCGGCGTGCCGCGCGAACGGGAGGCGATTTCCAGAGCGCCGTCCGCCTCAATGGGGATATCCAGGATTTTCGCACTGCGCGTGATGATTTTGCACAGCTCCTGCGGGGAGTACATTTCCAGCCGGAGCACCACGCCGAAACGGTCGCGCAGAGGCGCGCTGAGCTGCCCCGCGCGGGTGGTGGCACCCACAAGAGTGAATCTGGGCAGCGGCAGATGATACGAAGCCGCCATCTGCCCCTTGCCTGTGATGATGTCGAGCGCAAAATCCTCCATCGCGGGATATAATATTTCTTCCACACTGCGGGAAAGGCGGTGCACCTCGTCGATAAACAGGACGTCCCCGGGGTTCAGGTTGGTGAGCAGCGCCGCAAGGTCGCCCGGTTTTTCGATTGCCGGGCCGGAGGTAATGCGGAAATTTACGTTCAGTTCGTTCGCGATAATGCCCGCAAGCGTGGTCTTACCTAGCCCCGGCGGGCCGTACAGCAGCACGTGGTCAAGCGACTCCTTGCGCTGTTTTGCCGCCTCGATAAACACCGAAAGATTTTCCTTCACCTTATCCTGCCCGATGTATTCCGAAAGTACTTTGGGGCGCAGCGGGTTTTCCACCTCCGCGTCCTCCGGCACATATTCCGGCGCTACCATGCGGTTTTCAAAGTCATATTCGTTTTCGTTTTCCATTTTACATTCACACCCTTATCCTACCGCAATGGCCGCGCAGTTTTTGTTGTTCCCGATAATATTCAAAAAGTTTTGATAAATTTTCCTTACTTCATTCCGTTTCCCATACTCTTCAGGGAAAGGCGGATGAGCTCTTCTACCGGCAGGGCGCTGTCGAACCGGCCGACCACCGCGGCGGCTTCCGAGGGGGAATAGCCGAGCACCGTCAGCGCGTTGACCGCCGCGCCCGCGTTGGAGGCGGCCGAAACGATTCCGGCGGGGGAAATACCCTCCGCGCTGGTCTGCATCCCTTTTACTTTATCCTTGAGTTCAAGGGTGATACGCTGCGCCAGCTTTGCACCGACGCCGCTGGCCCTTGTAAGGGTCTTGCTGTCGCCCGTGGCGACCGCCATGGCGACCTGCTCCGGCGCAAGCTCAGAGAGGATGGCCAGCCCGACCTTTGGGCCCACGCCGCTCACGGAAGTCAGCATTTTAAAGCAGTTCAGCTCGCCCATTGTGGCAAAGCCGAACAGGTCAAGCGCGTCTTCCCGCACATTCAGGTGCGTGTAGAGCTTAACTTCTTCACCCTGTTTGGGCAGCGCGCGCTGGGTATTCAGCGTGGTAAAACATTTAAAGCCGACCCCGCCGCATTCTACTACCGCAAGGCCCGGCTCCGTATGAATCAAGGTTCCTTTCAAGCTGTAAAACATATCTGTCTCCCAAAATCACTTTTTCATACTTTCCGGGCTCCGGACTGCGCCCGGCCGTATCATGGAACGCCGGAGCGCGGAGCCCGCCGCCTGCCCGTGGCAGATCGCCATGGCGAGGGCGTCCGCGGTATCGTCCGGCTTGGGTACTTCCTTCAAGCAGAGCAGCCGCCGCGTCATTTCCATGACCTGCGGCTTGAGCGCCTGCCCGTAGCCGGTGACCGCCATTTTCACCTGCAGCGGCGTGTATTCGTAAACCTCAATTTTCGCCTTCTGCGCGGCAAGAAGAATTACGCCCCTTGCCTCCGCCACGCCGATTGCCGTCTTCTGATTGTTCTGAAAATACAGCTTTTCCATGGAAACGGCGTCCGGCTTCCAGCGTTCCATGACGCAGGCCAGAGAATCGTAGATAATTTCCAGCCGACGGCTGAAGCTTTCCTGCGCCCGGGTAACGACCGCGCCGTGCTCCAGCGTAAGGAAACGCCCGCGTTCGGTCTGGATCACGCCGTAGCCGACGATGGCGTAACCGGGGTCGATTCCAAGAATAACCATACTTTCTTTTTGCTCCTGTTTTTCATGAATTTTCGCCCGCCGCGCCCCAAAAGCGCCAAAGGACATATCAACCCATAATATCCGTATAATTATATCACAAAACAATGCAATAGTGAATACCCATGTTGCCGAATCCGGCCCGTGCTGATATTGACTGTCTTATAAATTTCGATATAATATAATTATTCCTCAAAAACATATATTTGTGCGAACGGGAGTTATTTTCAACGCGCGGATTTTTCAAGACACCCGAACATTCGGGGCAAATACGGTAAGAAAGCAGGAATTCCTATCACAATTTTAAAAGTAAACCGGCTGAGCGAGGAGCAGAAAAATCAGGTTCACCGGCTGGAACAGGAATGTCAGCAAGAGGAAGGGCTCAAACGGAATGTGTTCCTCTCCAACGAGATCAACTTCAACCGGGAGATCGACTGCTTCTATCTCCTCTGCGGCGAGGGAAAATTGGTCAGCTTTCTCTCCCTCTTCATCCCGATGCAGAATGAGGCCGAAGTGTCCGCCTATACTCTCCCGAATTTTCGGAGGAGGGGATATTTTCATGCCCTTTTTGAAAAAGCAGCGGAAGAACTGAAAAATCACGGGATTGCAAAGGTTCTGTTTGTCTGCGAGCCCGCCGGCCGGGCGGCTTTGGAAGTATTAAAGGCCTACGGCTCCGGGCTTTCCTGTTCGGAATATCGGATGACCTGCGAACCCGGCGATTACCGGAAGTCCGGGGACAGTCTGCGGCTGGAACCCGCCTCAAAGAACCGTCTTGAAGAAATGGCCGCGCTGGATTCCCGCCTGTTTGACGGCAGCTATGACGAATCGCTCTCGCTTCTCGCAAAATCACTGGATTCCTCCGACGTAAAATCCTATTGCGCGTTTTTGGATGACCGGATGGTGGGCCTGTGCAGCGCAAATTTTCAGGACGGCGGCGTTACCATTTACGGCTTCGGCGTCTCTCCGGAGTATCAGGGGAATGGCTATGGCAGGGAACTGCTGAACCTGCTGCTTGAGCAGATTCTCCGTGAAAATCCGGGCGAAATCTCTCTGGAAGTCAGCAGTACAAACGAAGCCGCATATCAGCTTTACCTGACAAACGGTTTCCGCGTAAAAACACAGTATGATTATTATACCTATTCCATATAGGCACACAACCGGGCCGCACATCCCTCTGCAATCTTTTTTGAAGCGGCCATTGGGAAAGAACTGAAAAGGCTTTCTCAGGTAAACTGAGAAAGCCTTTTTCTTATTTCTTAGAAACGCATGTTAACCTCTTTCCATCAAAGGCGTCCACAGTTCGTAATCCTCTCCGCCTCCATTGGGATAATACTCAAAATCAATGCCATGCGCTTTATTGGGAACATATCCGGCTTCGGGCAGGATTTTTTCATAGTACTCCGTCCATGCATCGAAGGCGGGCCGATCTGACGGAACGTGCAGAACTGCGTATTCGGCGGGAGGGATTTGTTTGAAGACCATTCCCCGCGGGATTTCACCCGTGGTTTCAGTCTCTGGGCCGATCAGATAGCAGTACCGTCCGTTCTGTGTCAGCCACATCAGCCCGTAAAAATCTCTACGGAAGCCAAATGCCCGGTAAAATTCGTCCCCGTTCTCTTCAAAACGCCGCCACAGCTCCGCAAGGTCCTCCCCACAGGTTGTAAGGCTGGTTTCCGTACAGTAGCCGCAAACCTGAAAGCCGCTTCGCTTTTTTAATTCCATGTACATAGGTGCCATCTCCTTTATGCTATTTTTAGCATATCAAATCAGACAGCGTCCTGTCATATTTTAAAAGGCTTCGCCGAAAATTCCGGAGAAGCCTTTTATGCTTTGTCTTCGGTGGAGGTAACGATGTGCCACAGGCGGACGAAGGAGGAAACCAACAGGATTCCCAGCGCCAGCGCGCCGGCGATGCCGAGCGTATGGATTCCGGTTTCAAGAAACATTTCCGTATTGCCGATGATGCAGTATTCCATGGTGTAATAGATTCCGCCGCCTGGCACCAGCGGCAGCAGCGAAACCAGCAGGTATCCGGTGACCGGGGCCCTGTGCACGCGCGCCATGATTTCCGAATAGACCGATATGGCGATCGTTGCGAGAAAGAACTGGAGAATATCGTTCTGAACCGGGCCGCAGAGAAGGTACACAAGCCAGCCCAGCGCTCCCCCAAGAGCCGCAAACAGCAGAATTTTGCCGCGCATATTGAACACGACGGAAAAGCCAAAACAGGCAGCAAACGCATACAGGCAGGGAAGAAAATAATTCATATCCTACACCCCCCAGACTGCGCGCATCGCGGCCAGCGCGATACCGGCGCCGATGGCAATGGCCGTAGCGACCAGCAGGCTCTCCGTAAAACGGATCAGCCCCGCGATGAGGTCGCCGGCGATTAAATCCCGCATAAAGCTTGTGATGGCAATGCCGGGAACCAGATTCATCAGCGCGCCGATGATGATCTTATCGGGATTCAACCCCACGCTGAAATGGACGGCGGTAAAGGCGATTGCCGCCGCCGCGCAGCTGGCCAGAATATTTGTAAAAAAGGAGTTCACGCGGAACCGTTCCAACCGGCAAATGATTATTTTCATTGCGGCGCCGCAGAAAACGGCGATGAAAGCGTCCGGCAGGTTTCCGCCGTAAAAGAGGGTAAACGAAAAGGCGATCAGCGAAAAGGCAAGCAGCTGCGGAAAAAATCCGTAGCCCGGTCTTTGGTCGATTTTCTGCAGCTCGCGGCGGATTTCCTTAAAGTCCGGCTTTTCCCGGCAGATGCGGCGGCAAAGGCCGTTCACCTGCTCCACTTTGTCCAGATTGGTATTCCGGCGGTAAAGCCTTTTGATCTTCGTGACCGGTTTGCCGTCTTCCGCGGTAATGGTAACATAAATACAGGTCGGTATCGCAAAAATTTCGCTCGATACCGAATAGGCCTGAAAGATACGCTGCATGGATTCTTCCACACGGTATATTTCGGCGCCGTTTGCCAGCAGCATATAGCCCACATCCGTCGCCGTATTAATCAGTTCCTCATAATTCATCCGCAGCACCCTTATCAAACGCCCGGCCCCCCGCCGTCAGTCGGTAACGGTACGGGAACGCTTCTGGTTTTTGTTTTGATACATCATATGATCCACATGGTTTATAAATTGCCACACGTCGCTGTTTTTTGGATTATATATCCCATAGCCTACGCTGTACCTCAGCGGATACAGGCCCTTTCTTCCGGAATTGAACCGGGCAAAGTCCTCGGAAAGCCGCGCAAGGATTTTCTCCATTTCCTTTTGATTTGTATTGTGTACGATAATAACAAATTCATCCCCGCCAAAGCGGGCAACGATGTCCGACCTGCGGATGGATTTCTTAATGATCGCCACCGCGTTGCACAGCGCCGCATCGCCTTCCATATGGCCGTATGTATCGTTGATCTGCTTGAAATTGTCCAGATCAATAAAAACGGCACCGAACCGGTCACCCTTTTCCCCTCCCGCGGCAACCTCCTCCAGATAATTGTCAAAGGAGCCCTTCGTCCAGGCGCCGGTGAGCGGGTCAAGCTGCATCATCCTCTGTTGGATATAAATAAACACCATGATGAAGGAGCACGCGCTGGCGCTCCACATGATATAAAGTCCGTTATTAAAAATTTCGATAATTCCGGCAACAGCGGGACAGACACCAAACAGGAGAAGGGGGAAAAAGTGCTTTCTTCTTACGCTTCTGCGGTAGCGAATAATAAAAAGGACGGCCATCAGCAGGTAAAAATAGGTAAGCGCGGCCGGAACTGCAAACAACGGGCCCCTGGCATAACGATTCAGCCGGTCAATCGTAAAGACTAGCCCGAACGGTAGGGTAGCCAGGCAGAGCACCGTATTGATCACGATGGGAACCCAAAGCCACAGTTGTTTCCGCAGCTTCACGGATTTTTCCGGCATAATCCAATAAAGCACAAAGACATAAAAAGAACCGGCAAGCAACGGCCCAAGAATAAAGGAAACCAGATTCGCCGCGACCTTAGTCGGGGTGATCCATTCTTCCAATCTGCCCTCCTCGGCAACGGTAAGGACCTCCAGTACGACCTGAATCAGAATCATCAGCGAAACATTCAGGAACTGGCGGTTCAGCCTGTCGCTTTTATCCAGTGTCCTATTCGCATAAAGGTACACCCATGTCAGCAGGAGACCGGAAAAAAAATCCAGCGCAATCAATTGAATAAAGCCCGTCATAGTAAGACCTCCCTAAAGCGGAAGTTAACCGTTGCTTTTAATCTTTACATCCCTGTTTAACCTGAAATCAAATCTCTCTGTCATCTGCGGATGACATCTGCGGCTCCGTGCCGTCCCGGGCGGCGGGGTGACGCCTCCGGTTTTTGTTCTGATACATCATATGATCCACATAATTTATAAACTGCCAGACGTCGCCCTCTTTGGGATCATACACGCCATAGCCTACGCTGTACTCCAGCGGATAGGGGCTCTTTCCCGCGAAATTGAACTCGGAAAAGTTCTTGGCGAGCCGCGCAAGGACTTCTTCTGTTTCTTTCCGATTTGTATTGTGTACGGTAATAACGAATTCGTCCCCGCCGAACCGGGCGACAATATCCGATTTACGGATGGATTTCTTGATCAGAAGCACCGCGTTGCGCAGCGCCGCGTCTCCTTCCATATGGCCGTATGTATCGTTGATCTGCTTGAAATTATCCAGATCGATGAAAATGGCTCCGAACCGGTCACCCTTTTCCCCTCTTGAGGCAAGCTCCTCCAGGTAAATGTCAAAGGAGCCCTTCGTCCAGGCGCCGGTGAGCGGGTCAAGCTGCATCATCCTCTGCTGGATATAGAAAAAGATCATTACGAAGCACAGCGCGGCAATGCTCCACATTAAAATGATCCCGTAAAACATCATCTGAATTGCCCCGCCGATGGCCGGAAAAACGCCGAACAGCAGCAGGGGAAGAAAATGCGGTTTTCTTATACTGTTTTTATGCCGGACAATAAAACAGAAGCTGACCAGCAGATAAAAATAAGTTACAGCCACCGGAATAAAAACCAGCGGGCCTCTCTGATAAACGTTGTCCTGCGTAACCCTGAAAATCTGCCCGGTAAACGGAGTAATCAGGCAAAAGACCGCATTGACCATCAGCGGCAGCAGGAGCAAAAGGTTTTTTGAGGTCTTTGCGAGCCTTCCGGGAAATACCCAATTATACACAAAGCAATAATAGCAGTATGCAAGCAGCGGCCCTACAATAAACAGAATATCGTTTGTTATGACAGCGGCCGGTATCAGCCATTGATACGGCCTTCGGTTCAGGATGCAGGTTACAGACTCCAGAGCCAGCTGAAAAATGATGATCAGTGAAATATCCAGGAACTGACGGTTGAGCTTGTCGTTTTTGTCCAGAAGCCGGTTTGCAAAGCAGTGCACACAAATCAGCAGGATCATGGATACCAGATTCAGATCGATCCGCTGTAATAAACTAATCAAATCACAGCCTCCTTATTGGGGCTTTCTCATTCCCTTTCATTTCGTCCGGGAACATCGGGTGCCGCGGGGAAACGAACCCCGGGAATCCGCCGGATATGTAAAGCGGAAAAGCAGCTCCGGCTCACACGCAGCGGAGGTAAAAGATAAAGAAGGAAGCAACACACACCCCGAGTGCCGCGCCCGCAAGCACTTCGCACGGCCTATGCCCCAGCGATTCGCTGTACCTTTTTGCTGAAACAGGGATAAATCTTTCGCTCTCCGGCAGGGCGGCCGAATTTCTTACAAGATAGTCCTGCATCACATTGAGCGCCTTTGCGTGTTCTCCCGCGGCCCTTCGCACACCCATCGCGTCGTACATAACGATCATGGCCATGATCAGCGTAAGAGAAAAATAGGTGGAGGCAATGCCGTATTTATACGCCGTCGTAAAGGCGACGGAGCAGACAAGCGACGAATGTGCGCTCGGCATCCCGCCCGATTCGGACAGCCTTTTGAAATTCATGGTCTTGTTTTTAACATAAAAGGCCACCGTTTTAATAAGCTGTGCAGTTGACCATGCGACAAAAGCGATGTCGATCAGGCAATTACACGTCAATATGCTGCGTATCATTTTCCCACATCTTTCTCTTTTTGTTTTAAAATTTTGTTATAAATTAGAATCCCGATCAGGCTGATTACCGCGGTAACGGCAAAAACGAGCACCGCAAAGGCATAGTCCTTCATGCCCAGCGCGTTCCCCCCGATTGTGGACGAGATGACGGACGGAATGCGCGCAAAGCTGGAAATAATCAGAAACGTCCGCAGCGACATGGGCGTTAATCCGATAAAATAAGTGAGGACATCCTTGGGCGTTCCGGGAATAAAAAACAGGATAAACACCAGCAGGTCCAGCCTTTTGGAATCCTTGATGAATCTCAGCGAATTGATTTTGTCCCGTGAAACAAACGCCTCCACCATTTTTATGCCGAACCGTTTGGTAAACAGGTAGATGATTGCGGAGCCGAGCGCCGCGCCGGCAAGGCACAGAAACATTCCCTCTACCGCACCGAAGGCATAGCCCGCCCCGATTTCGATAAATTCACCGGGAATGATGGCGACGACCACCTGCAGACACATGATTCCGATGAACGTGAACCGTCCCCAGAAGCCCTGCGAATCAATCCACAGGCGGAATTTATTGGGGTCGGAAACAAGGGCAAGAATCTGGTTCCCCACCGTTATATACACGGCGCCGAATATCAACAGAAGCAGCAGGAAGGAAGCGGCGCTGATCAGCTTCCTGCGCCGGACGGACTTGGCGTCCTCCCGGCCTTCGTTCTTTCTCTCTTCATTTTCTGCCATTTACGCGGGATCTCCTCCTGCTTTCTCAAATATTATCCTGCAGTGCCGTCAAGGCCGGCGGGCCCGTCGATATCCTCTTCGCTTACCACCTGAATGCCCTCCTCCAGCAGCCTGCGGGCCGTGAATCCGTTGCCCTGCGTCATGCCGCCGGTAAAGGTGCCGTCGTGGATCATGCCGCAGCCGCAGGACGGGCTCCTGCTCTTTAGCACCGCAATCTTGCAGTCGTAAAGCCTTGCCAACTTCAGCACTTCCTCGGCGCCCATTCTGAACTGAAACGTGACGTCCTTTCCCGTGCTGTCCAAAGCTCTTCCTTCCAGAACCTCTACGGGCGGGCGCGGTGTGGGCAGCCCTCCCATCTGTTCCGGGCATACCGGAATCAGATGATGCTTTTTGCTTAATGCCGCAACCTGTCTGTTGTATTTATTATCTCCCTTATACCTGCAGTTCAAGCCGAGCAGGCAGGCACTGACTAAAATATTCATAAAAACTTCCCGCCTTATAAAAGATGACGCACCTATTAAATTATTATAACAGAATCGGGTAAAAGGGCAACAAAATAATCCTATTTTTTACATAATATTAAAAAAAGTAATGATCGGGGATGTTCCCCGCAGCCTTAAAGCAGGGCAGCCCCGGGTTGTGTGGACGACGGAGTGTTTCTATCTATTTTATCCGCAGTTAACCCGCAATTTATTCATAACACAGAAAAAGCGGGGAAAAATCCCCGCTTCATGCTGTTTATAAAGCCGCGCAGCCGCAAAGCTGCGGTTCAGTTTATTTTTTGGCAGGCTTTTCGGTCTTTTCTTTCTGCTCCGGGGCGGCCGGCTCCTGCGGCTTCGGTTCTTCCTCGCCCGCTTTGGCCGCGCCAACCGCCGCTTCAATCGCCTGCGCGGTGGTTGACGGCTCGGAAATATGCTGTAAGGAAACGCCCAGCTTATCCAGCGTGATGAACTTAAGCAGGGTGTCCATTACGGTGCCGCTGCCGCCCTGGCTGTTCCCGCCGCTTTCCGAACCGGAAGCACCCATATTGACAACGGTCTTCGGCACGATATCGACCTTGGAATTTTTGATCGCGTCGGTGAGCTTATCGGCGATTTCCTGAATGACGCGGTATTCCGCGCCGCCGTATGCCTTAACCTGCGCGTCGATCGCTTTTGCCTTGGCCAGACCGACATTGGATTCCATGGAAGCCTGCGCTTCGCCCTCCAGGCGAATCTTTTCCGAGTTCGCCTTTGCCAGCGCGACAATCTGGTTGGCTTCCTGCTCGGCCTTACTTGCCAGCGCGGCGCCGCTGTTCCCGGCAATCTCGATTTCGATCTTGGACTTGGTCAGGAAGCTCTGCTGCTCCGCGGTCGCCTGCGCCTCGCGCAGCGATTTCTCGCTTTCCGCCGCGGACTGCTGCTTCTGGTACGTGACCTTCTTTTCTTCCGCGATCTGCCTTTCGCGGAGCTGCGTCAGGATATTTTCGATCTGTACGTCCGCCGCAGAAGTCTTAGGCGTACCGATGAGCACTTCCTCCAGCTGGAGGTTGTATTTCTCGAACTTTTCCTTCATTTCCGTAACGGCGCGCTCGCGGATGGCGCTGCGCTCCTGAATCAACTCGATCAGCGTCTTGGTCTGCGCAACATCCTTAAAGTACGCGCTTACCAGCGGATCAAGCGACTGGTTTACCAGCATGTTGATATCGCCGAACCGCTGGATGACCCACGGCGCCTGCTTGTAATCAATGTGCATAACCACGGAGAGCGGCAGGGACGGCTCGAATGCGTCCTTGGTGATGATATCGACCTCCGTGAGGTTTTCGTCGTATTTATGGTCGCCGGTTTCGGACTTATTCCATTTCAGTATGATGTTCGTGGTGGGAACCAGCACAACCTTGCCCGCGTCGGTATTGAACGCGTATTTGCCCGGCATCAGCGGCTTTTCCAGCACGCCCTTGCAGCCCGGCTGAACCAGCTCGCCGTGCTTGTAATCCGCTCCGGTGGTATCCTCGCCCTTTTCGCCGAAGAAAGAGACCACAACACCGACAAAGCCGATGGGCACAACGGTCTTGGGCCGGAATTCCACGGTGGCAAACAGGCGGTTGATATAGTAGGTACCGTCGGTCAGCACCTGAATCTGCTTGCCGCGCCTGCCGCCGAGCTCAAGGAATTTTTCCGGGTCCTGGAAACTTGCGTGGCCCTCGCCTACACTGGGCGCGATAATTTCATCCTGCTGGAGCGAAACGCCGTCATGCACCGTAACGATTCCCATCAGGTCGCTGGTTCCGTTGCTGTCGCCCATAATGACGACCGGGCGGAAGCCGTCCCTTGCGGCAAGCGTCTGCTGCATGCTGATGAGTTCCCCGCGTTCCTGTTTGGAGCCGGTGAAAATTGCTTTCAGGTCGTTCGGCGTAATCACGATGAACTGCGCCAGATTGATGGCGTAGGTTCCTTCTCTCAGTATCCCGCGCTGCGGGCCGCGCTGCCCGCCGTTCTGCAGAAAGCCCCGGACATTCTGGAAATTGTTGGCTTCCGCCACAACCTTGCCCAAAGTCTGAACCGGCGCAAGCGGCAATCCGTCGCGTGCAAAGATGTACGCGATCTGCCCCTGCGGTACGGTGATAAGCGGGTACTTGTGTATTTTATACATCAGAACGGATTTAAAATGGATGCCGCCGCGCAGCAGGTCCGGCTCGTATCCGGCCTCTCCGTGCAGCGCGATGATGGAATCCTTGAGGGAGCCCTTCATGCTCCACCATTTTTCAACGACCGCAACCTCGTCGGAGCTGATGACCCTTAATCCCAAAATTTTAAAAATGATCAGATAAATCGCCAAAAGCGCCAGAATGAACTGTAAGACTGCAGAAAACGTAAAACCATCTCCCTGTTATTATAATGATTCGGAACATAAAAAAGCATTGGGCACCGGGAAGCGTACCATCCCGGCCGGATGTTATTTCCCGCGGATTATGATCCGCCGCTTTTACGCCTTAATAATACTACTATGCAGATGCAATTACAATCAGACCGAAAAAATATATCCCGTGCAGCCGGTAAAAAGGGCAGGATCTGCGGGCAACCCGCAAAATCCTGCCTTATATATTCCTGCTGTATTTGCGGTACCGATATATAGCTATAAAATCAATAATTTGAACCGGGCTTAAAAGTCTTTGGTCTACTTCTGGTCATGGCATGTCATATCCATAATGACGGCTATGGCCAGCATCAGCACAGGATTTTCCCCGTCTGAAATCTCCACGGTATAAGTATCCGTCATTGCCACAAGCTTTTTGGAAATGGAAGCGCAGACTGCCCCGTCCTTAAGAATTCGGAAATCCTTGGCAATGATGTTTCCTTCCACTGTATACTCGCCGGAAGCGCCCGTAATATTGAATTTTTTTCCAAGAACAGCGAATTTCTGCTTGACGGTCATGGCTTCCTTGGAATCAACGCTGACATGGTATTCCGGCATGAGCTTAAAAACCTTCTGTTCAATATAGCAGACCTCTTTGCCCTCCATATCGGACATGGTCAGCTTTGCCCCAATCGAGATTACCTTTCCCTTTACTTGAAAGGAATCGTTGCCGTTTTCATCTTTAATGGTAAAACCGTCGCTCAGCGACAGTAATTTCTGTTTAATTAAATATCTCAACTTTATTTCGCCTTCCCAAAACTATAATGAAATTCCGAATTCCGCCATAGCAGCCAATCCCATTCCATTGTTATGAGCCTGACTTTTCCAGTAGGTCTCCGGACAAAAAAGCATAAAGCCGTTATTTCTCTTGGGATATATTATATTAGAAATTATTTAATTTGTCAATTTGAAATTTTTATTTAAAAGTTGTCTGATTTGTGCGAATTTGAGCCCTGCGTTTCACCGTGCCCGTGCTTTTTAAAAAACGCAAAAAAGCTGCCGGAAAGCTTTGCGCTTCCGGCAGCCACAGGCTTCATTTCAAATTATACCGTCGGCTCGGGCGGTACCAGGTTCAGTTCGGCGGGGTTGAGCATATTGTTCGCAATCGCGCGGTCGCGCAGGAATATGTACAGCTCCGCAAAGGACGCATAGAAATACGGATAGACAAACAGGATACCAACGCCAAGGCACAGAGCGCCAAGGAAGAACCAGCCAATGAAGGAAAGGAAGAACACAAAGATGTTCCCTTTCTCCCCGTCTGTCAGCATTTTGCTGATCTCCCTCGCGCGGCTGCCGGGCATATCCGGATTATCCGAAAGGATAAACGGCACCAGGCAGTACTGTAACGACTTGATAATGCCCGGGACAATGAGCAGCAGGGACCACAGGAAAATGAAGATTCCGGTTACGAGCATCGTGCCGATTCCGTTCAAATAGCCCTGCTGGAACCCGGAAAACATTGTCTCAAACTGCGCCGCCCCAAAGTGGTTCTGAAGAAAATAGCGCATCACTCCAATGGAAACGGGGATCGCAACGAAGACGGAAAAAAGGATGCCGCCGATGGAAATCGCACCTGCCACCGAACTTTTCTGGAGTCCCACTGTGAGTGTGGAATAGGCGCCGCCGATAATCATTGCCACCAGAGTGACGGCAAACGCGTTCCAATAGCGCCCCCTCAACGCGATTTTGGCGTTTGCCTTCAGAATTGATCTTTGCCACATAATGTTCATATCCTCCTTTAAAAAAACCGCTGCCCCGAATTTTAATACGAAAGTATGTAGAATCCAAAACAGCGGTGTATTGTGTTTTTATGTGTATGCGGTTTTAAAGGAAATTAGTCGTCGATCGGCTGATCGTTCCAGGCATACATCTTGCGGAGCTCCTTGCCGACTTCCTCAAGCTGATGGCTTGCGCCGATGCGGCGGCAGGCGTTGAAGTGCGAGCGGCCGTTCTTGTTCTCAGCAATCCACTTGGAAGCGAAGGTGCCGTCCTGAATTTCGGAAAGGACCTTCTTCATTTCCTTCTTGGTTTCCTCGGTGACCAGACGCTTTCCGGTCTCGTAATCGCCGAACTCGGCGGTGTCGGAGATAGAGTAACGCATGAGGGAGAAGCCGCCTCTGTAGATCAGGTCTACGATCAGCTTCATTTCATGGATGCACTCAAAGTAAGCGTTCTCCGGAGCATAGCCGGCCTCTACCAGTGTTTCAAAGCCTGCCTGCATCAAAGCGGTTACGCCGCCGCAAAGCACGCACTGCTCGCCGAACAGGTCGGTTTCGGTCTCAATCTTGAAGGTGGTTTCCATGATGGCTGCTCTTGCCGCGCCGAGTCCGGCGCCGTAAGCAAGACCGATGTCATGCGCGTGGCCGGTATAATCCTGCTCTACCGCGATGAGGCAGGGAACGCCCTTGCCCGCAAGGTACTCGCTGCGGACGGTATGGCCCGGGCCCTTCGGCGCGATCATGAACACGTCGACATTCTTCGGCGGTTTGATCTGGCCGTAGTGGATGTTGAAGCCGTGCGCGAATGCAAGCGCTTTGCCCTCGGTAAGGTAGGGAGCGATATCGTTTTTATACATATCTGCCTGGCGCTCGTCAGGAATCAGGATCATGATAATATCGGCAGCCTTGGTTGCTTCCGGCACCGTCATGACCTTCAGGCCCTTGGCTTCCACCTTGGCTCTGCTCTTGCTTCCCTCATACAGACCGACAACCACGTTGACGCCGCTGTCGTGCAGGTTCAGCGCATGGGCATGGCCCTGGCTGCCGTAGCCGATAATAGCAACTGTTTTACCTTTGAGCAGATTGATGTCGCAATCTGGAGCGTAATAAATTTTTGGCATTTTAATTTCCTCCTTGCCGTTTGGGCAAAATTTATAAACTACCGCCCGAATCTCTCCGGGAAGTTGGTTTTACGTTTTCAGGGATTCTGCTTGCGGGCGGTTGCGGCGCCCTTTTCAATGGCAAGCGTTCCGGCGCGCACGATTTCCTTGATTCCGTACGGCTTTAACAGACTGATCAGCGTCTGCGTAAGCTCGTCGTTGCCGGTAAACTGGAGCGTGAGCGACGTGGTGGACACGTCCACGATGATCGCGTGCATCAGCTCCGCGATCTTCATGATTTCGGCGCGCTGCTTGGTGTTGCAGCTTACCTTGATCAGCGACAGCTCGCAGCTGATAAACAAATCGGGCTGAAGCACCTTGACCTTAATGACCGGGATCAGCTTGTTGAGCTGCTTTTCCACCTGCTCCACCATGTATTCGTCGCCGTTTACCACAATGGTAATGCGCGAAATCGTGGGGTCCTCGGTGATACCGACGGCGAGACTGTCGATATTGAAGCCGCGGCGGGAAAACAGGCCGGAAACCTTGGAAAGGACGCCCGGATGGTTTTCAACTAAAACAGACAGTGTGTATTTCATCCTGACGCCTCCTTATATCGTCGGCGCGTCGGGATTGACCCGGCACACAAGAATAAATGCTTTTCCGTAGGCAAACATCCCTGCGGCGATCTTCTCCGCCTGGGCGTTGGAGGTCGCGACCGCGGCGCGGATGCCGTAGGCTTCGGCAAGCTTGACGAAATCGGGGTTGCTGTCGAGCGTGGTGGCAATATAGCGGGCGCCGTAGGCCTTTCCCTGAATTTCCTTTACCATGCCCAGACGGTCGTTCTGCATAATAATGATTTTGATATCGACGTTGTTCTGGCAGACGGTCGCAAGCTCGCACATGGACATCTGGAAGGAACCGTCCCCGCAGATGCACAGCACCTGGCGGTAGGGCTTGGCCAGCTTTGCGCCAATCGCGGCGGGCAGCGCGTAGCCCATGGTGCCCAGACCGCCGGAAGTAAGGAAGCGCCCTTCCTTGACGTTGAAGTTCCGGGCCGCCCAAATCTGGTTTTGGCCCACGTCCGAGGTAAGGATCGCGTTTTCCTCCATCATGCGGGAGAGCGCGCGCATGAACGAGCGCGGCTCAACAAACCCGCTTTCATTGTCCGGCTCTCCTAGCGGCACATATTCCGCTTTATAGCGAAGCACCTGCTCCACCCATTCGGGGGAAACCGTGTCCGTCACGTGCTCCGCAAATTCGTGCAGCACCAGCCGGATATCGCCCACGATGGGAATATGGGCCGTCATATTCTTGCCGATTTCGGCGGGATCAATATCAATATGGATGATTTTTGCTTTCTGTGCCATCTGCTCCGGCGCGGAAACCGCGCGGTCGCCGACGCGGGCGCCGCACAGGACGATCAAATCCGCCTCTCCCATAGCGCGGTTTGCGTTTGCATGGCCGTGCATTCCGATCATTCCGAGGTAAAGACGGCAGTCCATGGGCACCACGCCGATGCCCATCATCGTGGAAACCACGGGGATTCCGCTCTTCTTCACAAACGAAACGAACTCGTCGCGCGCCCCCGCAAGCACAACTCCTCCTCCGCAGCAGATCATCGGGCGCTTTGCATCCTCGATCGCGGCAAGCGCCTTTTTAATCTGCATAGCATGTCCCTGTGTGCGGGGCTTATAGCCGATGATATCCGCCTTTTGCGGATAAACGAATTCCGGGACCGTACTGGTCTGTATATCCACAGGAACATCGATCAAAACCGGGCCGGGGCGGCCGGTTGTTGCAATGTGAAACGCTTCTTTAAAAACGCGCGGCAGGTCGGCGGCGTCCTTTACCAGATACGAATTCTTGGTGAACGGCTCGCAGGCGCCGGTGATATCCGCTTCCTGAAACACGTCGCGGCCGAGCAGCTCCGAATTGACCTGCCCCGTGATGGCAATCAGCGGGATGGAATCCATATAGGCCGTGGCGATGCCGGTAATCAGGTTGGTTGCGCCCGGGCCGCTGGTGGCGATGCACACGCCGGGCTTCCCGCTCGCGCGGGCATAACCGCTGGCCTCGTGGGCGGCGTTCTGCTCCTCGCGCACAAGCACGTGCCGCACGGAAGAACGGTACAGGTAATCATAGAACGGGCAGATTGCCGCGCCGGGGTAGCCGAAAGCGATCTTAACGTCTTCGTTCTCCAAACATTTTACCATGATTTCTGCTCCGCTGATCAATACGGTTACCTCCTAAAAAAAACGATATTGTAACGACGGTAAAATTACCCGCGGTGCGGCAGCCCGCAGCGAAGAATAATTTTGCCGTCGTAAAAAATACTTCATTAAATTAAGATACTATTTCATATATTATAAGTTTTTTGCCCGAGGTAGTCAATGACTTTTAACAATTTAGTGTGTTAAAATTCATCTTCCCCTTGCCTGCGTTTTTTGGTGAATCTTTTATAAGCGGCAATGCCGATCACGCTGCAAATTCCCAATACCGCAAAAATCACCGCCGCCTGCGTGTAATTCCCGCGGAAGAGGGCGTATCCGCCGAACGAACAGGCAATCAGAGACGGCACCCGCGCAAGCGTGGATACGGCCAGAAATTTTTTAAAGCGGACGGGAACAAGCCCCGCGGAGAAAACAAAAACGCGCTTGGGTGTGCCCGGAATCAGAAATATGACCCAGGTAAGGGTGTCGCGCAATTTTGCGTCGCGCAGAAACCTTGCCCCGCGCTGCTGCTCCCGCGTAAAAAACAGGTCGATCAGCCGGTGGCCGAAGGCCTTTGTAAAATAGAAAATCAGGGTTGTGGAGATCACGGAGGAGCACAGCGTAAGCAGGGTGCCCTGCAGACGGCCGAAGGCGTACCCGCCGGCCGCCGCGGTCAGCTCAAGCGGGATAGGAAGAAACCCCTGCAGTATCTGGAAGCCAAGAAAAGCAAACCGCCCCAACGCGCCCTGCCCCTGAATAAACCGTTCAAACTTCTCCGGGCTGTAGGCCAGAATAAAAAGCGGGCGGCAGAGTACCACGGTAAACCAGAAGAAAAGCGCCATGAAGGCAATCAGAATAAACACGCCCAGAAGCTTATCGCGCGCGGTGGTGCCCGCATATTCATGAAGGTCCGCGGCGGTGATTTCTTCCGGCTGCTTAAAGCGGCTTTGTTTTTTGGACCTTGTTCGCAGAATTGTCATGCGGCATCGCCCGCTCTTTCCTTAAAATAATGTGTCCTTTAAGTTATATGGTTTCCAATATCAATATAGAAATAATATTTATATCGATTTTATCGAAATGGCATTCTGATTGACATATACTATAAATGTATGCTAATATAAGTGTACAGAGTGATCCGGAGTTATTCCGGATGAAAGGCCGTCCGTATGGGCGGTCTTTTGCTTTATGTATAACGAAAGCAGCGTGAACGCAGAATTCCCGCGTTCACGCTGCTTTCATTTAAAACCGGCTCTTTAGGCCGCCTTCTTGAGTGACCGATGCTCCGCGCGGTCAAGCACACGGATGAGGATGACCGAAACAACCGCGGTAATGACCATTTCGGGGAGCATATAGCTGCCGTTGTAAACGAGGGAATAGAGCCACACGGGCGTACCCTCCGGCGCGTAGCTGCCCCAGATGAGGATGCCGGAAAGGAAGCTGCAGAGAAAGCGCAGGAACGTAACGGCGACCGCGCCGGCCGCGACGCTTGCGGTCCTGTTCTTAAACGGCCTGCCGAAGAACGAAGCGGTTCCCAGAACGGTGAACGCAAGAACGTAATCGAGCAGCACGACCGCCGCAAACGCCGCGAAGGTATTGGCCGGGGGCGCGTTGAATTTGATGATCATCTGCAGCAGACTGTGGGCAAACGCGGTGGAAACGCCCCACTTCAGGCCGTGGCGGTAGGAGACCAGCACCAGCGGCACCATGCTTGCGCAGGTCACCTCGCCGCCCTGCGGCATCGCAAAGACCTTGAACATGCTTAAAACGGTTGACATGGCAATCATCAAAGCGCATTCCACAAGGATCAGGGTTGTGTTCTTTTTCATGTTTTCCTCCAAGTAATAAAATATTTGAACCGAAACGTACCTGAAGAAAATCGGAACGCTGCTTGGGCCGGGGTTTTCCGCCCGGGTCTTCCGGAATACAAAAAACGCCCTGTGGAATGCCACAGAGCGTCAAAATTGCTTTTCGCGAATCTTCCTACGCTGGCATTATCCAGATCAGGTTATGGGTTTTGGACGTCACTCCGTCCAGTCTCAGCCGAGCCTACTCAGCACCCCCTATTCAGTTCAGTAAAATAGTACCTTAAATCGCCTGTTTTGTCAAGCGCAGCATGCGTCTCAGTCCCGTAAAAGCAGGCTTTTCAGCTCCGCAATATCGCGGGCAAAAACATTTGCGCCCTCCCGCTCCATCTCTTTCTTTGTTCCAAAGCCGTAGAGCACGCCGATAAAATCCGTCTGCGCGTCGCGCGCGCCAGCTGCGTCAAAATGGGTGTCCCCGATCATCACGGTGCGCTCTTTTGGAATCCCGCAGAATTTTTCGGCGGACAGGATCAGCTGCTTTTTGCGGCTGCTGTGCTCGTCCTCGCTCGGCGCGGAAAGATACGCAAAATACGGCGTAAGATGAAAATAATCCAGAACCGGCCGCGCAATATTATCGGGTTTGGAGGTTGCTACGGCGAGCATCGCCCCCGCTGCCTTCAATTCGTCAAGGAGCTCCGGAATATGGGGATACGGCTTATTTTCAAACGCGCCCTTTACGTTGTATGTATCACGGTAATAGGCCACCGCCTGTTCCGTCTGTTCCGCCGTCATTCCGCAGTAGTCAATAAAGCTCTGCCACAGCGGGGGGCCGATAAATTTGCGCAGCGTATCCTGTGCGGGAATGGGAAATCCCATCCTCTTGAGCGCTTCTTTCGCCGCGCCGGTGATTCCCGGTTCGGAATCGGTGAGCGTTCCGTCAATATCAAACAGAATCAAGTCATAATTCGGTTTCATTTTTAACCTGCCTTATTTTAGTTTCCGTGCTTCGGCCTTCGCGGCAAAGCTTTCTTTTTTTACACTCACACGCTCGTGCGTTCCGGTCGCGATCAGTCCGGCGTTATCGTATGCTTCCAGCTTGAAGCGGTAAAGCCTTCCGCTGACCTCGGTGAGTTCGGCGGTTACCGTCACCTTGCAGCCGGGCGCGGTGGGGCAGAGATGCTCCACCGCGATCTTGGAGCCGACCGTTGTGCACCCGTCGTCCAGATAAGGCTGTGCCAGCTCGGCGGCGGCTCCTTCAAAAAAAGCGGCCACCATCGGGGTCGCCAAAACGCGCACGCTGCCGCTGCCCACGCTGGTTGCAAGCATCTCTTCGGTCACGGTATATTCGCGGTTCAATTTTGTTTCTTTCATTGTAATTTCCTCCCGTACCATGCTATAATATACATGCTGCAGGCGGCTGTTTGCTCCCGCAGGCGCAGATCGTTATTATTATAACATAATTTTCGGGATTAATAAACCGATACGATAATAATTTGGATAGAAGCGACTAACTGCTGTTTTGAGGAGGCGGAAAGATGAAGGAAAGCGTGATCAACATCAACGCGCGCAGGCGGATTTACCTGATGGACGAGCTGCGCGGCTTTGCCGTGTTCTGTATGATCTTTTATCACGGATTCTACACCCTCGCCTACCTTTACAACATCAAAGCCGGGCTGATCCTGCTGAACTTTTTTATGCCGGCGGAGCCCTATTACGCGGCGCTGTTCATGTTCATTTCCGGCATTTCGTCCAACCTTTCGCACTCCAACCTGAAGCGCGGCCTCAAGCTGCTCGGGATTTCACTGGTCGTGACCCTTGTTACCTATGTGGCTGTTCCCGAAGAACTGATCGTATTCGGGATTCTGCACTTCCTTTCGGTCTGCATGATCCTGTTCGGACTTCTCAAGCCGCTTTCCGACCGTTTCCCATTCAGCGTGATTCCCGTTGCGGTCTGCGCGGTGCTTTTTGCCGCGACCTCCGGGATTTCAAGCGGATACATCGGATTTTCCCCGCGGCTTGGGTTCCTGCTGCCGGAGTCCCTGTACCGCACGAACTGGCTGGCGCCGCTCGGGATTTATACCGAAAGCTTCCAAAGCGCGGATTACTTCCCGCTTTTCCCCTGGATTTTTGTGTTTGCCGCAGGAACGTTTGTGGGCAAGCTGGCCGCGGCGGGGAGTTTTCCCCGGTTCACCTACCGCTCGCGCGTCCCGTTTTTCTCCTGGTTCGGCAGGCACGCACTCATCCTGTACCTTGCGCACCAGCCGGTGATTTACGGTGTCTGCTGGCTTGTTTCAACCATCGCGGAACGGGTTCGGAGTTAAGCTTCGCTTTCCTACGAAAAGCCCGTAACGTATCAATATTATTCGGAGGATTACCATGGATTTTGTTTCAACGCTCGCACAGCAATTCAATTTACAGCAATGGCAGATACAGAAGGTCATCGAACTGATTGACGAGGGCAACACGATTCCGTTCATCGCGCGGTACCGCAAGGAGGCGCACGGCTCGCTGGACGACCAAATTCTGCGCGAAATCGCGGAACGGCTGGAATACCTGCGTTCGCTGGAAAAACGCCGCGCGGAGGTCGCCGAGCTGATTACGGCGGCGGACTGCATGACGGAGGAGATTTCCGCCGCGCTTGCCGCAGCCGCCACCCTTTCTGAAATTGACGACATTTACCGCCCGTTCCGCCCGAAGCGCAAAACCCGCGCTTCCGTGGCGAAAGCGAAAGGGCTGGAGCCGCTTGCCAACGCGATCTATGAGCAGAAAAAGAATTCGGCGTATCCCATCGACATGGCCGAAACCTATGTAAACCGCGAGCTGGGCGTGGAAACGCCGGAGGACGCGCTGGCGGGCGCGCTCGACATCATCGCCGAAACCGTCTCCGATGACGCGGGTATCCGTAAGCGCCTGCGCGTGGTCGCCACGGGACAGGGCGAGGTCGTTTCCAAGGCGGCCAAGCCGGACGAGGATTCCGTCTACGCGCAGTATTACGATTTCCGCCAGCCGGTGAGCAAAATTGCCGGGCACCGCGTTCTGGCGATCGACCGCGGCGAACGCGAGGAATTCTTAAAAGTGAGCATCGATTTGGACCGCATGAAGGGTCTGAATATCATTTATTCCACCTGTGTAAAAAAGGGCTCCCCCTGCTCCGAAGCCGTACGGCAGGCGGGCGAGGATGCCTACGACCGTCTGATTTTCCCTGCTATCGAGCGGGAAATCCGCAATACACTGACGGAGGAAGCGGACGAATCGGCAATAAAAGTGTTCTCCGTGAACCTGCGCCAGCTTTTGATGCAGCCCCCGGTAAAGGGCCGCGTGGCAATGGGGCTTGACCCCGGCTACCGCACGGGCTGCAAAGTGGCTGTGGTCGACCCGACCGGCCGCGTTCTGGATACCAACGTGATCTACCCCACGCATTCGCAGGCAAAAGTTGCGGAAGCAAAAGAAACCGTAGCCAGACTGATCCAAAAGCATAAAGTGGAGGTCATCGCCATCGGAAACGGCACAGCCTCAAAGGAAACAGAAATGTTCGCGGCGGAGGTCATCAAAGAGATTGGCGGCGTTTCCTACATGGTGGTCAGCGAGGCGGGGGCCTCGGTCTATTCCGCAAGCAAACTTGCCGCGCAGGAGTTCCCTGATTTCGACGTGACCCTGCGCAGCGCGGTTTCCATCGCGCGCAGATTGCAGGACCCGCTGGCCGAGCTCGTGAAGATCGACCCCAAGGCCATCGGCGTGGGGCAGTACCAGCACGATATGCCAAAAAAGCGGCTGGACGAGGCGCTCGGCGGCGTGGTGGAGGACTGCGTGAACACCGTGGGTGTCGACCTGAACACGGCTTCCCCCAGCCTATTGGAAAAGGTGGCGGGACTTTCCGGTACCGTGTCAAAAAATATCGTGACCTACCGGGAGGAAAACGGTGCGTTTGCCTCCCGCAGCGAGCTGAAAAAGGTTCCCAAGCTCGGGCCGAAGGCCTTTGAGCAGTGCGCGGGCTTCCTGCGCGTGAGCGAAAGCAAAAACATTCTCGACAATACCGCCGTGCATCCCGAATCCTACGACGCGGCCAAAGCGCTGCTCGGCTTGTGCGGCTATGATATGAAGGATTTGAAAGCAAACCGGCTTACCGGCTTACGGGAAAAGGTAGCGGAGATCGGCGAGAAAGCCGCCGCGGAACAGCTTCAAATCGGCGTACCGACGCTGCACGACATTGTGACGGAGCTGCTGCGCCCCGGCCGCGACCCGCGCGACGAGCTGCCCGCCCCGATGCTGCGCACCGACGTGCTGAGCATGGAGGATTTGAAGCCCGGAATGGAGCTGGACGGCACGGTTCGGAATGTAATCGACTTCGGCGCGTTTGTGGATATCGGCGTACATCAGGACGGTCTTGTCCATATCTCCCAGATCTGCGACAAATACATCAAACATCCCGGCGAGGTGCTCAAGGTGGGCGACATCGTAAAGGTGCGTGTGCTTTCCGTCGATCTGGCAAAAAAGCGCATTGCGCTGACCATGAAAAAGGACGGACAATAAGAAACTTTCCTTGCATCGGGAAACAGAAGCATTTATAATAGTAAAGCAGACTGAATTTAGAATACTTTATGGATATATGGTTTATTTTAGTACAATATGTATAATAATTAGGGATAGAGGGAAACAGAAAATGAAGCTTGGTATTGTAGGCCTGCCGAACGTCGGCAAAAGCACGCTCTTCAACGCAATTACAAACGCGGGCGCACAGTCCGCCAACTATCCGTTCTGCACCATCGAGCCGAATGTCGGCGTGGTTGCGGTGCCGGACAAGCGGCTGGACAAGCTCGCTGAAATGTATCACCCGGAAAAGTACACGCCGGCCACCATTGAATTCGTCGATATCGCCGGGCTGGTGCGCGGCGCTTCCAAGGGCGAGGGGCTGGGCAACAAGTTCCTTGCCAATATCCGCGAGGTGGACGCGATTGTGCATGTGGTGCGCTGCTTTGTAAACGACGACATCATCCATGTGGAGGGAAGCATCGACCCGAAGCGCGACATTGAAACCATCAATCTGGAGCTGATTTTGTCCGACCTTGAGGTTCTGGACCGTCGCATCGATAAAACGCAGAAAATGATTAAAGCGGATAAAAAATACCAGACTGAATACGATTTCTTTCAGCGCGTGAAAGAGGTGCTCAACGCGGGAAAATCCGCGCGCACCGTGGAATGCACCGAAGAGGAAGCCGAGCTGCTGAACTCCGTGTCCCTTCTCACAACCAAGCCGATCATCTACGCCGCCAACATGAGCGAGGATGATTTCAAGGGCGGCATCGAAAATAACCCGCAATACAAAGTCGTGAAAGAGATTGCGGACAGCGAGCACGCGGGCGTACTGCCCATCTGCGCCGAGATTGAAGCCGAAATCAGCAACATGGAAAAGGACGAGAAAGAGCTGTTCCTTTCCGATATGGGCCTGACCGAATCCGGACTTGACCGCCTGATTAATGCCTGCTATTCCCTTTTGGGGCTTATTTCCTACCTGACCGCCGGCCAGCCGGAGGTGCGCGCGTGGACGATCACCAAGGGCACCAAGGCCCCGCAGGCCGCCGGAAAAATTCACACCGATTTTGAGCGCGGCTTTATCCGCGCCGAGGTGGTCTCCTTTGACGACCTGATGGCCTGCGGCACCATGGCCGCCGCCAAGGAAAAAGGCTTAGTCCGCAGCGAAGGAAAAGAGTACGTAATGCAAGATGGAGACATTGTATTGTTCCGGTTTAATGTTTGATACCTGAGGGAATCGCCGGAGGCGCGCGCCGACCGCATGGTCCAAGACGGAGATATCGTGTTATTCCGGTTTAATGTGTGATTATTGAGGGAATTGCCGAAGGCGTGTGGGCGCACAGCGCCGTTTCGCTCCTCCGGCGGAGAAAATCTCTCTGTCATCTGCGGATGACATCTCCCTTTAACAAGGGAGACAGGGGAAACAGAAATTATCTATATTACCCTTAGCCTCCCTTGCCAAAGGGTTATTCCCATGACAGGGGAAATGCCGCGAAGCGGCAAAAGAGTGATGGACCAGGTTGGTGAAGAGATTATTTAATTTGTGGGAACAATAATTCACCACAAAAAGCGGCTGCTCAGAATGCGAAAGCACTCCGGGCAGCCGTTATTTTATGGAATTCTGCGTATCTTCTTGATTTCTTCCCCGGTAAACGGCCCGCCGTGGCCGATGTAGACCATTTTCAGGGGCAGGGACAGCAGCATTTTTATGCTGTTTTCCGCGTCCGCCATACTGTCCGCATACATGGGGTACTCCGGCTTCCCCTTGCCGATCATTGCGCCGATGATGGCATCGCCCACAAAAGCACTGCCGTCTTCCAGCAGGGTTGAAACCGAACCGCCGGTATGCCCGGGCGTCTCAATAATTTTTCCCGGGATTCCGTATTCCCGCAGGGATATTTCGCCGTCGATTACGATTTCCGGCTCGTACGGCTCAAAGCCCGAAATCTCCTCGGTGATAAAGCGGCCCAAAATTCTCCCCTTCCGGTTGGTGGGGTGAACCTCCGGGTTTTTGCCGTTTCGTACAGCACCCGCGTCCAGTTTGTGTATTACAGTTTTGGCGCCCGTAATCCGCCGCATTGCGGAGGCTGAACCCATATGGTCGGAATGCCCGTGCGTGATAATGAGCAGTTGGATATCTTCCGGCTTGACTCCGGCTTCCGCCATCTTCTTTAAGACGGTTTTCTCCGAACCCGGAATCCCACAGTCAATGAGAACGCATCTCCCGTTTTCGCCCTTTAAAAGGAACGCGGAAACCATGCCCATATTGACCGGTATAATCTGACACTGATTCATCATGAATTCTCCGTTTTTCTGTTTTGATAAACTAATTTAAAGATTAATTTCTCCCGTAAGATACAGCTTTGCCTTGCCGCCGATCTCCACGCGCTCGCCGCAGTTTTTGCAGTACAGGCTGCCGCCGCGCTTGGAAAGCTGTTTTGCGGTCAGCTCCGTTTTGTTCAGGCGTTCGCTCCAGAACGGAATAAGCGTGCAGTGGGAGGAGCCCGTTACCGGGTCTTCCGGTATCCCGGCGTTCGGCGCAAAGTAGCGGGAAACAAAGTCACAGCCTGTC
>JAEWUH010000270.1 GCA_023397245.1 Bacillota bacterium | reverse complement strand
CGGAGCTGGAGCAGGCAATGAATTTGTTCTGCATCTGCGTACAGCTTGCCGCCGCGGAAAAGCTGCTCAAGTAACCATTTCTTCATGCCGGCAGCGGTAAGATTTCTAAGATTTTCCATAGTCGTTCCGGTTTATCATAAGCCTGAGGGAGGAGCGCGGAGCTCCTCCCGTTTTTTGTCCCGAAATTTAATTATATGCTAATAATCTCGCCAAATTGATTGACTTTTTCAGATAATAACAATATAATTAATTCTGTTACGTCTGCGAGGATTCACAGAAAAACGACGCATTGGAGGATATATGCATGAAGCGAGTAGCAAAACCCGTGTTTTTCATTGTCTTCGTCTTCATACTGCTTTTCTCTCTTACCGCAATCATCAGCGTTAAGGGTCAAAATGGAGACAATGCCGTAACCTACATAAAAGGTATCGGCGATATCAGAAGAGGCATTGATATTAATGGTGGCGTCGAGGCTACGTTCAGCCCTGCTACCAAAACAAAAGCTACAAAAGAACAAATCGACTCAGCAAAAGCAATCATTGAGGTCCGTATGATCGCAAGTCACATCACCGATTACGAACTGTATACCGATTATAATAACGATCGTATCATTGTTCGTTTCCCCTGGAAAAACGGTGAAAAGACCTTTGATCCGGAAGCTGCTATTCAGGAACTTTCCGCTACGGCCGAGCTTACATTCCGCGAGGGCGGCGAATACACCACCCAGACGACCGGCTCCGACGGACAGCCTGTTTATAAAACCCCGAAGGGTACGACTGCAACGAGCATCATCCTGAAGGGCAGCGACATCAAGAGCGCCAAGTCGGAGATGACGCAGGATCAGACAACCGGAAAATCCAGCTATGAGGTCGGCCTTGAGCTGAACGACAGCGGCACACAGAAGTTTGCGGAAGCAACTTCCAGGCTGCAGGGTCAGGTTATCTCGATCTGGATGGATGATGTCCGGATTTCCGCTCCTACCGTAAATGCCGTTATTTCAGACGGCAAATGCGCAATCACCGGCAGCTTTACCGCGGCGGAGGCTTCTTCGCTGGCCAATAAGATCAACGCCGGTGCTCTTCCGTTCAAACTTACCACAACAAACTTCAGTACCATCAGCCCGCTGCTTGGCTCCTCTTCCTGGTCCGCCATGCTGCTGGCCAGCGGTATTGCCTTTATTCTGATTTGCCTGTTTATGCTCTTTATATTCCGGCTGCCCGGCTTTGTTGCAATCGTTGCGCTGCTCGGTCAGGTGGGTCTGTCGTTTGCGGCTGTTTCCGGCTATTTCCCGTTTGTAAACAGCTTCACACTGACGCTGCCCGGTTTTGCCGGTATTATTCTTTCCATCGGTATGGGCGTGGACGCCAATATCATTACGGCATCCAGAATCAAAGAAGAACTGTGGGCGGGCAAAACGCTTGACGGCGCCATTCAGAAGGGTGACGACAACAGCTTCTGGGCGATTTTCGACGGTAACATCACAGTTATCATTGTAGCCCTGATTCTGATGGGTGTATTCGGTCCTACGAATATCCTTTCCATGCTCTTCGGCGCTTCGACGACCGGCTCCATTTATTCCTTCGGTTACACTTTACTGATCGGTATTATCGGCAACTTCCTGTTTGGTGTAACGGCAACCCGACTGATGACAAAATCACTCTCCGGGTTTAAGTCTTTACGCGGCAAATGGTTATACGGAGGTGCCAAAGAATGAAAACCTTTAATATTCATTTTTTTGAGAACAGAAATATTTTCTTCGCAGTTTCTCTCGGCCTTATGGCAATCGGGCTGATTTTCAACATAATTTTCGGCACACAGATGGACATTCAGTTCACCGGCGGCGCCGTAATCAAATATTCCTATACCGGTTCCATCCAGCAGGAAGAAGTGGAAAAGATTGTTCAGGATGCGGCAAAGAAAGATGCTACCATACGTATCCTTGAGAATGTAAAATCCGCGGACGGTTCGGCCGCCAAGAATAATGTTTCCATTTCCTTTGCGGGTACGGAATCCATTTCCATTGAGAACCAGCAGGCTATTGCGAAAGCGCTTACCGCAAAGTATCCCAGCGCGGGCTTCCAGGTTGTGGAATCCAGCTCGGTCAACCCGACAATGGGCCGCAGCTTCTTCCTCAAATGTATGGTCGCCGTTCTGCTTGCATTTATTCTCCTTGTCATATATATTGCGTTCCGTTTCCAGAAGATCGGCGGTATGTCCGCCGGTATTATGGCGATTATCGCTCTGCTGCACGATGTGGCGATGGTGTATTTCACGTTTATCATTTTCCGCATCCCGATCAACGATAACTTTATCGCCGTTGTCTTAACGATTCTGGGTTATTCACTGAACGATACGATCATCATCTACGACCGTATCAGAGAAAACCGCAGGCTTTTAGGGCCCAAAACGCCGTACTCGGTTTTGGTCAACACCAGCATCAATCAGACCTTTACCCGCTCGCTCTATACAGCCGGATGCACGTTCGCCGCGATTACCACGGTCTTTATTGTCGGCCAGATTTACGGCCTTACAAGCGTAACGACCTTTGCCCTGCCGATGATGGTCGGTGTTGTGACAGGCTGTTATTCTTCCGTCTGCGTCGCCGGCCCGCTCTACGTCATGTGGCAGAATCATAAGGCGGCTCAGAAAGCGGTCGAAAAATAAAATAGTCGGATTTATAAATCCTGCAACGCCGGTGTGCTTTTTAGCATATCGGCGTTTTTGTGTAACAGCAGATTCGTGCTTGAATCTTAAATATATACTTTAATCTTCGTTGCATTTGAGCTATAATAAATGATATAAAAATATGGAGAGCGGGTGTTTGAATGACTACAAATTTTACCGTACCACTTTCAAAGGTAATTGAGGAGCTTTCACTGGATATTATCGATATGCCCGGAGACGCGGAAAAAATAATGATCTGCTGTACGGATGTAAACCGTCCGGGGCTGGAATTGAACCGGTTCTATGATTATTACGACAAAAACCGCATTATTATTTTCGGAAATGCCGAAACCGCGTTCCTAAAATCCATTTCGGCGCAGGAGCGCTTAAAGGTTCTGAGCGAAATTTTTTCGAAGAAGCCGCCGGCGGCGATTATTGCGCGCGGGATTCAGCCGATGCCGGAGCTTCTGGAAGCGACCAGGGCGAACGGTGTCCCGGTCTTGAGCACGCAGGAGACGACCTCCAGTCTGGTTGCCGCGCTGGTTTCCTTTATGAACGTGGAACTCGCTCCCCGCATCACCCGCCACGGCGTGCTGGTTGAAGTCTACGGTGAAGGCGTGCTCCTTGTGGGAGACAGCGGCGTCGGCAAAAGCGAAACCGCAATCGAACTGATCAAACGCGGCCACCGCCTCATTGCGGACGACGCGGTTGAAATCCGCCGCGTTTCCGCCAAGTCGCTTGTGGGACAGGCGCCGTCCAACATCAGGCATTTTATTGAACTCCGCGGCATAGGCATTATTAATGCCCGCAGAATCTTCGGTATGGGCGCCGTTAAGCTCACGGAAAAAATCGACATGGTGATCAATCTGGAGATTTGGGACAATAAAAAGGTTTACGACCGTATGGGAATCGACAGCGAATATACGGAAATACTCGGAATCAAAGTGCCCGTTCTGACCATACCGGTTAAGCCGGGCAGAAACCTTGCCATTATTATTGAAGTCGCCGCCATGAATAACCGCCAGAAGAAGATGGGCTTCAACGCGGCGCAGGAATTGCTGCAAAGTCTGGGAATGGACATTTCGTCCATGCAGGAGCAGGAGAAAAAGCTCGATCTTGACCTATAATTTAGCGATAAGAAGTTTAAATCGAATAAAGGGAGCAGAAAATGAATATCATAGCAGATACACATATGCATACGACAGCCTCAACACACGCATACAGCACTTTGCAGGAAATGGTGCATGCCGCGGCACAGAAAGGACTCTATGCAGTCGCAATAACCGATCATGGAACGGATATACCGGGCGCGCCGGGGAAATGGTATTTCCATAACCTAAAGGTAGTGCCCCATATGCTGGAAGGCGTGCTTGTGCTGCGCGGGCAGGAAACCAACGTGCTTGATTACGACGGAAATACCGACCTGTATCAGGACACGGATGACGAACTGGACTGGGTTGTCGCATCCATCCACCAGATTTGTATGCCGGAAGAAAAGCCGTCGGTGGAGGCGGTGACGAACCTGTGGCTTCAAGTGGCGAAAAATCCGGAGGTAAACGTGATCGGCCACAGCGGTTCGGTTCGGTATCAGTATGATTACGAAACGGTCATCCCGGAATTCGGTCGGCAGGGCAAACTGGTTGAACTGAACGAGTCCACTTTTCTGGGACGCGTAAAGTCTGTGGCAAACTGCAAAAAAATCATGCAGCTCTGTAAAAAGCACGGTGTACCGATCATTGTGAACAGTGATTCGCACTTTTCCAGTATGGTCGGCTGCTTTGAGAACTCCTTGAAGCTTCTGGAGGAAATTGATTTCCCGGAGGAACTGGTCGTGAATTCCGGGGTCAAACGCTTCCAAAACTATTTGAAACAGTATTCCCGGGTGTTCCTGGACCCTGCATTAAAAACAGATTAGCCGGAGGGGAAAATGAATCAAATCGAGCAATTAGCGCAGACAGCCGGACGTTTGGGCTGCGATGTTTCCCGCGACGAGCCGATGAGCCGTCATACGACCTTTAAAATCGGCGGGCCGGCGGATTTATTCATCAAAGTGTATGGGCGCGATTCTCTTCGGGAGCTGTACCGCGCGGCAAATGCGCTGGGCGTTCCGGTATTGGTGATCGGCAACGGCTCCAATATGCTGGTGAGCGATGAAGGGATCCGCGGGGCTGTGGTTTCTCTGGCGGGAGACTTCTGCGCGATAAAACGGATTGGTGAAACCGGAATCGAATGCGGCGCGGGGGCGACGCTTGCCGCGCTCTGCGGCTTTGCAAAGGAAAATTCCCTTACCGGCCTCGAGTTTGCGTGGGGAATTCCCGGCGGCGCGGGCGGCGCGGCGTTTATGAACGCGGGCGCTTATGACTGCGTGATGCAGAATGTGCTGACCGGCTGCACCCATATTACAAAGGCGGGAGAAATCGGCGCGCTTGCCGGGGAGGAACTGAAGCTCGGTTACCGCCGCAGCGCATATTCGGAGAACGGCTTCACCATTCTGTCGCTTATATTCAAACTGGAAAAGGGAAATAAAGAGAAGATCGAAGAAACGATGAACGAACTGTTCCGGCGCCGGAAATCCAAGCAGCCGCTTGAACTGCCGAGCGCGGGCAGTGTTTTTAAACGCCCGGCAGGGCATTTCGCCGGGGCTCTCATCGAACAGTGCGGGCTGAAGGGCACAAGGGTCGGCGGTGCGATGGTGAGCGAAAAACACGCGGGCTTTATTGTGAATACGGGCGGAGCCACCTGCAGGGACGTGCTTGATCTGATCGACCGTATACAAAAGACGGTTTTGGAGCAGACCGGCGTTGCGCTGGAGTGCGAAGTGAAAATATTTGGCTGATTTTGGAGGAAATATGGAGTTCTTAATTGTCACCGGCCTTTCCGGCGCGGGGAAATCCCGCGCCGTTGACGCGCTTGAGGATATCGGGTTCTACTGCGCGGATAACATTCCGCCCAAGCTGATTGAAACCTTTTACGAGCTTTCGCAGCAGGCAAAGGGCGCGCTTTCCCGCGTTGCGGTCGTTACCGACATTCGCGGCGGGGATATGTTTTCCAGCCTTTATCAAACCCTGGACGATTTGGAAAGCGCAAACAAAGAGTACAAGCTGCTGTTTCTGGACGCCAACGATTATGTGCTGATCAACCGGTTCAAGGAAACCAGGCGCAAGCACCCGCTGGCGGAAAACTGCCTTGGCTCTCTGGAACAGGCGGTACAGTTGGAGCGCGATGTGCTCAAGCCGGTTCGCGAAAGGGCGGATTTCATTATTGATACCTCGTCTCTTTCACCGGCACAGTTAAAGGAACGGATTTCGAACCTGTTCCTCGGCGATTCCTCCGACGCGCTGATGATCCACTGTGTGTCGTTTGGCTTTAAATACGGTCTTCCCAGCGAGGCGGACCTGGTTTTTGACGTGCGCTGCCTCCCCAACCCCTATTATGTGGAGGAATTGAAAAATCTCACGGGGCTTGACCAGCCTGTGCGGGATTATGTGCTGAAATGGGAGCAGACCCAGGGCTTTATCAGCCGTTTCCTTGATCTGGTCGATTATATGATACCGCTCTACTGCAACGAGGGCAAAAGCCAGCTGGTCATCGCGATCGGCTGTACCGGAGGGCATCACCGCTCGGTTACGCTCGCGCAGCTTCTGTATAACCACCTGATTGAAAAGAATATGAGGACAAGCGTAAACCACCGCGACATCCATAAACAGTAATACAAACATACTCACCCTGTGAAGGGAGGGCTTAATTGTGTCGTTTTCATCCGATGTGAAAACGGAGCTTTGCAAAGCCGTACCAAGAAAATCATGCTGCCGTGGGGCGGAATGCTACGGACTGCTTTTATTCGGAAAGAGCTTTTCCCCCAACGCAATTATGCTGAAAACGGAAAACAACGCCGCGGCGCACCGTGCGGCGCAGCTTACGGCGGAAGTGACGGGAGCAATCGTCGACCTTTCTTCCGCAATTTATCGCCGCAAGGAGTCCAAAAGTGCCTTCACCGTTTCTGTAAACGAAAAAGACCAGATAAAATCCGTGCTTTCCTGTTTTGGGCATACGGGGAATGAAATCAGCCTGCGGATTAACCGTGCCAATCTGGAAAACGAATGCTGTATTGCCGCCTTCCTGCGCGGGGTCTTTTTATCCTGCGGAACCGTGACCGATCCGCAGAAGGATTACCACCTTGAATTTGTGGTGCCGTTTATGAACCTTGCCAAAGACCTGTCCGTGCTGATCGGAGAGACCTACGAGCTGGATATTCAGCCCGGTTTTCTGAACCGGAAGGGCTCCTTTGTCGTTTATATCAAGGGCAGCGAGCACGTCGCGGATTTTCTGACCTATATGGGCGCGGGAAACGCCGCGATGGAGCTGATGCAGGCCAAGATGCTCAAGGAAGTCCGCAACGACGTCAACCGCAAGACGAATTTTGAAACCGCAAATATCGATAAAACGGCGCAGGCTGCGGCCGCCCAGATCATCGCGATCGAAAAGATCGTCAATGCATCCGGAATTTCCAGACTGCCGGAGGAGCTTCAGGAGCTTGCCATGCTGCGCCTGCGCAATCCGGAAATGTCCCTGCGCGAGCTGGGGGAATCCCTCTCGGAGCCCTTGAGCCGTTCCGGTGTGAACCACCGTCTTGAGCGCATCGTAGAATTCGCGGAGGAGATTTGACAGGAGGAATTGCTTTGGATTCTTTCAATTCCGGATTAAAACAGCTTCTGATTGACCGCGGAGCAAACATGGTGGGCTTTGCAGATTTAAAACCCTTTGGAAAGGACGATATGATTTACGGGGTATCCGTGGCCGTAGCGGTTCCGCCGCAGATTATTCAGGGTATTCAAAACGGGCCGACTATGGATTACTTTAACGCTTACCACGATATTAACCACCTTCTGGACGAAATTGTAACGGCGGGCGCCGGATATTTGAAATCCAAGGGCTACAAGGCTTTTGCGCAGACTACGGATGCCGTTGTGGAATCCGAGGATTACCGCACGGCGATGCCGCATAAGACGGTTGCCGTCCGTGCCGGGCTTGGCTGGATCGGAAAATGTGCACTGCTGGTTACGGAGGAATACGGTTCCGCCGTCCGGCTTTCCTCGCTGATAACCGACGCGCCGCTGGAATGCGGCGTACCGGTTACCGCTTCCCGCTGCGGAAGCTGCACGGCGTGCACGGATGCCTGCCCCGCAAAGGCGGTTTCCGGCAGGCTGTGGAGCGCGGATACCGACCGGGACGAGTTCTTTGACCCTTATTCCTGCCGCAAAACAGCCCGGGAGCTGGCCGCATTACATATTCAGAAAGAAATCACATTATGCGGCAAATGCATTCAGGCGTGTCCGTATACAAAAAAATATTTATATGATGGGATAAAAAACGGATGAAGTTTGTTTTAAAACTAATAAAAACAGGAGGGAAACGCAATGAAATACGAGTGGTTTGACTCCTATCTTCTCGCCAAAAAGGGCGTGGAAAAGGATTATAAGCTGGAGTGGGAAGCAACGCGCTACATGATCCGCGGAAAAATGTTCGCCATGCAGGGCGGCGACAAATACGGAAAACCAATTCTGACCATGAAACTGGAACCGGCGTTCGGCAGCCTCCTGCGGCAGCAGTATCCGGATATCGTTCCCGGCTACTACATGAACAAGGAGCACTGGAATTCGCTTTATCTGGAAGGCAGCGTACCGGATGAAACGGTTCGTGAAATGCTGGACAGTTCTTATCAGGCGCTGCTCAATTCGTTCAGCAAAAAGGCACGGGAGGAAATTCTGGGTTAAGGGGGGCGGGCATATGTTTGTCCATTTGCATCTGCACAGTGAATACAGCCTGCTGGACGGCGCGTGCCGCATCGACCGGCTGATTGATACCGCCGCGGCAAGGGGAGACACTGCCGTTGCAATTACCGACCACGGCGTAATGTACGGCGCGGTCGATTTTTATAAGGCCGCAAAGAAGAAGGGAATCAAGCCGATCATCGGCTGCGAGGTCTATGTCGCGCAGCGGACGCGCTTTGACAAGGTGCACGAGCTGGATTCGGAAAACCGCCATCTGGTGCTTTTATGCGAGAATAACACAGGCTACCGGAATCTGATTGCCATGGTTTCAAAATCCTGGACGGAGGGATTTTACAACAAGCCGCGCGTGGATCTTGAGCTGCTGGAGCAGCACCACGAAGGGCTGATCGCGCTTTCCGCCTGCCTTGCGGGAGAAATCCCGCGCGCGCTTACCGCGGGGGACTACAGCGGAGCCGAGCAGGCTGCCCTGCGGTATCAGTCCATTTTCGGGGAAGGGAACTTTTATCTGGAGCTGCAGGATCACGGTATCCGCGAGCAGCAGAGAATCAACCCTTCCATTATCCGTCTGTCGCAGGAAACGGGCATCCCGCTCGTGGTGACCAACGACTGCCACTACATCAGCCCCGAAGACAGCAAAATGCACCATATCCTTCTGTGTATCCAGACCAACCATACCATTGAGGACAAGGATGCCATGGATTTTGGCAGCGACCAGTTCTATTATAAGACTGAGGAAGAGATGCGCGCGCTGTTCCCGGAACACCCGGAGGCCGCGGACAATACCGCAAAAATCGCAGAGCGCTGCAATGTGGAGTTTGAGTTCGGTAAGACGAAGCTGCCGCATTTCGATACCCCGAACGGGCAGGAGAACGTGGCGTATTTCCGGGAGAAATGCTTTGAAGGCCTGTACCGGAATTACGGGGAGCATCCCACGCAGGCACTGACAGACCGGCTGGAATATGAATTAAAAACCATTGAGAAAATGGGTTATGTAAACTATTACCTGATCGTTCACGATTTTGTACGCTACGCAAAGGAGGTAGGGATTCCCGTGGGTCCGGGTAGAGGCTCCGGCGCAGGCAGCCTTGCCGCCTACTGCATCGGCATCACCGGCATCGACCCCATTCAGTACAACCTGCTGTTTGAGCGCTTTTTGAACCCGGAGCGGGTGAGCATGCCCGACTTCGACATCGACTTTTCCGACGAGCGCCGTCAGGAAATGATCGAATATGTGGTGCGCAAGTACGGCTCCGACCACGTGGCGCAGATTGTCACGTTCGGCACCATGGCTGCGCGCGGTTCCATCCGGGACGCAGGCCGCGCTATGGCGATTCCTTACGCCGCGGTGGACGGCATTGCAAAGCTGGTGCCGATGGAACCGAACATCACGCTGGACAAGGCCCTGAACGCCTCCAGCGAACTGAAGCAGCGGTATGATACCGATTCACAGGTGCACGAGCTGATCGATATGGCGCGGAAGCTGGAGGGAATGCCGCGCAACGCCTCCACCCATGCCGCGGGGGTCGTCATTACGGACAAGCCCGTAGCCGACTATGTTCCGCTTGCCAAAAACGGCGATTCCATCGTTACGCAGTACACGATGACCACGCTGGAGGAGCTTGGTCTGCTGAAAATGGACTTCCTCGGGCTGCGCAACCTCTCTGTCATCCGTTATGCGCAGGAAATGATTGCGAAAGACCGTCCCGGCTTCCAAATTGAAAAGATCGATACCGACGACAGAAAGGTCTACGATATGCTGGGAACCGGCGCCACGGACGGCGTGTTCCAGTTTGAATCCTCCGGCATGCGCAGCGTGATTATGCAGCTTGGCCCGGAGCATATGGAAGACCTTATCGCTGTAATTTCGCTTTACCGCCCGGGGCCGATGGAATCCATTCCCCGCTATGTTGAAAACCGCCACCACCCGGAAAAGGTGACATACCGCCATCCGCTGCTCAAGGATATCCTTGAGGTTACCTACGGCTGCATTGTTTATCAGGAGCAGGTCATGCAGATTTTCCGTTCGCTGGCCGGCTACTCGCTGGGCCGCGCGGATATCGTCCGCCGCGCCATGAGCAAGAAAAAAGCCGACGTAATGGAGCGTGAGAGCAAAATTTTCATCTACGGCCTGACCGATGAGAAGGGTGAGGTCGAAGTGGAGGGCTGCATCCGCCGCGGGGTGGACGAAGCCACCGCAAAGGCGATTTACGGAGAAATGGCAAGCTTTGCCTCCTATGCGTTCAATAAATCGCACGCGGCTGCGTACGCCCTGGTAAGCTACCAGACGGCGTGGCTCAAATATTATTACCCGCGCGAATACATGGCCGCGCTGATGACCAGCGTGCTGGACAATAACAATAAGCTTTCCGCTTATATTGCGGAGTGTCTGCGCCTCGGCATCCGCGTATTGCCGCCCCATGTGAATGAAAGCGGGCTGGGCTTTACCGTTTCCGGCAAGGACATCCGTTTCGGCCTGCTGGCGGTGCGCAATCTGGGAAAGGGCCTTATCAGCGGCCTCCTGCGCGACCGGGAGGAAAACGGCAGATACACTTCCTTTTACGGCTTCTGCAAGCGCATGTACGGCGAATTGAACCGGCGCGCGCTGGAAAGCCTTGTAAAGTGCGGCGCGCTCGACGGGCTCGGCCATAACCGCCGGCAGATGTTTACAAGCTCCGCCGCGATTATGGATTCCCTTGACGATGACAAAAAACGCAATGTAGAAGGCCAGATGGGCTTTTTTGAGGCCCCCGGGCAGGCTTCGGAAGAAGACTTTGCCATTAAGCCCATGCAGGATTTCAGCCTTACGGACAAGCTCGCCATGGAAAAAGAAGTGACCGGAATGTATCTTTCCGGCCACCCGATG
>JAEWUH010000257.1 GCA_023397245.1 Bacillota bacterium | reverse complement strand
GGCCCATACTTTCGTTCCGGGACGAAAGTATGCAAAGTCCCGGCAAGGGGGATTGGTAATTCCCGGCGGGAGGGCTCCATCCAATCCCCCTTGCATCCCCCGGGGTATCCCCATATATCTCGGTTATGTCAATTTTCTGCAGGGCTTTCATTGACGGTTAGATTGCAGTGTCATCCGCAGATGACAGAGAGATGACTCTCGACCACAGTCGATAAAGAGATTCCAATTTCGCTTTCTCAAAGGAGTATATTTATATATGCAAACACCGCTTTACACCGCGCTGCTGCGTCACCGGGAGCTGAACCGCGCGTCCTTCCATACGCCGGGGCATAAGAACAGTCCCTCGGCCTTGCCGCAGGACCTGCTTTCGCTTGATTTTACGGAGCTGCCCGATACCGACAGCCTGTTTGAAGCGTCCGGCCCCATCCTTGAGGCGGAGCAGCTTGCCGCCAAGCTGTTCGGCGCCGAACGCACCTGCATTTCCGCGGGCGGCTGCACGCTCTGCATTCAGGCTATGTTCCGCCTTGCCGCACCGAATGGGGGCGAGATCGTCTGCTCCCGCACCGTCCACCGCAGCGCGGTGAACGCCATGGCCCTGCTCGATCTGCAGCCTGTCTGGGCGATGCCGGAGGATTTGATTCCCACAATCGAAAGCCATCCCGCGGCGAAAGCCGTGTATGTGACCAGCCCGAACTATTACGGGCAGCTTCTGGATATTCCGGCAATCGCAAAGGCATGCAAAGCGCGGGATATTCCGCTGCTCGTAGACAACGCCCACGGCGCGCACCTGATGTTTACGGAACCGAAGCTTCACCCGCTGGCGCTCGGTGCGAGCATGACCGCCTGTTCCGCGCACAAAACCCTGAACGTGCTGACCGGCGGCGCGTGGCTGAACATCGCGGAGAAACGCTATGCCGAAGACGCCAAAAGCGCGATGGCGCTCTTCGGTTCCACCAGCCCGAACTATTCCGTGATGGCCTCGCTCGACCTCTGCCGCGCGTGGCTGGAAACGCACCGCGATTCCTTTTTGAAGCTACAGAAACATGTGAGTGAAATCAAAGGTCTGGCAAAGGAGCGGGGCATCGCCCTGCCCGGCGGTCTGACTGACCCCACGCGCATCACGTTCCATACCGCTTCCGTCGGAATGAGCGGCACGGACGCCGCCGAAATTTTCCGCGCGGCCGGCGTGGAGCCGGAGTATGCGGACGGCGCGTGTGTGGTGCTGATCGCCACCCCATTCAATTCAGAAGAGGATTTCGTCCGCCTTGCGGACGCGGTCTCCCTGCTGCCCGTGCGCGAACCCCTGCCGCAGGGCCCGGCTTTGCCGCCGCTTCCGCCGGTAAGAACCGGTCTGCGCGCCGCTTTGTTTGCCCCGGCAGAGACTGTTCCGCTGGAAGCCGCCGCAGGCAGAATCGCAGCCGAAGCCGCCTGCCCGTGCCCGCCGGGCGTCCCCGTTGTGATGCCGGGAGAAGAGGTTTCGCGGGAAGCAACAGAGTTTCTGCACAGGTATGGCTTTTTTTCATTAAAAGTGCTAAAATAAATGTAGGCAAATGTCCCCGTACTTGTAAAATTCAAACGGACAGATTTGAAATGAATTCGTTCGGATAAACGGCAGTTGCTCCTCACACGGGAGCGTGGATTGAAATATTCACTAATTGCACTTTAAGCCGCTAAGAAGCGGATTGGATTCAGGTCGTTTTCTGTCCGGCTGAATAGCTCCGGATTATCAAAAACCCCATCAAGAAATTTTGCAAGACAGGCTGCGCGATTTTATTGACAGCCTGATAAAATTTGAAACAACGGAGGGATCATTATGAAATTGGTACTTGCGATTGTAAGCAATGATGACAGCGGCATGGTTTCTGCGGCGCTGACAAAGGACGGCTTCTCCGTCACAAAGCTTGCCACCACCGGCGGCTTTTTAATGGCCGGCAACACGACCTTTCTGGTCGGCACGGAAGACGACAAGGTCGATCAGGTGATAAAAATCATTTCTCAGCAGAGCAGCCGCCGTACCCAGCTTGTACCGAGCACAACGGCGATGGACGTCGGAATGTATTCCTCATTCCCGGTGGAAGTCACCGTGGGCGGTTCCACCGTTTTTGTGCTCAGTGTAGACCGCTTTGAGAAGGTATGAGCGGTTTGGATTTCGGCGGTTTCAGCGGTAATGACGAGGTGAAATCCCTGCTTTCCCTCGCGTTTGAAGAGGGGCGTTTCCCCCACGCGGTCATTCTGGAGGGCTCACAGCAAAGCGGAAAGACTGAACTGGCCGGGATTCTGGCAAAAGCTTCGGTCTGCCGGAGCGAAGGGGAAAAACCCTGCGGCAAATGTTCCGGCTGCGTAAAGGCGCAGGCCGGCTCCCACCCGGATATCTCTGTGCTGGACGGCGAAACCGACCCGCGCGCTTTTCCGATCGACGCAATCCGCAAAATCCGTTCCGACGCGTATATCAAGCCCAACGAGGCGCCCTGCAGGGTTTTTGTCCTGCTCGGCGCACAGAATATGGCGGAGGTTTCCCAAAATGCCCTGTTGAAGGTGTTTGAGGAACCGCCGGAAAACGTCCGGTTTATCCTGACCGTTTCCAGCTCCGCCGCGCTGCTGCCCACCGTTCGCTCACGCGCGCAAATTTTTTCGCTGGAGGACACGGGCGCGGCAATCAGCGGCGAGGACGCGGAATATACCGCAAGACTCGCGCTGGCGATCATCGCCCCGAACGAGGCCGACCTGCTGTTTCTGACCTCCGGCCTTATCAAGGACAAGGCGAGGCTCCGCGCCGTTCTGGCGCAGCTTGAGCTGGTGTTTCGCGATGCGGCCGTTTTCCGCTCCGGCGGGAGCGCCTGCCTTTCCGGCCAGCGCGAAACGGCGCAGACGCTCGGTTCCGGGCTTACCCGCGGGAATCTTCTCCTTCTTCTGGAAGAAGTGAAAAAAGCGCAGAGGGCGCTGGACCTGAACGCAAATTCCGCCCTTCTGGTAACGGCGCTGTGCGCGAATTTCCGCACCGCGGCCGGCAGATAAGAAACTCATCTCGATTAAAATACATTCTGGAGGAAACAAATGGCCGAGGTTATTGGAGTACGTTTTAAAAACGTTGGCAAGGTTTATTATTTTGACCCCGACGGAAACTCGCTGAAACAGGGCGATATGGTGATCGTGGAGACGGCGCGCGGCATTGAATGCGGCGAAATCGCCATGGAGAACCGCCAGATCAGCGACGAGGGCATTGTTCAGCCGCTCAAGAAACTCATCCGCGTTGCGACAAAGGAAGACCTGAAAAAGCTGGAGGAAAACGCGGGCAAGGAAAAGACCGCGTTTGACATCTGCCTGAAAAAGATCGCGGCGCACAAACTGGAAATGAAGCTTGTCGATGTGGAATACACCTTCGACAATTCGAAAATACTGTTTTATTTTACTGCCGACGGGCGCGTGGACTTCCGTGAGCTGGTCAAGGACCTCGCTTCCGTGTTTCGCACCCGCATCGAGCTGCGCCAGATCGGCGTGCGCGACGAGGCAAAGATGCTCGGCGGACTTGGCATCTGCGGCAGGCCGTTCTGCTGCTCCACGTTTCTTGGCGGGTTCCAGCCGGTCTCCATCAAGATGGCAAAGGAGCAGGGGCTTTCGCTCAACCCGGTCAAGATATCGGGCACCTGCGGCAGACTGATGTGCTGCCTGAAATACGAGCAGGAGGCCTACCTCGATCTCATCCGCAACACGCCGAACGTGAATTCCATCGTGAATACGCCGAGCGGCAAGGGTACCGTAGTCGACGCGAACATGCTCACGGGCATCCTGCAGGTGCGCATGGAGGCGACTCCCGACGCGGCCCCGCAGACCTTTAAGGTCTCTCAGGTGAAACTGCTCAAGGGTGCGCAGATCAACATCGATAAAAAAGAGCTGGAAGAATTAAAGGAACTGGAAAAAGATTAAGTCGTTATAACACGAAAATACTGTTGCAATTTTACGGTTTTATGTTAAAATGAACTTGTAATCTGAATGGAGGTGTTTTCCCATGGCATACGCAATCAGTGATGAATGCATTTCCTGCGGCGCTTGCGCAGCAGAATGTCCTGCAGGTGCAATTTCCGAAGGTGACGGCAAATATGAAATTGACCCGGATAAGTGCACAGAGTGCGGTTCCTGCGCGGGTGTTTGCCCGGTTGGAGCTCCTGCTCAGGCATAATACTTAACGGAATAACGTGGATGGAAGGCGGAGCGTTTCTTACGCACCGCCTTTTTTCTTGTATCATTTAGAGGAAGGCAGGATTCTATGCTCCCTTATGCGATCATAACGATTTCACTTGCTCTTGTATTTTATTCCGTCGGAGTATGGAGCGAAAAAATACAGGGGCAATTAAAGAAGTGGCATCTCTGCATTTTTTGGATCGGGCTTACGTTTGATACCATAGGAACCACACTGATGGGTAAAATAACAAACGACGGATTTGTATTCAATTTTCACGGCATAAGGGGACTTGCCGCGATTCTTCTTATGCTGGTTCACGCGGTATGGGCGACAAAGGTGCTGATAAAAAATGACCCCGCCGAAAAGAGCAGCTTTCACAAGTTCAGTATCTTTGTATGGCTTATCTGGCTGATTCCGTTTTTATCCGGAATGATCTTCGGCGTGTCACACTAAATCAATTTACTGTTACGCTGCTGTCTGTTCTATGCCATAATCAAGGTGGTAAAATGTCACCGCGGAGTTCGGCGTATTTCTTAATCAGTACCGGAAGGGTTAATTTATTTATGCTGTTAGAGGGCGAACATCTGGAACCGCTTTCCCGCGAGGTTTCCGTCATCGTTTCGGGGAACCACCGCTTTAATACCGATACCCTCCTGCTTGCCGCGTTTTCCGCGCCGCGGGCGGGCGAAGCCTGCGCCGATTTGGGTACGGGCTGCGGCACCATCCCGCTGATCTGGTGCGTGAAATCAAAGCCGAAGGCGGTTTACGCGGTGGAGCTGCAGAAGGACGCCTGCGATATGGCGCGCCGCTCCGTGGAATACAACCGTCTGGAGGATACCGTCCATATTATAAACCGGGATATCAAGGCGCTTCGGCCGGGGGAAGACGTTCCCCGTTCGCTTAACCTTGTGGCCTGCAACCCGCCCTATAAGCCGGAGGGCACGGGGATTAAAAATCCGAACGAAGGACTGCGAATTGCGCGGCACGAGGTCGCCTGCAGCTTTTCGGATATCGCCCTAACCGCCGCCAAGCTGCTGCGCTGGGGCGGGCGGTTCTGCTGCTGCCTGCGGCCGGAACGTCTTTGCGACGCGATGCTTGCGCTGCGCTCCGCCGGACTGGAGCCCAAACGCCTGCGGTTCGTACAGCAGCGGCAGGGCAAAGCCCCCTCGCTGTTTCTGCTGCAGGCAAACCGCGGCGGAAAACCCGGCATGGCCGCGGAGCCGGTACTGTTTATTGAAGATGACTACGGAAAGGACACGGAAGAAATGAAGCAGATTTACGGGGATTACCGGGAGGGAAGCAAATGAGCGGAAAACTGTACGTAGTCGGCACACCGATCGGGAATCTGTCCGATTTTTCGCCGCGCGCGGTGCAAACCCTGCAGGAAGCGGATTTTATCGCGGCGGAGGACACCCGCGTGACCTTAAAGCTACTCAACCATTTTGGGATAAAAAAGCCGCTGGTAAGTTACTTTGAACACAATAAATACGAGCGCGGGGAGGTTATCTGCAGCCGTATGGAAGCGGGTGAAACCTGTGCGCTGGTTTCCGACGCGGGAATGCCGGCAATTTCCGATCCCGGTGAAATGCTGGTGGCCCAGTGTGCCGAGCGGGGAATCCAGGTGCTTGCAGTTCCGGGGCCGAGCGCCGTGGTCACCGCGCTGGCGGTCTCCGGTCTGCCCACGGACCGGTTTACGTTTGAGGGATTTTTAAGCGCAGACAAAAAGAGCCGCCGCACGCGTCTGGAAGAAGTGAAAACAGAACGCCGCACGATGGTCTTCTACGAAGCGCCGCACAAGCTTGCGTCCACGCTGAGCGATATGCTTGCCGCGTGGGGCGATCGGCGTATCGCGCTGGTACGCGAGCTGACCAAAATACACGAGGAGGTCATCCGCACCACTCTGGCGCAGGCCGCCGCGCGTTATGCCGACGGGAGCGCCAGGGGCGAATTTGTGCTGGTGATTGAGGGCGCACCCGCACAGGAGCAGACGGAATACACTCTGGAAGACGGCATCGCCATGGCAAAAAGCATGGCGGCCCAGGGACTGTCGGCTTCCGAGGCTTCCAAAAAAGCCGCCGCTGAAACCGGCTTCAAAAAGGGCGATATTTATAAGGCGCTTTTGCAGAGGGATTAAGGAAATTTTTATTTTACTGAATCGCTCTGTCATCTGCGGATAACATCTCCCTTAACAAGGGAAAACAGGGGATGCCATGAATGAAATCACGGCATCCCCTGTTTATTCTGTATGTACTGTTCAAGCCCGAAAATTGCTTTCCAAAATTTCCTGCGTGGTTTTCAGCCGCGCAAACCGTCCGCCAAGCACTTCGTTGTGGTGCTCGATGATTTCGCCAGCCGTCATCGTACGGCTGTCAAACGTGGTGTGCGCGTCCTGAACCAAAACCGAATCGTAGCCCATGCTGAACGCGCGGCGGCAGGTGGTGTCCAGACAGAATTCCGTCTGCATTCCCGCAATCACCAGATTGGTCACTCCAAGGCCTTGCAGGACTTCCTGCAGATTTGTGCGGTAAAACGCGTCCCAGGTCGGCTTTTCCACCACCGGCTCCCCTTCCATCGGCGCAATCTCACTGCAGATCTGCCACGTGGGCGTTCCCTTGGCATATTCATCCTCCGCCGTATGCTGTATATATACGACCGGGATGCCGCAGGCGCGCGCTTTCTCCAGTAAAGATATAATGTTGTCAAGAACTAAACGGCCGCGAAAAGGAAACCGATCTTCATAGGAGAACATGGCTTCCTGAACATCAATGATAACCAAAGCGGTTTTGCCCATTAAAATTCCTCCTGCCGGTTTTTTATAATGCTTAGGGAACCTCCGGATGAACCGGAATCTCAGCCCCGATTTTTTCCGCGGTTCCATATTCACTGCTAATATTTGCGCGCCCGTTTCCATGACCACAGGAGGATAAGAAGCCCCATAATGAGCGCCAGTGAATGGAAGCCTTCCATTTTTTATTCCTCCCCGTGACCGGCCGGCAAAGCTGCCGGGAAACGCTAATG
>JAEWUH010000243.1 GCA_023397245.1 Bacillota bacterium | reverse complement strand
TTGGGCTCGGAGATGTGTATAAGAGACAGATTCTGCATCTGGCTTTCGGCTTTTTCCCAGCTGGATTCTCCCAGCGTAGTGTCGGTATGGGTCCGGTCAAACTTGTCGCCCAAAGGCCCTTCCGCTTCCTTTTTTCCCACAACCGAGGCAAATCCCGCGACGGTCGGTTTTCCGTTCATGTCAATGGTGTATTTTCCTATTCGGGCAGGCATATCCACCCCTCCTGATCTATAAAATACAGGGCTGCCCCTGACGGCCCGCAATCAAAAAGCATTCAGTACAAGTGAAGCGCGAAGATAATAAGGCCGTACAGCACCGAGGCCATGATTCCGTAAACGAGAACCGGCCCGGCAATCACGAACATTTTTGCGCCCAGACCGAGGATAAATCCCTCACTTTTAAACTCCATGGCGGGGGAAACGATCGAGTTGGCAAATCCGGTGATCGGCACAAGGCTGCCCGCGCCGGCGTACTTTGCGATGTTGTCGTAGACCTTCAGCGCGGTCAGTATGGCGCTGATTCCAATCAGCGTGATGGAAACAAACGAGCGCGCGTCCTTCAGCTCCAGGCCCGCCTGCACATACAGGTTGACAAGCAGCTGCCCCAGCGCGCAGATGCCGCCCCCGAACAAAAAAGCCAGCGCCATGTTTTTTCCGTATGTTGTGCCCGGCGAAGCCTTGTCCGCCATCTTCTTGTATTCTTTCTCCGTAACAATCATTGAAATTCCTCCTTTAAAAAATATTTTGCCAAGCGGAGGGATGAATATACAGCACCGCAAGCGGAAAGTTCCATAGCCTGAACGATTGCTCTGCCAGTCCGTACACCTTGATTCAATATGAGTTTTCTAAAAAACAGTCATAAATATCTTCCATTTTTGTCGAATATGGTATATTATAATAAAAGTATTATTGGCTTTTTATGGAGGGAATCGTTATGAGCGGCACTGTCATTCCTTCAAATCTTAATATATTGTCCTCCGCAAACACGCAGACCGGAGCAACGCAGGCTCCGTCCGCTTCGTCCGGTTTTTCCGGCGTGCTGAAAAAAGCGGTCGATAAAACGGGAAGCACACAGTCCGTTGACCTGGAGGATATTTTCCGGCGCGCATCCGAACAATACAATGTTCCGGAAAATCTGCTGAAAGCGGTGGCAAAAGCTGAGTCCGGCTTTGACGCCGACGCGGTTTCCCGCTGCGGGGCGCAGGGCATCATGCAGCTCATGCCGTCCACCGCCGCCTCGCTGGGGGTTCAAAATTCCTTTGACCCGGAGCAGAACATCATGGGCGGGGCAAAATATCTAAGCTGGATGCTCGAACGATACAACGGCGATACCGAGCTTGCGCTCGCGGCCTACAACGCGGGCAGCGGCAATGTGGCAAAGTACGGCGGCGTACCGCCGTTCAAGGAAACGCGGAGCTATGTGGCAAAGGTGATGGGCTACGCCGGAATGGATATTTCGGCAAAGCTGACTTCCCTGAACACGCTGGCAACCGGTTCTTCCGCTTCGGATCAGATTTCCGCGGCCGGTTCGATGTTCAGCAACGCTTCCGCGTCGGACAAGCTTTCCGCTTTAAGCTATCTGATGATGAATTTATCCGGCGGAAACGGAACCGCCGCTCTGAACTCACTTTTCGGGAATTCCTCGGAGGATTTCTTTGATACCCGCTTTCAATCGGACAGCAATTCCTCCTTAAGTTCTCTTTCGGGTACTTCCTCCGTAAGCAGCCAGCTGGATTCCTTAAGCGCGCTTCTGGGCAATTCCGGAACAAATACGGAGCCGGCAACGGACTCCGCACAGAACGGCATCTTGAGCGGCCTGAGCGGACTGGCCTCCGGAAATATGTCTTCCCAGCAGTACGCAGACCTGCTGCAGATTTTACTGGCACGGATGCAAATGGGTTCCGGCCAGTCGCTGGCGTCCGACCTTTCCGGCGCGCCCTCGTCGGATTCTTCTTCAATCTTATAAATTTTAAGCCGCCGGGAAACCGGCGGCTTTTTGTGTATTACTTATTAGGTCTCAGGAGAGTCTGTCATTGAGATTCTTATTTTCATCTTTTCAAATATTATATGGTATATTTCCATTACAGCGATCCATACGGCGACATGGATAATATCTTGGCTAAAAAAAATCCATATAGTCCAGTTTTTCGGTTGGAACGCAAACTGAACCAAGGAAGAAAAAACAAATACTACGAAAGTACCGATAATGATATATTTTAGATTAAGAAGTCCATATGCAATTTTCCATCCTATGTATAAAAGGAAAAGGATGCTCAGAACCTGAAATACGACCGCTGTGATGTTGCTGCATTGGCTTAACATCTCTATTTTCCGGTATAACTGATCTGCCAGCGCTTTATTGTCCTTTTGCACCTCGTCAATTTTAATGCCAATCGATACGAAGCTGTGATAATTTATACCTTCAATCAATCGTGTAAGCGCCAACAGAACGCCCAAAAACGAAAACACGCCGATTTCCTGTTTACTAAGACGGTTGGAAAGCGGAACTGATTCAGACATCCTTCCTTGCGTCCTTTCCCACGCAAAACGATAAACCAACATTACTGCAATCCATCCGACGGCAAGGGCGAAACGCCATTGCTGCGTAGGGCTTATACCCTGCTGCTGCCACCATGCAAGAAACGCAAGCAAAGCCGGAACAACCAGGACGGCAAGCATGGCGGGCAGTATTTTTCGCAGGCCAAAGACACCATACGCTGTTTTCCAGCCGAGATACAGCAAAAAAGCGATTAAGAGCGCGGTGAACACCCGCTCCGATATGAATTGGTAATCATTTATCTGTTTCAGCAATTTGGCTACAGCCTCCGGCAGCTGGCAATTCGAATATGGTTTAAGCAACGCATCGCTTTGCGTTTTCAAAATATATTTTATGATACCGGTCAGCGCCAGCAAAATGCTGAAAATCGAAAGTACCCAGCATTCCCGCTTTTGCATAAGAAGCCTCCGTATTCATGCTGTTATAAAAAATTAACCGCTGTGTGTTTCTGGTTATTGTTCTATTGTAACATTTTAATTTTAAAAATCAAGTAATAATGTATTTGTGGAATATATTCCTCTGAATTTATTTTGTGGAGGATAATATTATGAAAAAAGTGACTGTACTTTTGATTGGACTCATCTTCATCGTCTGCCTGTCCGGCTGCGGCAATAATAAAGGTCAAGATTTTTATGGAACCTATACGTTTGAGAAAGTAAGCTATTTATCGCCTTTATCGTCCTCAAGTATTGATTATCTGAATAACAAAATGACCGGGACAAAATACACGATTACCGCCGACCTGTTCAAGATAGAATCCGCCGAGAATACGGTTGAAATCCGCTCACCGAATTACAGAAAGGAATTGGTATCGAAAAATCAGTTTTATGATGCCCGTACGCTGGACGGCGAGGGAATCAAATATCAATATACGATTTATGATAAAGACGGAAACAAAACCCACCGGAGGCTGTATGTTTCTTCACACGGCTTATGGATTGCCTCCTATGTTGACAATACTGCCAACGGCGATGAGATTCCCATGGAAATATTTAAATTGTCAAAGTAAACGAAAAACCGCCGTTCTTCCGGGACGATTCGGAAGGGCGGCGGTTCTCCGTTAATGTGGGTAATTTCACAAATTTATTTGTGACACTTATATAACAATTTAGGAAGGCATTTTGTTACACATTTTTCGACAAATTTTTAAAAAATTTTAAAGCGCTTCAATTTCATCCAGCCACAGACGTGCAGAAGCATCGCTCGGCATCCTCCAGTCGCCGCGGGGCGAGAGCGTTACGCTGCCCACCTTGGGGCCGTCCGGCAGGCAGGAGCGCTTAAACTGCTGCGCAAAAAAGCGTCGGTAGAAAATCGCGAGCCATTTTTTGATCTCCGCGCCGTCATACATTCCGGCAAACGCGTACTGCGCCATACGGAATATTTTGCCCGGCGTAAAGCCGAAGCGGAGCATGTAATAGAGAAAGAAATCGTGCAGCTCGTACGGGCCGACGATGTTCTCCGTTTTCTGCGAGATCACCCCGTCCACCGGCGGCAGAAGCTCCGGGCTTACCGGAGTCGCAAGGATGTCCTCAAGGGTCGCGCACAGCTCCTTGGAGCCTGTGACTGCCACGTGGTGCACCAGATGCCGCACGAGCGTCTTGGGGACGGAGCAGTTCACGCCGTACATGGACATATGGTCGCCGTTATAGGTCGCCCAGCCGAGCGCAAGCTCGGAAAGGTCACCCGTGCCGATGACAAGCCCGCCGTACTGGTTCGCCAAATCCATGAGAATCTGCGTGCGTTCCCGCGCCTGCGAATTCTCGTAGGTAACGTCATGCTTTTCCGGATCGTGCGAAATATCCCTGAAATGCTGATTCACGGAATCGTTGATGGCGATCTCCCTATAGGTGACGCCCAAAAGCTCGGCAAGCTGCTGCGCGTTGCTCTTGGTGCGGCCGGTCGTCCCGAATCCGGGCATGGAAACGGCACGGATTCCCGCGCGGTCAAGGTTCAGCAGGTCAAACGCGCGCACGGCCACAAGCAGCGCAAGCGTGGAATCCAGCCCGCCGGAAATCCCAAGCACCGCATTCTTCGCGCCGGTATGCTTCAGCCTTGTTTTCAGGCCGTTCGCCTGCAGGTTCAGAATCATCTCACAGCGCTCGCTCAAGTCTTTCACATCACCCGGCACAAAGGGCAGCGCGGGGAATTTGCGCTCTATTTGAAACTCGGGGATTTCCAAATCAAATTTGATTTCATGGGCCTGTCCGGCGTTCGACCACGTCGTGGTGCGCAGGCGTTCCTGCTGCATCCGCTGCAGATCAACGTCCGCCACGGTCAGCCCGGTGGTGAAATGTTCGGATTCCGCCAGCACGGTGCCGTTTTCCGCAATCACATTATGCCCCGAATAGACCAGATCGGTGGAGGATTCGCCTTCGCCCGCGTCGGCGTAGACGTAGGCCGAAATCAGCCGCGCGGAATGGCTTTTCACAAGGTCTCGGCGGTACGGCGCCTTGCCGATAATTTCGTCGCTTGCGGAGGGATTCAGAATCAGCGTTGCGCCGCACTGCGCCAGCCGGGAGGAAGGCGGGCAGACGACCCACAGGTCCTCGCAGATTTCCACCCCGATGACCAGCTCCGGCATGCTTTCGCAGGAAAAAATCAAACTGTTGCCGAGCGGGACGGTCTGTCCGCAGACCGTAACTTCTCTGTATTCGGGGGCGGGCGTGAAATGGCGCGCCTCATAAAACTCGCTGTAATTTGGGATGCTGCTTTTCGCCGCCAGCCCCAGCAGCCTGCCTCGGCAGATAACCGCCGCCGCGTTGTAAAGGTCCGCGCCAACGGCCACTGGCAGCCCAACAACCGCAACCAGGTTAAGGTTCCGGCTCTGCTCCAGCACATAGGCCAGCGTGTCCTGCGCCGCATGAATCAGCGTGCGGTCGCGGAACAAATCGCCACAGGTGTAGCCGGTAAGGCAAAGCTCCGGGAAAACCACCGCGCCCACTCCCTGCTTCTCCGCCTGATCCATCAGCTCCGCGACTGCGTTCGCGTTATAGCCGCAGTCGGCTACCTTTATAGACGGCGTTGCCGCCGCCACTTTTAAAAATCCGTCATTCATTCTGAATTCCTCCTTTGCCCTCGGGCATGTCAGGCTAAGTGTGCACACAGGTTTCATACAGTTCGTATATTATCCGGTTTAACCGTCAATGAAAATCATACAAAAAATTGACACAGCCGCGCTGAATGGGGATACCCCGGGGGATGCAAGGGGGATTGGATGGAACCCTCTCGCCGGGAATTACCAATCCCCCTTGCCGGGACTTTGCATACTTTCGTCCCGGAACGAAAGTATGGGCCTGCCCGGCCTGAGGGCAGCTAACTGTTATTTGAAATTATCTCTTAACCAACCATATTCAATATCCTTCTCTGTAGAATCTCTGCACCGCTAACGCGGTCCTACACCCTTTTGCCTCTTTGCGCCATTTCCCCTGTTAGGGGAATAACCCTTTGGCAAAAGGGAGGCTAAGGAGAATACCGGTAATTTTCACTTCCCCCGTCTCCCTTGTTAAAGGGAGATGTCATCCGCAGATGACAGAGAGATTACTTTCGACCGCAGATGACAGAGAGATTCCCTCCGCTGCAAGAACAAAAAATGGCGCTATACGCCAAAAGGCGGCAGGCAGATCAGGGCGCAGCCTTTCGGCCCTGAACCGCCTGCCGCCCGGAACGTCTTTTTTCACTGTGCGGGAAACCCGCCCGGCGGAACCCTAACGGGTCGAATAATCCTTTTCCAGCTTTTCCGGTGAATCCACTACGTCCGGCAGCTCGCTGAACATCGTGGTGGGGCTGAACTCGTCTGCCGAGTAGTGCCGGATCGCGCGCGAAATGCGCCGCATATTCGTCATACAGCCCTTCATGTTTTTCTTCTCGTTATGAAGCTTTAACACATACAGATAGCAGCATCCGCAGGTTTTTCTGGTAAGCGCCAGATAGCTTTTCTTATACTTTTCATACAGCCCGTTGCGCTCCAGCGAGATGCGCACCATGGCAATGGCGCGGATGAAATCGTTGATCTTATCCGCGTTCATGGTCGCGAGCGTGCTGGACGGGTGCTGGTTGTAGTAATAAAGCGGGCGGTCGAGCACCACAATGCGGTTCGCGTGGGCAAACACCTTGTTGGCAACCGCCATGTCCTCAAAGCACATGGTCGGGAATTTAATATCATAATCGGTAAACAGGCTTCTCTTGTATATCTTATTCCATACAAGGCTCTGAATCTGCACGTCGCGCAGAAGCTTGTTCATGGCTTCCGTACGGTTGAACACGCCCCTGCAGCGAAACGGGTATTCAAACAGGAATTCATTTTCAACAAAGCGGAAATAGTAATAACAGCAGGAAATTTCCGCCCCGGTTTCCACACAGGCGTTGTAAAGCTCCTCCAGATAAGTGGGGGCAACAAAGTCGTCGCTGTCTATAAAACAGATGTATTCCCCGCGCGCCGAGGCAAGGCCGGCGTTGCGGGCCTGCGAAATCCCGGAATTCTTCTGGTCGATCACCGTAATGCACGGATACCGGTCTTCAAAGTGGCGCAGAATTTCCAGCGTACTGTCGGCGGAGCCGTCGTTTACGGCAATAATTTCATAATCTGTAAAAGTTTGATCAAGTAAGGATGAAATGCACTTTCCGATATATCGTTCCACATTGTAGGCAGGTATGACGATGCTGATCATTGGGACTTCTGTATTCTGGGTCAAATCACTCATCCTTTCCGGGCCGAGGCACTATACCAGTATTTGCCTCGCAGAGTTTTTTCATACCCCGTAACAGCGGAGTTTTATTTTTATTAAGCCTGAAAATTGACATAATACAGCTATGACCATTTATGCAGATAAAGTCAAAAAAGTCAAGACCAATTTAAAATCAGGATACGCCCTCAGCCGCACCCTGATTTAAGACTGCAGACAAACGGATAAACTTGTAAAACCGCACGTATCCCGGCGGCAGACGTCACAAACAAGAGACGTTTCCCGCTGCATGCGGTCCGAACCGCCCGGCCCGGATACAAAATTTGCCTTCCGAATCCGGGCTGCGCAGCTCACTATCGGTCTTAATTTTCTAATCGGGCATCACTTCGTTATTGTTCAGCGGATCGTCCGAAGAAGTATCGCTGGAAGGGGACGAGCTGCTGCCCGGCTCTTCGGAGGAAGCGCCGGAGGAAGAAGAGGACGACGGATGGGAAGAACTCGCGGGCGGAGCGGAACTCGCCGGTTTGGAGGAACTTGAGGAAGACGGCTTGGAAGCCGCGGACGAAGCCGACGACGAGGGCGCCTGCGACGCGGCGGAAGACGGCGGAGCGGAAGGCACCGGCGTTCCCGGGCCTATGGAATAAAACGCAGGAAGCGCATGATAATAGGAAGCGGGAAGGTTTTCCGTTTTCATGACTGCGCCGTTCTTGTAAAAAACACGCTGGGCTGTCGCCCGTGAGCCGTCCCGCGCCTTGCCGTCCAGCTTGATCACGCCCTTGGCAAGCGTTTTGTCCACGGTATATTTCGGCGTGGTCGGGGCGGGAATCGAAGCCGTTTTGACGGAAGTGATTTCAATTTTATCATAATCCGGGGACTGGTAGCCGTAAAAAGTTGCGGTAAGTACTTTCCCTTTGCTGCCGGTGACAATGTAAACCGGGTATTCGGTGGGATTTACGAATTTCAGGTCAAGCTCCGGGTAGCTCACCGCGGCATCCTGCCCGATGGGGCAGTAGGTGGACTGTATGGTGTGGTTGGAACGCTGCACAATTTTCATGTTGGAGCGCAGCGCAGCGCCGTAAATCGTGGTGGAAGCCTGGCAGATGCCTCCGCCGTAGGCCTTGATGAACTTTCCATTCAAAATTGCGCCCGCTTCCAGAAATCCGTTTGCCGCGCTGGAAGAATCCCCCACGATCTTGTTAAAGGAGAAGGTACCCCCCGCCGGAATGCAGGTTCCGTTAATCTTGGAGAGCGCAAGCTTCATATTATGGGTGCCGTTCGCGTTATTGGTGGAAACCGTGCTGTAGGTTCCCAGCTTCTGCAGATGGCTGCTGATTTCGGCAATCGTCTTGGAATACGGGACCGCTTTGGTCGGCACCTGTATGGTGCCGGTCTTTTCCCCATTGATGAGCGCGACCACCTGCTGATAAAGCTTGTTTTCATCTACCGCAAGACCGTCTTTACCGTCCGCGTACTGGAAGGTCTCCGTCGCCGAATTGAAGGAGGCAACGGTCGCGTCCACCGGGTCATACGCAATGCCCTTTACCATTTCCTTCAGTTTGGCGTTAATATTATCGTAACTCATGGAATTTGCAATTTCATAGTTTTTCGGGGTTTTTTCAAGGGCGAGCACCTGATTGTAGCGTTCCGTCCGGTCGCCCGACCGCGCATAGGAGTAGGCCTCCTGCAAAACGGAGTCCGTGTTGAAGGTAAACGCAAGGTCGTTTTCCGTTATGTTCCAGGTTTTGCCCTTATACTGAATCTTAATATCATACTTTCCGCGCAGACCCGGTTCCAGCTGTTTTACTTCCGCCTTGGCCTCATCCATGGTTTTGCCCCCAAGGTCGATCCCCTGAACCACAATGCCTTTATAAAAGGTATCCACGTCGATTACGGAGCTGATCTGCTGCTGGC
>JAEWUH010000163.1 GCA_023397245.1 Bacillota bacterium | reverse complement strand
GATCTATCAGGTTCCGGGCGGAATGCTCTCCAACCTGCTCTCCCAGCTGAAACAGGCGGGGAAAGCGGATAAGCTTGAAGAAGTGATGCAGGAGGTTCCGCGCGTCCGCAAGGATGCCGGCTATCCGCCGCTTGTCACTCCTACCTCCCAGATTGTCGGCACACAGGCGGTCTTCAACGTCATTACCGGCGAGCGCTATAAGATGTGCACCAACGAATTCAAAGACCTTGTTGCCGGAAAATACGGAACAACGCCCCTTCCGGTAGATGATGAATTTGCAAAGAAGATTATCGGTGACGCGCCCCGAATTACCTGCCGTCCGGCCGACCTGCTGAAACCGGAGCTGGAAACGCTCCGCAAGGAGTGCGCGGAATGGATTGAGCAGGAAGAAGACGTGCTTTCTTACGCGCAGTTCCCAAAGGTTGCAACGGACTTCTTTAAGAAGCGTGCCGAAAAGAAATACGGTATTGACGGCAAGCATGCAGACGCAGAAAAAATGGTTCACCCGGTCTGAGAAAGATGTATAGACATACTATGATTCAGCCCCGTTTCTGGGGCTGAATTGTTTTGTGTACGACGCAGTTGACAATCACTGCATAAAACTGCTAAAATAGTAATAATGTTTTAGGACGGATTTTACGAAAATTTCGTCTGTAAATTGTTTGAATTGAGATGATAATGCGTGATCAGAAGCATGACCGGCTTTGGAAGATATGAGGACACAATCGACGGGCGCGATATAATCATAGAAATCAAATCAGTCAACCACAGGTATTTTGAATTTTCCTCCCGCATCACACGCGGCTACGGTTTTTTGGATGAAAAATTGAAATCCTATTTACAAAACCGGATATCCAGAGGGAAAATTGACCTCTATGTTTCCATTGAAACCCTGGAGGATACCGATGCCCAGGTTTCAATCAACCATTCCATTGCGGCAGGTTATGTGAACGCGCTGCATGAACTGGCCCAAAGGTACAATCTCCGCGACGATATTTCCGTTTCCACCGTTTCCCGCAATACAGATATTTTTACCATTCACAAAACCCCCGAGGATGAAGAGATTATCTGGAACGCGGTCAGGCAGGTTACAGATAAGGCGCTGGATACCCTGCTTGCGATGAGGGAGACCGAAGGAAAGCGGCTGAAAGAGGATGTGCTGCAGCGGGCAGAGCTGATTCTGAAAACCGTGGATCAAATTGAAGAGCGTTCTCCGCAGACCGTTGAGGAATACCGCCAGAAGCTGCAGCAAAGGCTGCAGGAGATGCTGGGAGATACCAATATCGACGAACAGAGGATTCTCACGGAAGCTGCGATCTTTGCGGACAAGGTTGCCGTAGCGGAAGAAACCGTTCGTCTGCGCAGCCACTTTGAACAGCTCCGTAATATGCTGAATTCGGATGAGGCGGTCGGGCGCAAGCTTGATTTTATTGTTCAGGAAATGAACCGCGAGGCGAACACGATCGGCTCCAAATGCGTGGATACGCAGATTGCCTATATGGTAGTGAACATCAAGGCGGAAATCGAGAAGATTCGCGAGCAGATTCAGAATATTGAGTAATATTGCCTCGGCAATAGAAGGAGAAAGTTTTATGAAGCTTATCAACATCGGGTTCGGAAACATGGTGTCCGCCAACCGGCTGGTTGCCATTGTCAGCCCGGAATCTGCGCCGATCAAGCGTATTATTCAGGACGCAAAGGAACGCGGCACTTTAATCGACGCGACTTACGGAAGGCGTACCAGGGCGGTAATCGTAACCGACAGCGACCATGTCATCCTTTCCGCGGTTCAGCCGGAAACGGTTGCCAACCGGCTCAATGACCGCGATGAAGATATCACCGAGGAGGAACTCGACGAAGATGAGGAATAAGGGTCTGCTGATCGTTTTTTCGGGGCCGTCCGGGGCCGGTAAGGATACGATTTTGAACCGCCTTATCGAAAAGAATCCGAATATCAGGCTGTCCGTTTCCGCAACGACGCGCGCGCCGCGCGAGGGTGAGGAAAACGGGAAGGATTATTATTTTGTTACCCGGGAACGCTTTGAATCGATGCTGGCGCAGGATGAAATGCTGGAAAGCGCCCAGTACTGCGGCAATTATTACGGAACGCCCAGCGCGCCGATCAACAGCTGGCTTTCCGACGGATACGATGTGATTCTTGAAATTGAAGTGCAGGGCGGCGAGCAGATCAAAAAGAAATGTCCCGACTGCGCAAGCGTATTTATTCTTCCTCCGTCTTTTGCCGTATTGGAACAGCGGCTGCGCAACCGCAAAACCGAAAATGAAGAAACCGTACAGAAAAGACTTACGACCGCGCACAAAGAGATTTTGCAGGCCAATCATTATGATTACGCCGTAATCAATGACACCGTGGAAAAAGCGGTGGACGATATTAACGCAATTATCTGCGCTGAAAAACATAGATTGGTTCGAGATAAAGATTTGATTGAAAGGGTGCTTGAAAATGCTTAAACCATCTGCGGAAATTATACTGAATACAAAACTGAGCCGTTACTCCCTGGTTGTTGCCATAGCGAAACGGGCGAGGGAGATCGCGGGCGACGCGGAAATGCGGGGAGAAATCATTGTGGAAAAGCCGGTCGATCTGGCTGTTCAGGAGTTTTTGCATCATAAATTTATGATTATCGAGCATAAGGAGCCGAATGACGACGATACGGAACAGCCGTAATTTCGCGCTGCGGAGAGGAATATCATGCCCGATTTGACCGTGGTGAAGGTCGCTGTAGAAAGTACCGTTTATCATTTTGATAAAGCCTTTGATTATCTTGTTCCGGATGAACTGGCCGCGCAGGCAAAACCGGGCTGCCGTGTTCTGGTTCCTTTCGGCGCTGCCAACGGCAAACGGCAGGGGATGATACTGGAACTGGGGAAGCAGGGCGAAACGGACAAAATAAAGCCTGTAACTGCGGTGCTGGATAAAGCGCCGCTTCTTTCTGTGGAAGCGCTTCAGCTGATCCCCTGGCTGAAGGAACATTATTTCTGCACGCTGTTCGACGCGGTTCGGCTTCTTCTGCCGATTGGCATCAATTTAAAAATAAAGACGGAATATACTCTCGCACAGCCGGCCGATTCCGCTGACCTTTCCGCGCTCGACGAGACAGAACGGCAGATCGTAATTTTTCTTTCCCACCGGAAAGGCGCGGTTGAACGCGAAAAGCTTTTAAAGCTGTTCGGGCTTTCGGCAGACTGCCCGGTACCGGAAAAGCTCTGCCGCATCCATGTGCTTGCCAAAAACAGCGGCGCGGTCAGAACGGTGGGCGACGCCACTCAGAAGATGGTGCGCCTGACGGAGACCGCAGAGCTTCCCAAGCTTACTCCAAAGCAAAAGAGTGCATATCAGGTACTCTGCGATGTGGGAAGCGCTTCTTTAAAAGAACTGTGCTATTTTTCCGGCGTGACTCCTTCCGTGGTACATACGCTCGTTTCCAAAGGCGCCGCGCAGTTTTACGATATGGAGATATACCGGAACCCCTATGAGGATGTTCCGGACCCGGAGTCCGCGGAAGAAATCGTACTTTCCGAAGAACAGGAGACCGCATATCATAATTTATACCGTCAATATCAGTCCGGCACCGGCGGCGTTTCCCTGCTTTACGGTGTAACGGGCAGCGGCAAAACCTCGGTATTTATGCGCCTGATCGACGAAGTGAAAGCCGACGGGCGCGGCATCATTGTTATGGTGCCGGAAATTTCCCTTACGCCCCAGACGATTTCCCTGTTTCATCAAAGGTACGGCAAAAGCGTGGCGGTTTTTCACAGCGGCCTTTCCATTGCGGAGCGGCTTGACGAGTGGAAACGCGTCAACGACGGCGAAGCCACCATCGCGGTTGGGACGCGTTCGGCGGTATTTGCCCCGTTTAAAAACATCGGCCTTATTATTATGGATGAGGAGCAGGAAAATACCTATAAATCGGAATCCTCGCCGCGGTACCACGCGCGCGATGTGGCAAGATTCCGCTGCGCCTACCACAAAGCGCTGCTTGTGCTTTCCTCCGCGACGCCATCCGTGGAAAGCTATTATCTTGCGCAAAGCGGCCGGTACAGCCTGAACACGTTATCTGCACGATATGGGAACGCGCAGCTTCCGCAGGTTACGGTTGTGGATATGAATCTGGAACTGGAAAGTGGAAACAATACGATTTTGAGCAGGGAGCTTTCCGACGCTCTTCTGGCAAATCTTGAGAATAAAAAGCAGTCGATCGTATTGCTGAACCGCAGGGGTTATAATACCTATGTTTCCTGCAAGGCCTGCGGCCATGTGGTGACCTGCCCGAACTGCAGCATATCGATGACCTACCACTCCGCGAATCGCCGCCTGATGTGCCATTACTGCGGCTATTCCGTCCCTTTTACAACAGAATGTCCCTCCTGCCATGAAAACAGGGTTCATTATACCGGCTTCGGAACGCAGCGCACGGAAGAGCAGCTGCAGGAGCTTTTGCCGGAGGCACGCATTCTTAGACTGGATACCGATTCCACCATGACCCGGTTTGCGTACGAGAAAAAGCTGCGTTTGTTTTCCCAGGGCGAATACGACATCATCATCGGGACGCAGATGGTCGCAAAGGGGCTTGATTTTGAAAATGTGACGCTTGCGGGTGTTCTGTCCGCCGACCAGACTTTGTACGGCGATGATTTCAGAAGCTATGAACGCGCTTTTGACCTGCTTACGCAGGTAGTCGGCCGCTCCGGCAGGGGAAAATATTCGGGAAGGGCTATTGTCCAGACCTTCACGCCGGAAAACGAAATCATTAAACTGGCTGCGGAGCAGGACTACGGCAGATTCTACGAAGGGGAAATCGCGCTGCGCAAGGCAATGCTCTACCCGCCTTTTTCTGACATCTGCATGGTGGGATTCGTCGGCGTAAACGAGGATAAAGTACAAAAAGCCAGCCGGAATTTTCTCAGTATGCTGAGTCTGCTGGCGCAGAGCGAATATCCCGGCCAGCCGATGCGGGTTTTAAAGCCTTCCCCTGCATTAATCAGCAAGGTAAGTAATAAATATAGGTATAAACTGATTATTAAGTGCCGTAATAATCTCAAATTCAGGGAAATGATTTCCAAGCTGTTGATTCAGTTTGCGGCGGTGCGGGAATATTCAAGTGTTACGGTATTTGTGGATATGAATCCGGATATGATTTTGTAATTGGAGGTATTTGAATGGCGATCAGAAACATTGTAAAAGAAGGGGACCCCTTCCTGAATAAAATCTGCCATCCCGTAGAGAAGTTTGACAAAAGGCTTGCCGTCCTGCTTGACGATATGGCGGAAACCATGCACAGCGCGGACGGTGTGGGGCTTGCCGCCTGCCAGGTGGGAATTCTTCGCCGCGCCGTTGTGATCGATATCGGAGAGGGGCCGGTCGATCTGGTCAACCCCCTTTTCCTTGAGCAGAGCGGGGAGCAGGAGTGCGTGGAGGGCTGCCTTTCTTCCCCCGGCCAATATGGGTTTACCAAACGCCCGATGCACGTAAAGGTACGCGCGCAGAACCGCAAAGGGGAGTTTTTCGAGCTGGAGGGCGAAGGCCTTCTTGCTACGGTCTGCTGCCATGAAATCGACCACCTTGACGGGATTCTGTTTAAATCCCATGTAACGCATATGCTCACGCAAGAGGAACTGGAAAATCTGAAATAACGGACAGGTGAATCAATGAGGATTGTTTTTATGGGGACGCCCGATTTCGCGGTGCCCTGCCTACAAAGCTTAATCGATGCGGGACATGATGTATGCGCCGTTTTTACCCAGCCGGACAAACCGAAGGGCAGGGGATACACGCTTACGCCGCCCCCTATAAAAGAGCTTGCGCTCCGGCATCAAATCGAGGTATTCCAGCCCAAGACCCTGCGTACCGCGGAGGCGGCGGAAACGATACGCCGGCTGAACCCGGATGCGGTTGTCGTAGTGGCCTACGGGAAAATCCTTCCCAGGGAAATACTGGACATCCCAAGGCTTGGGTGCATCAACGTCCACGCTTCTCTGCTCCCGAAATACCGCGGCGCGGCGCCGATCCAGTGGGCGGTGATCAACGGGGAAAAGGTAACCGGCGTCACCACGCAGTATATGGCCGAGGGGATAGATACGGGCGATATCCTGCTGACGGAAAAAACGGAGATCGGTGCGGACGAAACCGCGGGCGAGCTGCACGACAGGCTTTCCGTTCTCGGTTCACGGCTGATCGTGAGAACGCTGGAAGCGGTAGAAAGCGGCACGGCGAAGCGCATCCCGCAGACGGAAGAGGATGCCTGCTACGCTTCCATGCTCACCAAGGAGCTTTCCCGTATTGATTGGAGCAAACCGGCAAATACTATTCACGATCTGGTGCGCGGTCTTTCGCCGTGGCCGGTTGCAAGCACTGTATACCGCAGCAAGGTTCTAAAGATATATCAAGCAAAAATTACTGAGGGGATTTCCGGCGATGCCGGTCAGGTTTTTGTAAAAGAGGGTAATTTCGTTGTCTGCTGCGGTTCAGGCACAGCGGTTGAGCTTGTTCAGGTACAGTATGAAGGCGGCAAAAGGATGAGCGGAAAGGATTTTCTCCGCGGACATCCCGCCGATGACGCTATGATTTTGGAATAAACGGAGGTTTAATATGGGCGGTTTTGGGTTTTACTATTTCGATTATACATATTTTGTGTATATCGTACCGGCTCTCATTGTAACGTTAATCGCACAGTTCAGGGTAAAATCGGTCTTCCGCAAATATTCACAGATTACGGCAGTCAACAATATGACCGGTGCGCAGGCAGCCAGCAGCGTAGCCCATTACGGCGGAGCGGAAGGAGTGCAGGTCCAGCAAATCGGGGGCAGTTTGAGCGACAATTTTGATCCCCGAAACAATACCATCAGCCTTTCCGGCGATGTCTATGCCTCAACGACCATTGCGGCAATCGGCGTCGCGGCGCACGAAGCCGGCCATGCGATCCAGAATGCGCATGGTTATTTTCCGAATAAAATCCGTGCCATCCTTGTACCGGCTACCAACTTCGGCTCGCACCTTGCTTTCCCGCTTGTGCTCATCGGCCTCATTCTTCCGGTTCGGTATAATTTTGTGGTATTGCTTGGAATCGCACTGTACAGTCTTGCCGTATTGTTTCAGCTTATTACGCTTCCGGTAGAATTCAACGCAAGCGCCCGCGCAATCCGTGCACTTGAAGAAACAGGAATTCTGTACCCGGACGAGCTGGAAGGTGCGAAAAAGGTGCTCATGGCCGCCGCAATGACCTATCTGGCCGCCAGCTTTGCCGCAATCATGACGCTGCTGAGGCTTCTTGCGATTGCAGGCGGCAGGAGCAGGGATTGATGAATAACGCAAGGTCTGCGGCGCTTTCCGCGCTGCTGCACGTAGATGTAAACGAGGGCTATTCCAATATTGTGCTGGATAAAACCCTCTCCGCCTTTTCCTTGGAACAAAGGGACAAAGCGCTTGCCTCGGCCATCTTTTACGGCGTGCTGGAACGCCGGATTACGCTCGATTATATCATCAGCCAGTTTTCAAAAATACCGCCGGTTAAAATTTCTCCTGAGGTGCTGGAAATCCTGCGCATGGGGGTTTATCAGATTCTGTATCTGGAAAAGGTGCCGAATTCCGCGGCGGTCAATGAGTCGGTAAATCTGGCAAAAGAAAATAAATCCGCAAAGGCTTCCGGTTTCATCAACGCGGTCATGCGTTCCCTGCTCAGAAACCTTGAAGGTATAAAAATGCCGGACCCGGAAAAAGAGCCGTTGCCGTATTTGAGCGTAAAATATTCCTGCCCGCAGTGGCTTATAAAGCTTTGGCAGGAGTCCTACGGCGAAAGCTGCACTTTGGGACTGCTGGAAAGTTCAATGAATAAGCCGCCCGTATTTGCAAGAGTGAATAATACGGCTGTTTCCGAGGAAAACTTAATTGAACGCCTGAATTCGGAAAATATTGAGGCGAAAGCCGTTGACTGGCTTGAAAATGCGGTCAAGCTGGAAAATACGGGGGCGGTCAGCCAGTCGGTCTGCTACCGCGACGGTCTGTTTCACATTCAGGACCTTTCTTCCCAGCTTTGCTGTTCGCTACTGAACCCGATTGCCGGACAAAGTGTCATCGACGTTTGTTCCGCGCCGGGCGGAAAGGCATTTACCATCGCCGAGATCATGGGGAATCAGGGTCGGCTGCTTGCCTTTGATAAATATAAAGGGAAGGTGCGGCTGATTCGGCAGGGCGCGCAGCGCCTGAACCTTTCGATGATTCAGGCGGCAGTCCGCGACGCGCAGAGCGAGCCGGTTGATTTGGAACCGGCGGACCGGGTTTTGTGCGACGTTCCTTGTTCCGGTTTGGGAATAATACGCAGAAAACCCGAGATACGGTATAAATTGCAGTCAGCTATTGACAGTTTACCGGATTTGCAGTACTTTATTCTGTGTAAATCTTCACAGCTTGTGAAAAGCGGCGGGATACTGATTTATTCCACCTGTACATTGAATCCTCACGAGAATGATGAAGTGGCGGCAAAATTTATAAAGAACAACGACGGATTTGAGCCGTATGCACTCCGTTTGCCCCAAAATCTTACGCGTGCAGTCGACGAACCGGAAAATCAACTGACCCTGATGCCCCATGTTCATGGAACGGACGGATTTTTTGTCGCTGCCTTTAAAAAGAGGTAGGAGTGGAAATTTTGAGCCTGAAAGACATAAAATCAATGACCCTGCAGGAGCTGAAAGCCGATTTTGCTGCGGAAGGCCAGCCGGCGTTTCGTGCTTTGCAGGTTTATCGGTGGCTGCACCGCGGCGTTGTCAGCTTTGATGAAATGTCCGACCAGTCAAAACCGTTTCGGCAGGAGCTTGTGGGCAGATACTACATAGCAAACGCTGTGATTGAAAAAAAGCTGGAATCCAAAATAGACGGAACGGTCAAATACCTGTTCCGGATGAATGACGGAGAGCACGTGGAAAGTGTACTGATGGATTATCATCACGGACATACGATCTGTATCTCCACCCAGGTAGGCTGCAAGATGAACTGCGCTTTCTGCGCGACCGGGAAAAGCGGTTTCTCCCGCAATCTGACCGCTTCCGAAATCCTTGCGCAGATTCAGTCGGCCCAAACGGACGCCGGCCTGCGCATTTCCAACGTGGTTTTAATGGGAATGGGTGAACCGCTTGATAATTACGGGAACGTCCTCCGCTTTCTGGAGCTTGTTACTTCCGAAGAGGGAATGAATATCGGGATGCGGCACATCTCGCTTTCCACCTGCGGCATTGTCGATAAAATATACGACCTGGCAGAAAAAAAGCTGCAGCTGACCCTTTCCATTTCTCTGCACGCGCCGAACGATGAAATTCGCTCCAAAACGATGCCGGTGAACCATAAATGGGGGATTGAGGAGCTCTTAAAGGCCTGCCGCTATTATTCCGAGATTACCGGACGCCGCATTTCCTATGAATACGCCATGATCAGCGGCGTAAACGACAGCGACGTCTGCGCCAGAGAGCTTGCGGGCAGGTTAAAGGGAACCCTCTGCCATGTGAATTTGATTCCGGTAAACAGTGTGTCGGGAGCGGGCTTCACCAGGAGCTCCGCGGAGCGGCTTCAAAGCTTCTGCAGAGTCCTTTCCGGCAAAGGAATCACCGCCACGGTGCGGAGAACGCTTGGTTCCGATATAAACGCTTCCTGCGGCCAGTTAAGACGCAGGTATAAAGAGGAGGTGGCCAATGTTGAAAGTGTGCAGCAAGAGTGATGTTGGCCTGGTCAGGCAATCCAATCAGGACGCCTGCAAAGCCGGTGTGTTTCCCGATGGCTCCGCGTGGGCTGTTGTCTGCGACGGCATGGGGGGAGCAAACGGCGGAAATGTGGCAAGCAGCATTGCGGTTGAAAAGATTTCCGAACAGATTCTTTCATCCTACCACAGCGAATTGGCGCATAACTCGATTAAAAATATGATCCTGTCCTCCATATTTAATGCAAACCTGGTTGTACATGATATGGCCTCCGGTGATGCCGCGCTCAGCGGAATGGGTACGACCGTGGTTGCATCGGTTGTTTCCCAGGAAGTCGCCCATGTGGCGCATGCCGGGGACAGCCGTGCGTATCTGATAACGCCGCAGGGGATCAAACAGTTGACCACTGATCATTCCATGGTGCAGGAGATGATCAACAGCGGCGACCTTACGGAGCAGCAGGCAAAAATACACCCACATAAAAATATCATTACCCGTGCGCTCGGCGTAGATTCTTCCATTCAGATCGACTACTGTGAGAGCCCGCTTTCCAAAGGCGACCGGCTGCTGATCTGCACGGACGGACTGACAAATTATATCGACGCGGAAAAAATTCTGGAGCTTTCCCAAAAACTTGATGCGGATACATTAACCGAAAAGCTTGTAACACTTGCCAAAGACTGTGGCGGCGGGGATAATATCACCGTAGCCATCGTTGAAAACTGACTGTTGATTGGAGTTGTTTTTTATGGACAAATATACAGGCAAAAGGCTCGATGCGCGTTATGAAATACATGAATTACTGGGCGTAGGCGGAATGGCTCTGGTTTACCGGGCTTATGACACGCTTGACGACCGTACGGTAGCCATCAAGATTTTAAAAGACGAGTTCCTGGGGAACGACGAATTTATACGCCGGTTTAAAAACGAATCCAAAGCGATTGCGGTGCTTTCGCATCCGAATATCGTTAAAGTTTACGATGTCAGTTTCGGCGACCGGATTCAATATATTGTAGAGGAATATATCGACGGGATCACGCTGAAGGATTACCTTGACCAGCAGAAGGAAATCAAATGGAAGGAAGCCATCCATTTTACCGTGCAGATCCTGCGCGCGCTGCAGCATGCGCATGAAAAAGGGGTCGTGCACCGCGATATCAAGCCGCAGAATATCATGCTGCTGCAGGACGGTACGATTAAGGTAACAGACTTTGGAATCGCGCGTTTTTCCCGCAGTGAAACTCGTACCATGACCGATAAGGCGATCGGTTCCGTGCATTATATTGCGCCGGAACAGGCCAGAGGCGATCTGACGGACGAGAAAGCCGACATTTATTCCGTGGGCGTTATGCTTTATGAAATGATTACAGGCCGTCTGCCCTTTGAAGCGGACAGCGCTGTTTCAGTTGCCATTATGCAGCTGCAGGCAGACCCCAA
>JAEWUH010000053.1 GCA_023397245.1 Bacillota bacterium | reverse complement strand
CATATATAAGTGAAAATAGTGTGAAAAAACGGAAAATTTTATGAAATGATTTTAAATTATTTTATATGTGACCGCTGCCTGCGTTCGATTTCTTACAAATTTATGCAGCCCGCCGCTCTGATATTTGCCCCGTTTATGCGGACAATAAAAACGAGGTGATATTGAATGAAAAAGAAGTTTACCACATTTTTAATAACCTTAATCGGCACATTCTTTATTTCAACCGCCGCGTTCGCGCAGGCGACCACATATACCGTCGTCAGCGGCGACATCCTGTGGAAGATCGCGGTACGGTACGAAATCGGAATTTCCGAATTGATTAAGGCAAATCCGCAGCTCAGCAATCCAAGTATGATTTATCCGGGGCAAAAAGTCAATATTCCCGCAGCCAGTTCCCTCAAATCTTATGAAGACGAGGTAACAAGGCTGATCAATCTGGAACGCACTAAGCGGGGACTGCCCGCGCTTACCACCAACTGGCAGCTCGCGCGTGTGGCGCGGTACAAATCGCAGGACATGATCAACAAAAACTATTTTTCGCATACTTCCCCAACCTACGGCTCGCCGTTTACCATGATGCAGAACTTCGGGCTGAAGTTTTCCGCCGCCGGCGAAAATATTGCCTACGGGCAGAGAACGCCGCAGGAGGTCGTTACCGCCTGGATGAACTCCCCGGGGCACAGGGCCAACATTCTGTCGGCAGCCTATACGCAGACGGGTGTGGGCGCGGCCAAAAAGGCCAACGGCACCATCTACTGGACACAGATGTTTATAAAGCCCTATTGACCGTAATTGCACTACGGCCTTATTCGCAGCCCTCTCAAGAATCCCAGCAAAGCGCCGGAGACCATCGCCGCAAAAATAGCCTTGGTCGGATTTTCGAGCATTAAAAGAAACTCCTGCGAAAACGGATCATATGGCATAGGCATCCCCCGTTTATAATTTAATCATTATAAACATGCTCTTTTTATGTGACGGATATTTGATGCTTATGTTAAAACTGTCGGAATAATTTCTTGGAAACAAGGATTAAAGCAGAACGATAAATCTGTGGCAAAAGTACAGAAAACCGGAGCCGCCGGCACCTTTCGGTGCGGCAGTTCCGGCTTTTTTGCAGGGCTGTTTTACCAGAGCCCCTTTGTAAAGGAGAATGATTCAATCATTGTGTAATCGATAATTTATTCGCCTACAACCGATTTTACGTAAGCGGTAAGAGCTTCGTCCTTGCTGTTGGCATAGAACAGCTCCTTAAAGTGGGCGCCGCCAAGAGCACCTTTGAGCAGTTCCTGATCGATACCCTTAAGGCAGGTAATGAGATCATGGAAGTTGTTGGCTCTTACAGCATCCAGTATTTTTTTGTTGCTGCGCTCAACCTGCTGCTTTTCCTTCGGGTAGCCGCCGCCGCTTTCGCAGCCGAACAGCTTTTCAAAGACGTACTCCAGGTTGCATTCGCCGCCCCAGCCGAAGCCCTTGGCAAACGGCAGAGAAATTGCGTTGCCGTCGTTGATCTGAGCAAACATAAAGGCGTCGCTCGGGTCAACCACATGGCCGCAGATAACGCCCGGGAAGCTGTTCAGCGCAAGCATTGCGCCTTCGCCGGTTCCGCAGCCGGTAATTACATAATCCGCCGCGCCGCTGTTGAGGAGCACGGCCGCAAGGATGCCGTTCTGCACATAAGTCAGCCATTCCTTGTCCGTGCCGGTATACATACCGTAATTGTAAACCGTGTGACCCATCGGTTCCACGACTTTTTTGAGCACGCTGCAGATCAGCTCATTCTTTGGCGCCTGGCTGTTTTCATTAATAAGAGCTATTTTCATGATAGATCTCCTTACTTCTCCGGGAAGCAGGCTATGCAGGCCGGGGATTTTGTTTTATAAAATACTTTTGACGTCCGCCAGAACCGAATCCGGATCCAGTCCGTATTCCTTCAGGAGGTCATCCGGTTTTCCGGACTGACCGAACCGGTCCTGTATTCCAACTTTCCTGAATTTGAAACTTCCTTTGCCAATCAGCACACCGGCTACCGCGTCTCCGAGGCCGCCGATTACACTGTGTTCCTCAATCGTTACAACTTTTTTGCACTTTTCCGCATAACGCAGAATGCATTCCACGTCAATCGGCTTAATGGTGTGTATATTTACAACGGCAGCGGAAACGCCTTGTTCCGCAAGGCGCGCCGCGCAGTCAAGCGCAGTCGCCACCATAATGCCGCAGGCAAACAGAACAACGTCGCTGCCTTCCCGCAGAACATTTGCCTTGCCGATTTCAAACGGCATATCCTGCTCAAAAACAGGCGTTGCGGGTCTGGCAAGGCGCAGATAGGCAGGGCCCTTCATCGCCGCAACCGCATTCACGGCGCGTTTTGCCTCGTTTGCGTCGCACGGTACGATGACCGTCATTCCGGGAATCACGCGCATTAGCGCAATATCCTCGATCGCCTGATGGCTTCCGCCATCCTCGCCGAGCGTAATCCCCGCGTGCGTCATGCCAAGCTTTACATTGAAATTCGGATAAGCTACGCTGTTGCGCACCTGCTCGTAAGCGCGGCCCGCACCAAAAATGGCGAACGTGCTGCAGAACGGGACAAAACCCATTGTAGAAAGTCCGGCGGCCATGGAAACCATGTTGGCTTCCGCAATTCCGCCGTTAAAAAACCGTTCCGGATATTTTTCGGCAAAGCCGTTGGTCATGGTCGCATGGGCAAGATCCGCATCCAGTACGACGATCCTGTCATTCTTTTCGCCAAGCTCGACCAGAGCTTCTCCATAGGCGGCGCGTATTGCTTTCATTTCACTCATATATCAGCCCTCCATTTCCTGAAGAGCGGCATCCCGTTCGGCGGGTGACGGTGCTTTGCCGTGCCAGCCCACCTGATTTTCCATAAATGAGACGCCCTTTCCCTTAGTCGTATGCGCCAGTATGCACTTTGGTTTTCCCGGCTTTGCGGGGGGTTCCAGCGCGGCAACCACCTGGTCGATATCATTGCCGTCGGCAAGCTCGATTACATCAAGCCCCACTGCCTCAAAGCGCGCCCTGATATTCCCCAGCGACATCACCTGATCGTTGGTACCGTCAATCTGCAGGCCGTTGTTGTCAATCATGATCGTGAGGTTATCGAGTTTATAATGCGCCGCCGCGGTGCAGGCTTCCCACACCTGGCCTTCCTGCAGCTCCCCGTCCCCCAGAATGGTATAAACCTTCTGCGGGCCTTTCGCCGCCTTGGCTCCAAGGGCCATCCCTACGGCAATGGAAACACCCTGACCGAGCGAGCCGGTGGAAGCGTCCACTCCGGGCACTTTTTTGGCGTCCGGATGTCCCTGCAGGATGCTGTGAAGCTGACGGAAGTTTTTAAATTCCGCCTTGTCGAAGAATCCCATTTCACCGAGCACCGCGTAGTAGCAGGGCGCCGCATGTCCCTTGCTCAGAACAAACCGGTCCCTTTGCGGATCGTCCGGATTTTGGGGGTCAACCCTCATCTGGGTATAATAGATCGCCGCAAGCAGCTCCACCATGGAAAGCGAACCGCCGGGATGACCGCTGGCCGCTCCCGCGATCATTTCAATGATATCGCGGCGCAGCTGCCTGCACTTTAAAACAAGCTGTTGGCTGTCCAATTTTATCCTCCTAAGTAAACGGATTCATCCATTATTTCTTCAGTGTTCTCGCTTTTTTCAGGTAATCGATATAAACTGCGCCGAGAATTACGCAGCCTCTGACAACGAACTGCCAGTAGCTGTTGATGCGCAGCAGGTTCATACCGTTGTTCAGAACACCGATGATCAATGCGCCGATCACCGTGCCGCCGAGCGTACCGATACCGCCGTTAAAGCTCGTGCCGCCGAGAACGGAAGCAGCGATTGCATCACGCTCAAAGCCTTCACCTACGGACGGCTGGCCGGAATACAGACGTGCCGCAAGGACAACGCCGGCAAGCGCGGCTAACGTTCCGCTCATTGTAAAGACGCGCATCTGAACCGACTTGGTGTTTACGCCGGCATATCTTGCCGCTTCCGGATTTCCGCCGGTCGCATAAACATGGCGTCCGAACGCGGTACGGTTCATAACGAAGAACAGAACCACAAGGACGAAGATGACTACAAATACCGGAGTCGGAATTCCAAGCAGGTCGCCGGTTCCAATCAGGTTGAACTGTTCATTGTTGCACTGGGTAGGCTGACCGCCGGTCATTACATATCCGAGGCCGCGCACAATGATCTGCGTGGAAAGAGTAACAATAAAGGGAGGAATCGTTGTATGGGAAACGATGTATCCGTTGAAGAGTCCAAGGAGCGCGCCGAACGCAAGCGCAGTAAGGATACACAAAGGCAGCGGGATCCCCGCATTCGCCATGGTAACCGTAATAACGCCGGAAGCGGCGGCGCAGGAGCCGACGGACAGATCGATTCCGCCGCAGATCAAAACACAGGTAATGCCGAACGCAATCAAGACGTTGACGCAGGACTGGCGCAGCAGACTAAGCAGATTTGTTGAAACAAGGAACGTGTTCGTCGTAAACGTAAGTCCGAGGCAGAGGATCAGCACCGCAGCAATAGCGGCTATGTTGCGCCTCAGCCAGCCGACTACCAGGTTTCCCACCCCAATGTGTTGCTTTAACACTGCAGATTCTGGATTATTTGTACTGTTCATATTTATTTGTTTCCTCCTTCCACTGCGTAGGACATGATAATCTCCTGAGAGATTTCGTCTACATCAGGGTCTAATATTTTCACAAGCCTGCCTTCGCTCATAACCGCAATACGGCTGGAGTTATTAATGATCTCCGGCAGTTCAGAGGAAATCATTATAATGGAAACTCCTTCTTTGGTCAGGTCGCTCATCAGCTTGTAGATTTCCGCCTTTGCACCAACATCGATGCCGCGGGTCGGTTCGTCCAGGATCAGTACCTTCGGCTTTGCAGCCAACCACTTTGAAATGACCACCTTTTGCTGGTTGCCGCCGGAGAGCTCTCCCGCCAGCTGACTGACCGATGCCATTTTAATGGAAAGCTTATTCTGATATGTGGAAATTAAATTGGATTCCTTTTTGCGGTTGATCCTCAGATTGCGGATAAATTCATTCAGCACCTGGAACGTAAGGTTTACCGAAATACTGTGGCCCAGGAAAAGCCCCTGTCCCTTACGGTCTTCCGGAACCAGCGCGATGCCGGCACGAATTGCGTCGGACGGTCTGTGAATGGCTACTTTTTTCCCTTCAATAATCACTTCGCCGGAATGGATTTTATCAATACCGAACAAAGCGAGGGCGGTTTCCGTACGTCCCGCGCCCACAAGGCCTGCAAAGCCCAGGATCTCGCCTTTTCTCAGGTCAAAGCTTACGTCTTTGACCGCCCTGCTGCTAAGGCCGTTTACCTGCAGGATCACTTCTCCGCCTACGGCGCGCTGGTTGCCGTAGATTTCATCAAATTTACGGCCGACCATCATGCTGATCAGCTCTTTTTCCGTTGCTTCCGCCGTATTCTTGGTACCGATGAATTTGCCGTCCCGCAGGACAGTGACCGTATCGCACACGCGGAAGGTTTCCTCCATACGGTGGGAGATATATATAATAGCTACGTTTTTCTCTTTCAACATCTTTACCTGCCGGAACAGGTCGTCTACTTCCGCGTTTGCCAGAGAAGCGGTAGGTTCGTCCATAATTATAACTTTTGCGTTTTCATTGATTGCTCGCGCAACTTCCAGCATCTGCTGCTGCGCGATGGACAATCCGGAAATTTGACGGTTTGTCGGCAGATTGATACCCATTACGTCCAGTGCGCCGCGCGTTTCACGATGCATCCGGCGCTGGTCGACAAGCCCCATTTTTGTTTTGGGTTCCTTGCCAAGGAAAAAGTTTTCGGCAATCGTCATACTGGGAACGTTGCTGATTTCCTGATGGATAAAGCTGATGCCCAAGCGCCGTGCGTCATCCACCGTGGTAATCTGCACCGGTTCGCCGTTTATATTGATGCTTCCTGAATCGGCATGGTAAATGCCGCCGAGAATTTTCATCAAAGTAGACTTGCCTGCGCCGTTTTCCCCCATTAAAGCACGTACCTCGCCCGGTTTAATGGCGATCGATACGTCATCCAAAACTTTATTGGAGCCAAATGACTTAACAATGTTGTTCATTTCAAGGACATACTCACTTGGCATTGAATCACTTCCTTTTACTGCTTGCCGCCTTCAAATACGGCATTTACTTTTAGGAACCAAGCACAGCCGCTCGTTTCATAATGATTGGCGCAACCGACCACCGCCATGAACAGCGATGGTCGATTACGTCCGTATTTAAAACAAATGGTTCGTGTGATAAAATCGGGTTTTATTTGCCTACGTTGCTGGCGTCGATGATGGACATCGGCATAATGACGTTTGCTTCAACCTTTTCGCCTGCGAGGAGTTTGTAAGCTGTTTCGACTGTGGTGCGGCCGATGCCTGCAGGATCCTGAGCAGCGGAAGCGACCATTTCACCGGCGCGGATAAAGCCCTTGCCTTCATTGGAACCGTCAACGGATACAACCTTTACATGGCTGATCTTGCCGGCTTCTTTCAGAGCGGAGATCGCGCCGCGGGCGGTAGGATCGTTGATGCAGAATACGCCGTCGAGGTTCGGGTAAGCATTGATGAAGTCAACCATGATCGGCTGGGAATAGTCGGCAGTTGCCTTTTCAACGTCTTTGTTCTGGAGGATTTTGATGTTCGGATAGTTTGCCTTGATTTCATCTTCAAAGCCCTTCTGACGAGCATGGCAGGTTGTGGTCGTGCTGAATGTAACTTCAACAACATTACCCTTGCCGCCCAATGCCTTTGCAAGAGCCTGAGCACACATATGTCCGGAAGCCTCGTTGTCAGAAACAATGGTGCTTGCAACAAGTTCAGGGTTCTTAACGCCTACGTTGAAGGCGATGACCGGAACGCCGGCCTTTTTGCAGTATTCAAGTGTTGCGCGAACGCCGTCGGAGTTGATGGGGGACAGGCCGATTACGTTGCAGCCCTGATTAATCAGGTCGGTAACGTCGTTCATCTGCTTGTTCTGGTCGCCCTGGGAGTCCATAACAACAAGGCTGTCGCTCGGATCCTTCAGTGCCTTCTGCATACCGTCTCTGATCTGGGTGAAGAATACGTTTGTGAGGTTCGGAACGGAGATACCGATCTTAAGGGGCTTCTTAGAAGTTGTTGCAGCGGAAGCCGCTGCGCTGGCTGCCGTGCTTCCCGCAGCGCTTGCCGCTGCACCCTGAGAGGAAGAAGATGTGCTGCTTTGACCGCAAGCCGCCATAGATAAAACCATGGAAAGAACCAGAATTGCTACGCCTAATTTTTTCATGATAATAC
>JAEWUH010000015.1 GCA_023397245.1 Bacillota bacterium | reverse complement strand
GCATAATACGAATGATATTTTTCGACCAGGCTTGTCACGGCAAAGTTCATGCGCAAGGATTTAAACCTGCACATGGATTTTGCTTTTTTAATGCTCCTATGATATACTCCATATAGAATATTCAGGTATATTGGAGATATATGGAATGAACAAACAGAGAAAAGAAACCATCTTAAACAATCAGGTTTCAAAAATCGCAACCTACAAGCTGGGCGGTTATGATCAAAAGGTTCTGCTGGACGGAAAACAGGAAACCAATCCCGTTCTCATCTTCCTGCACGGAGGGCCGGGCGCTCCCATCCCGTTTTCAGAAGGCTGCCGAGGAATGTTTCCCAAATTTACAGACCGGTGCATTATGGTATATTGGGATCAGTTAGGCTGCGGAATCAACAATCATGTTATTGATGACAGCTTTACCATCGATTTGTTTGTTGATATGACGGTAGACCTGATTAAGGCTATAAAGAACGACTTTCCGAACAATCCGGTAAATCTGTTTGCAGTCTCATGGGGTTCTGTCCTTGCGGCAAAAGCAGCGGCAAGAGTGCCCGAATTGCTGAACCGCGTAATGGTATATGGTCAGGTACTTAAGAATCTGACATTTAATCAGGAAGTTTATGATGAATTGAAACGGTCCGGTTTGTCTTCCAGGAAGCAGAAGCTCATGGACGATATGTTTCACAAAGACGTACATACGATGGAAGAGCTAAAACAGGCAGCCGTCTGGATTCGCAAATATACAGAAGGGTACCAGTCGAAATCCGGTGGGAAAATACCGTTGGGTACAATCATCCGCGGGATTTTAACAAGCCCGGACTATTCCTTGAGAGATTTCAAAGCGATGGTTATAAACGGATACGCAAAAAACAAAAGTCTGCTTTCGGAAATGATGAAAGTAGACTTAAGTGAGGAACTGTCAAACGTGCGGATTCCGTATTTAATTTTACAGGGAAGCACCGATATTGTCACCTCAACGAAAACCATTTCTCAGTTTATAGCGGAAAGTCAGAATAAAAATCTGGTTTTTCACAGAATCGAGAACAGTGGGCATATGCCGGGCTCAAACGGCATCGAAAAGATTCTGACCGAGGGAATCCCCTTTATCAGTGAACCGAAACCTGTTCATAGCTGATATATATTTCTTTCCTATGGCATATTCCGATCGTTACCGCAAGGAAGAAGTACCCGTTTTGGGTACTTCTTATTTTTTTGCGCTGATGGCCACAGGTACTTTGAACCCGGCACGGATTGGGAGAAGAAGCATAAAGGAACCGATTCTCCAAACTAACGGTTCCCGTGAAATTCGGTATGTAATTGACGAGTCAGAATATCGGCCAGCTCCTGAGGAGTTTGTTCACAGTTATGCGTAATAGAGTAGCTGAGTAAACTCCACAAACCGCCGGCAATAAAAGCCTGTACAAGGGGGTATTCCTCCGTCTTTATATCGGCCGAAGGATTCAGTCTGTATAAACAGGGAACCTCTTCCAGACTTTTAATATATTCGATGAATATGACAGCGGTCAGGCCTTTGTGCATCAGCAGCTTCAGCATATCGGATTGCCTGCTCCAAAACGTAAAATAGGCAACAAGTACCTCATAGAAGGTTCCTTCTGAATGTTCCTTAATCATAATTTTAAATTGATCAATAATATTTTTCGCCAAAAAAAGAAGAACGTCATCCATTGTTTCAAAATTACGATAAAAAGTCCTTCGGGCAATTTGAGCACGGCTGCAGACCTCGGTTATCGTGATATGCTTATATTCCTTTTCTTTCATAATTTCCAAAAGAGCTCCGGAAATCATCTTTTTAGAAGTCAATGCAGCCGGATGAGCCTGTCCCTTATTCATGTTTTCCCTCTCCTGTGATGCCTGTGTATGATGTTATTGATTCTGCCGCGGTAAAAATCGACTGCTGATGGCCAATCGCGAAAGAGTCACTGATCGCGCAGTTCTGTAGCACTATTGGAAAATCTATTGTTTTCCAATGTATGGCATGATATACTACGCGTATTGTAGCACAAATGAGACACTATGTAAAGAAACTGGCATACCGCCGTAAAAGGCGGTGCGAACAATCTTGTCCCCGCTCTGCTTTTGTGAACCGCTGTGTCAGGCTTTAGAATAAAAAAGGAGGTAAATTATGACAGAAATCTCAAACAAAATATCCGATCAAAAAGGGGCGAAAAAACATATGATTTTAAAAATTGTGTCAGCGATTATTTTAATTTTGCTAATCGCTTTTTCTGCCGGCGCATATAATATGATTTCAAACAACCTGTATTATCACGAAAGGGATATGCAAAAGGTGTGGGACGCCGGATTTCAGGAAAAACAATTCAAAACAGGCGATACCGTACTCAATTACGCAGAAGGGCCCTCCAACGGGCCCGTGCTTTTTCTGATCCATGGCCAGACCACGGACTGGGAGAATTACGCACCGGTACTTCCTAAACTATCAAAAAAATTCCATATATATGCCGTAGACTGCCACGGGCACGGCAAATCAAGCAAAAATCCCGAAAAATATAATATTGAAGCAATGTCGGATGATTTTCATGCATTCATCACGCAAGTAATCAAGGAGCCGGTCATTGTTTCAGGACATTCGTCCGGAGGCTTTCTCGCCGCCTATATGGCCGCAAATTTTCCGGATGCTATCCGGGGCGTGGTTCTGGAAGATCCGCCGATGTTTTCAACCGAATTTCCAAGATGGAAAAACCATTTTACCTATCATGATCTGGGTATCACTTCCCACAATTTTCTCTTGCAGAGCAGTGAAAAAAGTTATGTCCGCTATTATATGAAAAACTGTTTTTGGATGCAGCTCTTTGTTCCCGAAAAAGGCAGAAAAGCCATCACAGATTACGCCCTCTCCTATAACGACAGGCATCCCGATTCTCCGATAAAAATATTCTTCTTTCCCCCGGTAACTGCGGAAGGATTCCGGGCTATCAATACCTATGATCCGCGTTTTGGGGAAACCTTTTACACCCGTTCATGGTTTAAAGGAATCAACTATGATGAACTGCTGAAAAAAATCTCCTGCCCGTCCGTCCTGATTCATACCAGCTGGCAGTATAAAGACGGTTATCTTCTGGGTGCCATGGATGAAAAGGACGCAGAGCGCGCTCACCGCGATATAAAAAATAATAAGCTGATCAATGTTGTCTCCGGCCATGGATTCCATTTTGAAAAGCCCGACGATTATATCCAAATCGTGCTTGATTTGAACAAGTCGGTCACCGGCTGAAAAGCCGGCGCCAAGGGACGTTTCCGCATCCTTCAAACGCCGGCGTATTTATGCGAATTCCGGTTTTCCCTCAAGTCGAATCCCTGCTTGCATTTCCAAAAGTAACCCCAATGATCTGGTCGTAAAACACAATCATTGTGGGAAAGTTTAGCCTGACCCCGTCATTGGCTCTGACCGTCACTTCTTTCAGCATAATATATCCATCATTGCCCGGAAGCAGGGAGCCATCCGGTATGTATTTTTTATATTGCTTTTTGGACTCATCAATCATCTCAAAAATCAGCGCCACGGCATTTTTATCATTTAACCTGCCGTTTTCCAAATCTTCATATTGAGCTTCCGTATCAAAAACCGGCTTGCCTAAAATCGTGCCGGCTGCCGTAATCAGGATAAGATAGTTCCCTTTCAGTGCCTCAGTGGCCATAAAAGCGTATACTTCATTGATTATCTGCTTCTTTAACGATGGAAATTCCATATCTGCCACCCCGTTTCAATATTATTTTACTTCACGAAGCAAATGATTTCAATGGCAACAAAACGGTAAAAAACAGAAAGGACTGCATCAGACAGCCGGTTGCGGCGGAATGATGCAGTCCTTTGAAACGATCCGCGCGGCTTAACTTTACCGTATAAAGTTCGTCATAACGCGGTTTTCTTCTTCGGGAAGGGGTATTGTATCTTTTCCGGCATCGATGACCTTTAAGAGCCAGGCCATCGCCCGGGCGTTCTTGCGAAGCGTCTGGATGCCTTCGGCATCCTGCAGGACTTCGCCTTTCTGCCGGCCGTAAGCGATCGTCCAGTACTGCGACGGCGGAATGACGGTTTCCGCCAGATTCAGATAGTTGTTGAGCTGATGAACCACGTCCACGCCGCCCGCACGCCGGACGACCGACAGGGACGCCGCCACCTTGTATTTAAAGTATTTGGAGCTGGAATAAAACACCCGATCCAAAAAAGCCTTCATCGTTCCGGCTATTCCGGCGTAATAGGTAGGAGAGGCAAGAATAAAACCGTCCGCTTCACGCATTTTTGCCGCCGTTTCATTGACGATATCGTCTTTGAATACACACTGGTTCCGCTCAGAAGCAGAACAGTGCCCGCAGGCTATGCAGCCGTGGATATCCAAATGCCCGACCTGTATGATCTCCGTTTCGATACCTTGCTTTTTCAGTTCATCCGCCATTACCTGAAGGGCCTGCGCGGTATTCCCGTTTTTGCGGGGGCTTCCGTTAATTGCAATCACTTTCATTTTAAGAACCTCCTTTAAAAAACAAGGTAATTATACCGCTTGTGTCCGGTACTTTCAAGCAGAAGCAGCCAAGGCGGAAAACTTTTTTCCGCGCTGAAACAATTTAGCATAATTCTTTATACGCACCCCATTTATTTTCACGTTGGTCACGAATAATGTAATCAGAACTGAATTTATAAAAAAACGGCTTTACCCACGCAAAGGCAAAGCCGCGAATTGAGAAGAATAAGCTTAAAAGGCTCGCAATTCAGTTTCACCTCCGCAGATATTTCCTTCTCATAGCACGCCTTCATCATAGGCATTCTATGTGGATTTTAGGTGAAGTTAAGCTGAAAAGTATGCGATTTTAAAAGAAAAAGAAATTTTTAAGAGGGGTTTTCATTAAGAGGAAAAAACATGGAATATATTACCTCAAGACAGTTTTAGACTGCACCGTAATTGTGAAAGCCGCTTGAAACCGGAGTAACCGAAAATGGAAACGGCAGGTTTTGAATCTTCTTCATTGGGATAATAGTTTTGTTATTTCCAGACGGGACAAACCGACTGTGATACGGTCGGTTTTTTATACACTTTTACTTGTTTTTTGTATGTTTATTGACTTTTTGAGCACATGCGGTTATCATAGAAGAAGAAAAGGAGAGCGTGGAACATGGCACAGAACAGGGCATCCGTTATAGTAAACCGAACCTCTGAAGGGCTCAGCGTCATCGATATTGACATATTCAACGAATATGGGGCAAAGCATGACCAGAAGCTCAGACAGATTATTGACAGCTTAAATGCTCTTCCCGGACTGACGGTTCAGGATGTTCGAAACGTAATATCAAATCAGTTCAAAATTCCGCAAGGCAGTATCATGGTTAACGACTGATATTCTGCGGCCGGCTGGGAATCCGGCGCTGCAGGTGAAATTTACCCTCCCGGCTGATTACAGGCCGGGAGGGCTTTTTTGTTCGGAACAGGTTCACGCAAGTATCACACAGCTTCGCCGAACATTCACAGCTTGATTAAAAATGTTTAACATAGGATGAGTATGATAGAGCCATAATAAAAATCCAAATAAAGGAAGTAATAAAAATGGCCTTAATCACAGTCCTTGACAACGAATTCGCAACCCTATGGTATCATACCGATATGAAAATCATCCACCATCATATTAAGAAATACATATACGGTGAAAAACTGCATGAGCTTTTCGCCAAAGGCACCGAGATATTACAGAAATACAAAGCCGAAAAGTGGCTTTCCGACGACCGCAACAATAACGCGCTCACCTTGCAGGATCAGGCATGGGCAAACAACCTGTGGT
>JAEWUH010000002.1 GCA_023397245.1 Bacillota bacterium | reverse complement strand
TGTGTTCGTCATGACCGTGATACTTAGAGCAATCGGAGAACGAAAATACCGCCCGAAAAAGCCGGAAGAGTAATTACTTTTAACACAAAAAAACCGCCGGAAATCCGGCGGCTTTTTTTATCTGCGTAGTGTGACCTTATCGGGATTTACCCGGTGCATATAAACGTTCAGCGCAAGGCCGAAGCCAAAGTATAAACAGGCGGCGGAGGAGCCTCCCGCGCTGAAAAACGGAAGCGTTACACCCATAACCGGCAGCAAGTTCAGGCACATCCCAAGATTGAATAAGGTCTGGGCGGCAATCATACCGAAGAAACCGAAGCAGATGGAGCTGCCGAGCACGTCGCTTGATTTTCTTGCAATGCGGAGTGTTTTAAAAAGCAGCAGCAGCAGCAGCAGCAGGATCAGCGTACAGCCAATAAAACCAAGCTGTTCCCCGGCGACGGAAAAGACATAGTCGCTTTGCTGCACCGGTACGGAATACGCTTTTACCCGTGGGCTTTTGAACAGGCCCCTGCCCCAAAGCTGCCCGCTGCCGATGGAAATCCGGCCCTGTATCTGCTGCAGGCCCTTGTCCAGCGGGTCGGTTTCCGGGTGGCGGAATATGGTAAGGCGGTCCTTCTGATAATCCTTCAATATATATTTCCACGCGATGGGGAAAGCAACGCCCAGCGCAGCGAACACGCCGGCGAAATATCTTAGCTGTACCCCCGCGCCGAACGACATGGCAAGGAACATACAAAAGAAGATCATCGCGGAACCGTCGTCACCCTGAAAATGCACCAGAATAACCGGTATTGCGGCGTGACAGCCCAGCAGGACGACGTGCAGCGGGTTCTTTATAAGCTCCCGTTCCCTCAGCTCCGCCAGATGTTTGGAAAAGGTGATGATAAATCCGATTTTAACCATTTCGCTCGGCTGGAATGTACCCCCCGGGAGCGAAATCCATGCTTTGGCGTTAATTCCGCCGCTGCTTGTGACGGCAATGCCAAATAGCTGTGTGTATACAATTAAGAACAGGCAGAAACCCGCCACAAGATACCAGTAGTTTGCAATTTCACGGTAATCGATCAGTGTTAAAAAAATCGCACCTGCGTACCCGATTATAATTGCAATCAACTGTGTTGCAAACCAGCTTCGTGTTTTTCCAGACGGAGTCGGCACTGTTTTTAGCAGCAGAAGGCAGTAAGCCGAAATGGAAATCATAATCAGCCAGTACAGCTTGTCCGTGCGTTTTATATAATCAATAAACGGTTTTAAAGCTCGCATCTTTCACCTCAAAAATCCGGATTCTGTTAAAAAAGCAGAAATATATCCAGAGCCCAAAATGCTCGGAATATAGAACATAATTTTATCTCAAAATATATCGTAATATTTACTACTAACTAATTTATTATAAGATGGAAATACGGAACTTGCAAGCGGAAAAGCCAAGATGGAGATAATTTACTTAAGCCGCGGGGAACTGTATGGGAGCAGCGAAGACTGACAAGAATTCTATTATAAGGTTATCCTGTGAAAAAATAAATAGTTACGGTTGCTTGTTCATTTTTTATGTCGGATATGGTATAATTTTATCATATTTTTGTGTTAGGAGAATGCATGAATGCTAACGGACATCGAAATAGCACAGCAGACAAAGCTGGTTCCGATTGCTCAGATTGCCTCCGGGCTTGGAATTTCCGAGGAGGAGCTCGAACCTTACGGACGGTTTAAGGCAAAGCTGAACGATTCGCTTTTTAAAAGACTGGAGTCAAAAAAGGACGGAAAACTGATTCTGGTCACCGCGATCAATCCCACTCCGGCAGGCGAGGGAAAGACCACCACAACCGCGGGCCTCGGCGAAGCGATGAAGCGAATCGGCAAAAATGCGATCATTGCCCTGCGGGAGCCGAGTCTCGGCCCCGTGTTTGGAATAAAAGGCGGTGCGGCAGGCGGCGGTTATGCGCAGGTGGTGCCGATGGAGGACATCAACCTGCATTTTACCGGCGATTTTCACGCCATCACCTCCGCGAACAATCTGCTCTGCGCCATGTTGGACAATCATATGCAGCAGGGCAATGCGCTGCAGGTTGACCCACGCAGGATACTGATCAAACGCTGCATGGATATGAATGACCGCGCGCTCCGCAACATTGTCGTCGGTCTGGGCGGGAAAATCAACGGCGTGCCGCGCGAAGACGGCTTCTGCATCACGGTGGCTTCGGAAATCATGGCGATTTTCTGCCTCGCCGCGGACTTGAAAGACCTGAAAAAACGTCTCGGCAACATTTTAGTGGCCTATACGTATTCCGGCACCCCGGTTTACGCGTCCGATTTGAAAGCGCAGGGCGCGATGGCCGCGCTGCTCAAGGATGCGATCAACCCCAACCTCGTACAGACGCTGGAAGGAACCCCGGCCATCATGCACGGCGGCCCGTTCGCTAACATCGCGCACGGCTGCAATTCCGTCAGGGCCACCCGTCTGGCGCTTAAGCTCGCAGATTACTGCATTACGGAGGCCGGCTTCGGTTCCGACCTCGGCGCCGAGAAATTTATGGATATTAAGTGCCGGATGGCCGGCTTAAAGCCGAACGCTGTGGTGCTGGTTGCGACCGCGCGCGCGCTCAAGTACAACGGCGGTGTACCGAAAGACCAGACTTCCGTCGAAAATCTTGACGCGCTGAAAAAGGGAATCGTCAATCTGGGTGCGCATATCGCCAATATGAAGAAATACGGCGTCCCGGTGGTCGTGGCAATCAACCGGTTCGGCAGCGATACCGACGCGGAGCTGGATTATATCGAGCGCTACTGCCGCGAAAACGGGGCTGATTTTGCGCTGTCCGAGGTATTTGCCAAGGGCGGCGAGGGCGGAACGGATTTGGCCGCAAAGGTCTGCGCGGCGGCGGACAAGCCGTCCGACTTCCACCCGATCTATGAAACGGAATTATCGGTTAAGCAAAAGATAGAGACGATCGCACGTGAAATTTACGGAGCCGACGGTGCTGTCTACACCAGTCAGGCCGAGAAATCCATCAAAGAGATCGAACAGCTCGGCGGAGACCGGCTGCCCGTCTGCATTGCAAAAACACAGTATTCGCTTTCCGACAACGCGGCCCTTTTGGGGCGCCCGTCCGGGTTCCGTATCACCATCCGCGACCTGCGCCTTTCCAACGGAGCCGGGTTTGTGGTTGCCTATGCCGGCGATATCATGACGATGCCGGGCCTTCCGAAGGTACCCTGCGCCGAACGGATCGACGTGGATGACGACGGCAAAATTACAGGATTATTTTAACGGATAACAGGTGACTGTATGCAGGAAATTATCACTTCCTCTCCCGCCGAAACGGAGTCCCTTGGGGAACGGCTGGCGGAAAAGCTGAAAGGCGGCGAGGTGCTCGCGCTTTTCGGCGGTATGGGCATGGGGAAAACCGCCTTTACACGCGGGCTTTCGCGCGGGTTGGGAGTCCTTGACGGCGTTTCCAGCCCCACCTTTGCGCTGGTTCACGAATACCGCGGCAGGCTGGCGGTCTATCATTTTGATATGTTTCGCGTGACCGGCTGGGACGACCTTTATTCCACCGGATTTTTCGATTATCTGGAAGCCGGGGGAGTGCTGGTCATTGAATGGAGCGAAAATATAGAAGCCGCGCTGCCTCCCGATGCAATCCGGATTGAAATCCGGCAGGGCGGGCAGCAGGACGAGCGTGTTTTTCGCATCGACGGGATTGAACTATAAAGTATCGGTACCTGTGCCCTTGGCACAGGCCGGAAAGGCATGATTGTAACAATGAAGATCTTAGCGATTGATTCTTCGGCAACAGCTGCATCTGCGGCGCTGGTTGAGGACGGGAAGGTGCTGGGCGAGTTTTACATCAACACCCGCCTTACACACAGCCAGACCCTTATGCCCATGATCGAAAACGTCCTGAAGTGCACGCAGTCCAAGCTGGCCGAAATCGATCTGTTTGCGGTATCCGCCGGGCCGGGTTCCTTTACCGGAATCCGCATCGGCGTGGCGAGCGTCAAGGGCCTCGCTATGGCGGAAAACAAGCCGTGCGTCGGCGTATCCACGCTGGAAGCGATGGCCTACAATCTGGAGCTTGTGCAGGGTACGGTCTGCGCCGTAATGGACGCGCGCTGCCAGCAGGTTTACAATGCAATGTTCCGGGTGAACGGCAGCGGAATTGAGCGGCTTACTCCCGACCGCGCCCTTTCAATGGAAACTTTGGCGGAAGAGTGTAAAAATTATAAAAAACCGTTGTATTTTGTTGGAGACGGTGCAAAGTTGTGCTATAATAATCAGTGGTTTAAAAGTTTGGATGTGATTCTGCCTCCGGAGCCGCTGATTTATCAGCGTGCGTGCTCCGTGGCAAAGGCGGCGGCCTGTGCCTATGAGCAGGGCAAAGGAGTAACGCCGGCGGCACTGATGCCGGTTTATCTTCGCCTGCCTCAGGCGGAGCGGGAATTGAAAAAACGTTTAAAAGGAGAAGTAAAATGATAGCATTGGGAGCCGACCACGGCGGTTTTTTACTGAAAGAAGCGGTAAAAAAATATCTGGATTCCCAGAAAATCGAGTATAAGGATTTCGGTACCTTTGACGAGAAATCCGTTGATTATGCACCGATTGCGGCAAAAGTCGCGCACTGCATTATGAACGGAGAAGCCGAAAAGGGTATTCTCTGCTGCGGCACAGGAATCGGAATCAGTATTGCGGCCAATAAGGTAAAGGGCATCCGCGCTGCGGTATGCACGAATGAATTCTGTGCGGAAATGACGCGGCGTCATAACGATGCCAATATCCTCTGCATGGGCGGCAGGGTCATTGATGAAGAGAAAGCGGTTGCGCTTGCCAAAATTTATCTTGAAACCCCGTTTGAGGGCGGACGCCATCAGAGACGGATTGACGAGATCGCCGAGATTGAGCGCGGCGAGTTATAAATTGCATGAAGGCTGGGCCTTGTTTATAAATTAAAAATCATCGTAAAGATGCGATTCTTGATTTTATAAACAAGGCCTTTATTACGGCCAAAAATTACGGCCAAAATAAATTGAAATATATGGAGGATGTCAACATGGACAAACAAGTATTCGTCATGGATCACCCGCTGATTCAGCACAAACTGACCTTTCTGCGCGACAAAAACACAGGTTCCAAGGAGTTCCGCGAGCTGGTCAGCGAAATCGCAATGCTGATGTGCTACGAAGCCACACGTGACCTTCCGCTTGAAGACGCAACCATTGAAACCCCGATGGGTGTTGCAAAAACAAAGGTGATCGCCGGCAGAAAGCTTGCGTTTGTGCCGATCCTGAGAGCCGGCCTCGGTATGGTTGACGGTGTGCTGCAAATGGTTCCGGCCGCAAAAGTCGGGCATATCGGCCTTTACCGTGACCATGAAACGCTCCAGCCGGTCGAATACTACAGCAAGCTTCCGCTCGATATCAATGAGCGCGAAGTAATCGTGCTGGACCCGATGCTTGCCACCGGCGGTTCGGGAGTGGATGCCGTAACGATTATCAAACGCAGCAACCCGAAGAGCATCAAATTCATGTGCATCATCGCGGCGCCGGAGGGAATCAAGGCGTTTACCGAAGCACATCCGGATGTGCAGCTTTACTGCGCCGCTGTGGACGATCATCTCAACGATATCGGATACATTGTTCCAGGCCTCGGCGATGCCGGCGACCGTATCTTCGGAACATTATAAGAGCATATAAGGCTAAAAACAAGGGCTTGGAACCTTTTCGGTTCCAAGCCCTAAACTATTTTAAACTTGTGAAGTACCGGTCAACTTCATCATCATTGACCGGTATGCTGTTACTGCCGGTTTTGAAGAGGGAAAGATTTTCCACGTGCCGGATTCCTTCCCCCGGTTCGATATTGTAAAGCGGGCTCAAGGACTGCATCTCCGTGTAGTCCTTGCAGACATAGGTTTCATAGGAACAGCCCGAATCGGGGTATTGCGCCTGGGAGCTGTGCACATAGCGCTTGACCATGGTGTAATCGCCGTTTACATAAGCCGCGCAGCCCATAACATTGTTGGTGCCCAGCTTCAGGGCGCTTTCGCAGGCGCCGTCGTTCCGGACGGTAAGATGCTTGTTTGTAAGAGTGATGCGCTTGTCCTGCATATCGGTGTAAGGCCAGGCGGTGAGAACGCGGTTGGGAACAAGCATGCTGTTGTTGTCCCGGTTCATCGGGATATATTCCGTTCCGCCGCCTTTCATCGCCGTAATGGCGGAAAGGGCACAGATTTGTTTTTCCTTGGAACAGTTTTTCGCGCTGTGCACCACCATAATAT
>JAEWUH010000211.1 GCA_023397245.1 Bacillota bacterium | reverse complement strand
CGATAAGGCAGCTAAGGACTACATGGCAGAGCACCCGAATGTCGAGATTGAAATTCATATGCTGGAAAACGAAGCCTATAAAACGAAAATCAGCACGGAGTTTGCCGGAAGCGCTTCCGGAATCGATTTATTCTTCTATTGGGGCGGCGGCCGCGGCGGCAAATTGGAGCAGGCAGGAAAACTTCTTCCTGTCGGCGACTATCTGACGAAAGACCAGCGTGCCACAATTAAACCAGGTGCGGATAAACAGTTTACATATGACGGGAAGCTTTATGCCACGCCGGTTTATTCCTGGTATCTTCCCTTGTACTGCAACACGGAGATCTTTAATAAAGCAGGGGTAAAAATTCCTACAAATTACGACGAATTGCTGGATGCCTGCAAGAAGCTGTCTGCTGCCGGCGTGAAAACACCTTTGGCAATGGGCGTTAAAGAATCCTGGCAGGCAGCTTTTGTTTTTGAATCACTGGCATTGCGTGAAGTCGGTGCTGAAAATATTCTTAAACTTCTGGGCAATGAAACCAAGTTTGATGACCCGGGCTATCTGGAGGCAGCCAAGAAGACAAAGGAACTTTATAAAGCTGGCGCCTTCGGCAAAAACCCGACTGAGGTTGCCTCAGCCGATGCAGACCAGATGTTCCTTACCGGAAAAGCTGCAATGCGCTTACAGGGCAACTGGTTTACAGAAAGCATTTATGTTGATAAGAACACCGTGGTAAAGGATAAGGTGAAAGCGGTTGCGTTCCCGATGTTCTCCAAAGGGAAGGACAGCGACTATGTAGGCGGCTTTATTGATTCCATTTTCGTAAATAAGAACACGGCCCATCCGAAGGAAGCGGTTGATTTTGATCTTTTCCTTTGCAAACGCCTGGCAAAGGCGCGCGATGAAAGCGGCCAGGGTTTCTCCGGGTTTACTGATCCGGTAGATGAAAGCAAACTTCAGCCTGTTGCAAAGCAGGTAGCCGACCTCGCGAACAAAGGCGTCAACGGCGTAATCGCATGGGATACCGCGCTGGATGAAAATACCGCTACAACACACTTGGAACAGGTACAGTCCCTCTTTACAGATGCCGGAAATCCACAGTCCGTTTATGATGCGCATGTGGATGCAATGAATAACAGATAACCGGATGAAAGGTTGACCCCCTGTGTGTCACACAGGGGGTTTATCAGATTCTGGATAGGGGGAGGGCGCTTTTTGAATAAGTATTTAGGAGATAAAAAATTCATCATACTGTTTGTTTTACCGGCATTGCTTGTTTTTGTTTTATTTGCTGTTGTGCCGCTGTTCATTACTGCCTATTACGGCTTATTTCGTTATAACGGGATAGGTAAGATGAGCTTTGTTTTTCTGGATAACTATATAAAGCTTGTAAATGATAAAAATTTTCAGCATTCCGCATGGAACGCGGCTGTGCTGATGTTTGCCTCACTGTTTATACAGCTTCCGATTTCTTTTATTCTTGCAAATATATTAGCACGGGGAACCCGCGGAGAAAAAGCTTTTAGAACGATCTATTTCGTCCCTGTTCTAATTTCAAGTACGGTTATCGGTCAGTTGTTTCTTAATGTTTTCAACAGCGAGCACGGACTATTAAATGCACTGATCAAGATGTTTGATCCCAGCTTTCAGTTTTCATGGCTGACCAATCCGAATACAGCTTTTCTTACAACCGTGGTGCCTGCTGTCTGGCAATATATCGGCTACCACATGCTTATTCTATATGCCGGTATAAAATCGATCTCTACCGATTATTACGAAGCGGCGCAAATCGACGGCGCAACCGGGTGGAAAGCTACCTTTCAGGTTATGATTCCCCTTTTGGCGCCTGTGATAAAAACATGTGCTATTTTTGCAATCGTCGGCTCCATTAAGGCCTTTGACCTGATTTATGTTATGACAAACGGCGGACCGAATAATGCAAGCCATGTGCCCGCGACCTTAATGTACAACAACCTCTTTAAACGCGGCTTGTTTGGCTATGGCAGCGCCCAGGCGTTCAGCATCGTGGTGGCTTGCCTTTTGATTAGCTGGCTGATTACCGTGCTTTTTAAAAGAGCGGAAGACAATGCCACAATGATCTAGAGGGAGTAATCTTATGAACAATACACAGATTAAGAAAAACGTTAAATTTATTATTTTGAGTCTGATCGCTGTGATTCAGCTGTTTCCGCTTTATTGGCTGTTAACTTATTCCCTGAAAACGAACGCTGAAATATTGGGAGACAATATATTAGGGTTCCCATGGAAATGGCAATGGGAAAACTATTACCGGATTTTTGCGAGCGGTGAGGTCATCCGCTATTTTTTTAATTCTGTCTTTTTTACCGGAGTTACAATTGTGGTGGTGGGTGTATTTACCGCTATGGCCTCCTATGCCATTACCAGAATGAAATGGAAGCTAAACGTTGCCATACTGATGCTGTTTACGGTCGGAATTATGATTCCGACCCATGCCGCCTTGCTGCCGCTTTTTCAGTTTCTGGATAAAATGGGGATCAAGGGTGGATACCTTGGCCTGCTGCTGCCGTATATTGCCTTCGGCATCCCGATGAGTGTCATGATATTGTGCGGATTTTACCGCTCCATTCCAAAAGAAATGGAGGAAGCGGCTTTTATAGACGGCTGCGATATCATGCAGATGTTTTTTAGAATTATTCTGCCTATTATAAAGCCCGCCCTTGCCACGGCGTCAATTTTCACCTTCATGGGAACGTGGAACGAGCTGCTGTTTGCAACTACTTTTCTTGATGATGACGCGTTCCGTACGCTGCCGGCAGGGATTATGGCGTTTTCCGGCGTTTATAATCGGGACTTGGGTTTAATCGGAGCAGGCCTTGTTGTGGCTACCATTCCAACGATGATCATATACGCGCTGTTCAGCAATAAGGTTCAGGAAAGTCTGGTAGCCGGTGCGGTGAAGGGATAATAAGGAAGCGCGCCGTCCCTTTCCGCTGACAAAACTGCGAGTGCCAAAAAATAAAAATTACACAATCAATTCGGTTTTCTCGCGGTGAATCAGCAAAAAAACCGGAACCTCTTTCTGATTTGGGAAGAGGTTCCGATTTAATTTTTCTCTATATACTTTAAAAGTTCCAGTGAATCTCGATTTTTCGCTGCTTTGTCACCGGGTCGCGTTTTCCTACATAAATGCAGTCAATCAGGGTTTCCACCATCGGACGTGTAAGCTGCTGTACATCGGTGTATTGTTCCACCAATTGGCGCCGGTCATGCGCGGTCTGGATCTTTTCATTTATATCATTCAGCTGGTTTTGCATCGCTTCGATTTGTCTTTTAAATCTCTCTCTGTCTTTGTGAAAATCTTTGGAAAATTCCACAAATTCATTATCTGTAAGCAAACCCTTCACCTTATCAAGATATAATGACTTAATCCCACTATTGCATTCACCTAATTTCCGCTTGTACAGCGCCAAATCAGCTTCAGACTTTTGCCGACGTTCTTCCATATGGTCATTGAATTTGATCCCGGCTTCCAGTTTTCCCTTGTCGAGATATTCTGATGCAAGCCTATGAAGTTCCGTAAGAACCGTTTTTTCAAGAACTGAAACAGAGATAAAAGCGCCCGAACAGGCTTGTTTTGAAGTGTACTTTGTGGAGCATTGCAAATAGTGCTTTCCGTGATTTTTTTGCGACCGTATCACATATCCGCATTCACTGCAACGTACCTTTTTCGCGAATAAACCGATTGTTCCAACTGTAAACGGCTTGGTCTTCTCTTGAATCATTCCCTGAACCCTATCCCACAGCTCACGGTCAATAATGGGCTCGTGCGTACCTTCAACGATAATCCATCTGTCTTTGGGAACAGGTTTATTGATCTTCGACTTATAGGAAATACTTCCGTATCTGCCCTGCACCATGTTTCCAATATAGATTTGGTTGGCCAGCATATCGGATATGGCAAAATATTTCCATAGCGTACTGACCTGCGTCTTCGGCTGCTGATAGCGTAATCCGTGCAGCCGTTTGTATTCCGTCGGATTCGGAATACCCCGATCATTGAGCAGGCGGGCAATCGCTGCTTTCCCGTAACCTTGAGAAAAAAGGGTGAAAACCTCGCGCACGATTTTCGCGGCTTCTTCGTCAACAATCAAATGCCCTTTTTGTTCGGGGTCTTTCCGGTAACCGTATAAAGCGAAAGAGCCGATGTGAAAGCCGTTTTTGCGCCGATTGGTCAAAACGCTTTTAATGTTGTCCGACATATCCTCAAGATACCATTCATTGACCAAACCGTTGATTTGACGGGACTTTTTATTTCCCTTTATCTCGGTGTCAGCGTTGTCAACGACGCTGACAAAGCGAATGCCCCATTCAATGAATTTTCCGTGTATGTATTTTTCAACCATTTCCAGTTCACGGGTAAATCTTGATTGCGTTTTACACAGGACAATATCAAACTTGCGGTTTTCAGCGTCTTTAAGAAGCCGGTTCCAGTCAGGACGGTTGCGGTCTGAGCCTGTAAAATCATCGTCAGAATAGATGCCGTACATTTCCCAGCTGTGCTCCATACTGTATTGAATCAGCATGGATTTTTGATTTTGGATGCTCTCGCTGTCCTCCATTTCCGTTTGCTTGTCTCTGTCTTCTTCCGAAAGCCTGCAATAAATTGCTACCTTCATACTTTACCGCCTCATTTCAGTTGCGATAAAGACAAGGCTATAATTTGATGTATCATATACATCGCCAATATAGCCTTGTAAATCGCAGGATTTTACGAATTGATTTTACAATTTTCCAAGTAATTTATAAGCTTAAGCCACATTTCATTGAACGTAGTACGGATGCTTTGTTCATTTTGGCTTTTAAACACATTTGTGCAAATGACAGCATCTTCTTTTGCCATTTTTCACACCTCCTATTCGGTAAAGCCTATGATAAATCGATTGTCCAATATACGCGCAGCCGATGAAACAAATTTCCGCGGCGCATTCTTATATATTTCATGTTTTTTAATCATTCTGTCTATAGAACTAAGGCCGGCGCTTCTCCAGAGATTCATTTAATCGCTCTTGTAAAAAGCGAACTGATGCAGTACAATGAAGCTGCGAACTACCATCGTACTGCCAGCTTTGTGTTGACAGCGGCCGTTATGTCTGTTGGTGCAGATGTAACGGCCAATTTTCAGCAAGTAGTGCCTATGCCATGCTCGGTTCAGCATCTAATAACTGGCATATGATTTCTGACGGACACCGATTTGTTCCGTCAGATTGTTTAATTCACCCGGAAAGCAGCAACTTTTTGTAAACTGAAAAAGGCAGCAGGTTCAATCGTTTCGTATTCCGCTTCCGATGTAAGGCTGAAGGTACGGTCCATTATAAGGAGAGCAGTTGCGTTGACAAGTTCATAGGTTTCTTTTAGCCCATTCATGTCTACTTTCTGCCTTTGCAGAGCCGCTTCACAGGCATCCTCGAGCAATTAAAGTTGTTTTACCGCACTGGGAACACCCAAACAGATATACTACGTATTGCGGAGGGAATCCCGCATCGACGAATAGCGTCCTTATGGTTGAAACGAAAACATTCGCTATTAAAATAGGGGTTACCTGTTCATCCACTTTAATTATTTTTATTACATCACCGATGGCGCTTTGAAGAGCAGTATCGTTTATATCAAAATGAAAATCATTCAAAATATCCGCTGTTATGTATTGATCTTCCGGAATTGACCTGATCCCCGAAAACTGAGCCAATAGAAAAGTTAGTCACAATATGATAAAATACAGATGGAGTGATTAACATGAAGAAACGGTTCAGTGAGGAACAAATCATCAGAATACTAAAAGAACATGAAGCAGGAAAAAAGGCAGCCGATATTGTTTGGGAATATAATATTTCCGAACAGACATGTTTATGATATTCGATAAAATGATTAATTGCCATTCTATTTGAAAGGAAACCTAAACATAGTATTATGAAATTTACTACAGGACGTTTGACTATAAGACCCTTCCAAATTGAAGATGTAAATGATGTGCATGAGTACTGCGCGCAATCAGGCGTAGGAGAAAGTGCCGGATGGCCTACTCACGAATCCATGCAGCAAACATCACAAATACTGGTGGGCTGGATTAAAACTGGATACAAACATGCAATTATTTGGCGCGGAAATGGAAAGGTGATAGGACATATCGCTATCGATCCTGATTCAGAAGAAAACCGCTCAGATACTCGTGAACTAGGTTGTGCACTGAATAGAGATTATCAGCGTCGTGGAGTTATGACGGAGGTAATTAAAGCAACTGTTGATTATCTGTTTCAAAATGGAATCGAGTATGTCTGGGCATGCTGTTTTCAGAGTAATATACCTTCGAGAAAGATGATAGAGAAATGTGGTTTTATATTTCAACAGGAAGGCACTTATTATTCTGAAGGACTTCATAGAACGCTTCCCTCTTATGAATACCGCCTTTCGAAAAATGAATGGAATAAGCGCAAGCGCACGCCAACGAATCGAAACTTCACAAAATGTTCACTTAATTCCCAAACTATAGATAATGGGGGTAAGCGGAATAATGGGTAGCTTAACATGACAACACATCTTAGAAATAATACGACGTTCAAATACATTTTATGAGCAGTGTGATCTTGATAAAAAGAGCAAGGCATCATTAATAGAATGGGAGCAAATGTTTCATGGAAAACCAAGAACAGCAGCATAAAAGACGTGTTCGTTACAAAGGAACACATCCCAGAAATTTCAATGAAAAATATAAGGAACTGCAGCCTGAAAAATACGCAGAAACAGTAGAGAAGATAATTCAAAAGGGTAATACGCCTGCCGGAATGCATATTTCCATCATGGTTGAGGAAATATTGAATTTTTTAGCGATTAAACCGGGCGAAATCGGGTTGGATGCAACTTTGGGGTATGGCGGACATACATCTGCGATGCTCAAATGCTTAGAGAATAAAGGACATATTTATGCTTTGGATATAGACCCAGTTGAAATAGTCAAAACCAAAGAACGCTTAGAACAAATGGGTTATGGGCCGGAAATCATTACAATCAAGCATCTTAATTTTGCAAATATTGATGAAGTCGCTGCCGAGGGGGGCAAGTTCGATTTTATACTGGCGGATTTAGGCGTATCTTCCATGCAAATTGACAATCCTGAAAGAGGATTTTCTTTTAAAAAGGACGGCCCATTAGATTTGAGAATGAATCCTGAAAAGGGCGTTACTGGGGCTCAACGCTTAAAAGAGTTAACCCAGGATGAATTAGAAGGCATGCTAATCGAAAATGCAGATGAGCCTTACGCAAAAGAAATATCCAGAGCGATTGTTTCAAAGCTAAGAAGCGGAATTGATATTTCTACGACGACTAAGCTTCATGAAATCATCAAAGAAGCACTTCGGTTTATTCCGGCAGCCGAAAGAGATGAAACGGTGAAAAAATCAAGCCAAAGGGTATTTCAGGCACTTAGAATTGATGTGAATAGCGAATTTGAAGCGCTATATGCGTTTTTAGAAAAGCTTCCCAATGTTCTTGCAAAAAATGGACGGGTTGCCGTCCTGACTTTTCATTCGGGTGAAGACAGATTGGTTAAAAAATCATTTAAAATGCTGTTTCAAGAGGGTGTTTACAGCAAAATCGCAACCGAGGTAGTACGACCGTCGGCAGAAGAATGTAACAGGAACAGCCGTGCCCATTCAACAAAAATGAGATGGGCAATCAAAGCGTAGGTTACCTGAGTGATTTTATTAACAGAATGTACGTCTCCCCTTCCTTTTGAGCGGTTCATATGATATTTTGTTAGGTATAATATAGTGAAACGGTAAGCACAAAGGAAGAATAAAGGGGCCTGTTTGTTGTCTATCGATTGTGACACGCTTTCGCACATTATCAGTACAGTTTCCTTATGCCCATACAGCCCTAATTTCACTTGGTTTGCAGTGAAAATCTATAAAACCACTTGAACCAAACACAAAGCCGCAGCCCTTCAAAGGCTGCGGCTTTGTGTTATGCTTTAGAATATGGCCCGAGGCGTGGCTGTGTGATGTTGTAGATGACAAAAACAAAAAATTTATTTCACATTTTTATAGTCTTGCCGTTGTAGCGATAGGCTTGGATTGGGTGAGCAAAGGGATGAAGGAATCACCTGCTGAAATTTCAGAACAAGTGGCTGTTTTGGTGAAAGGTGATTTTCAAAAAGCATTGAAAAAATATGCTAAATGAGTATATTACTTATGATTGTAAAGAAATTTGTTGACGCATAAATATTGTCCGACTGTCTGAAGCTTTTTTACTCCCCCGTGAGTCATCAGATTGTCGATCACTCGCACCAGCAGGGCCACGAAACTAAAATGTTTCGTGGCCCTGCTGGTGTTGTCTATTCCAAATTGATATCGTAAAAATTAACCGAAAAAGAAACAGTATGGAGCTCGATAGCTAGGTCTTAATTGATTTTAGGCAATTTAAGTTGTACTTGGTTATTTTTAGTAATATAATAAATTTCATAGAAGATTATATAGAAGTGGAATGGCCAAATGAGTATAGCATGATCGAATTAACTTCACATTTTTTCTTTTTGAGAACACAATCAAATTATTTAGAACGATCAATGGAGTTGAGAATGCATAAATGTCGAATCCATGGGAGGTCATCAATCTGGATGACTACGAAAATCATATGAAATTGAATTCTGTGATGCAACTACAAGTTATGAATGAAATGATGAAAGATCAGTTTTATCGTTATCATGTATCAACTCTTATGATCTTGGGTGTTGCAGGTGGAAACGGCTTGAATCATATAGATCCAAACCGTATTCAGAAAGTATACGGCGTAGATATAAATGATGTATATTTACAGGAATGTGTTAAGCGTTATCCGGAGCTAAACCTGATTTTCACTCCAATCCGTGCCGACTTGCAAAAAAAGGATGAGATTTTATCCAAAGCAGATATCGTTATCGCAAATTTGTTAATCGAGTATATTGGCTATACAAGTTTTCAAAGGATTGTCCATCAGGTAAATCCGTACTATGTAACCTGCGTTATTCAAATTAATACTGATTCGGGCTTTGTCTCAGATTCTCCATATCTTCATGTATTCGACGGCTTAGATGAGGTACATCATCAAATTTGTGAGCGTGAACTATCGAAAACTATGCTAGAGATCCAATATGTCTTGCTCTGCAAAGAGGAAAGATGGTTACCTAATGAGAAAAAGCTGCTGCGTCTGGATTATCAACAACAATAATTCAAAACATATTGACGGACATAACACGAACTCTTTGAACTTCATGTAGACCATCTTTTTATAGTTCAGCTCGCTTATAGTTATTTTTATAAACGCAGATAAAAGTAAACGATTCCCCATCTAGGTGACAAGGCGAAAATAAATAGAAAGAACTTTTCTATATGAGAGAGTAAGATAAGATAATGGAGACGATTAGATGAGTAAAACAATATGTCAAATAGTTGACTCTTCAGGGAATTTGCCACGAAACTTTATTGAACAGTACAACATCAGCGAGATTCCATTCTATTTCAAATTTGACAAACCAAATTACTACCGCGAAAACGTTGATTATAAATTAACCGAGTTTTATAATCATATGGAAGAATATCCAAATGAGGCTCCAAAAACATCTGCTCCAAATATTTATGATTGGTTGACCGTGTTTGAGGAGCAGTATGCAAAGGGCACTAAAAAGTATATTATTACAACGATTTCTTCTAAACTATCTTCAAGTTTTCAAACTGCTATTGCAGCAAAGCAAATATTTGAAGAAAAAAACAAAGATATCCAAATGGAAGTGATTAGTTCAAACACTTGTGCTTGCGGGCAGGCTGCATTGGAAATAGGGATAGCCCAAATAATTGATAGTGGCAGAGACTTTGTAGATATCGTTGGAACGATATCTAAGATGGTTATGAGTGTAAGCACACTTTTTGCGGTTAATAGCTTAAAATACATGAAATTCGGAGGCAGAATCGGCGGAGCAACTGCATTTCTTGGAAACCTAATCGATATTAAACCAGTATGTGAATTTGTGGATGGCGTTGTTCGTCCTATCAAAGCGGTGAAAGGAAGGAATAATTCACTTAAAACTATGGTTGATGTAGCGGTTTCAAGAATGATTGATATTAATAAACTGATCATTATTATTCAAAATGCAAAATGCCAGGAAGATGCGAGCTTTATCATCAACTATCTAAGAGAATTAACCAATTATACTGGTCAAATATATAAAAGTGATCTAGGGATTATCGTAGGAGCACATTCAGGACCCGGCGCAATAGGAATCGGTTTTGTAGAGAATCCACTGATGTAGATACAAAATTATATTTTCTGAACCTGGTTAGTAGACTAGTATAATGTCTTTGAGAAGCAAAAGCGAACTTCGCATAATGTTTATGACGTTCAATGGGAGTATAATCTAATTGATTATATAGCATGCAACTCAGAGACATTACAATTATGAAAAGGAAGTCCTAATATGAGCATCAAATCATTACATCATGTCTGTATTCAAACAGAAGAGTATCAGGAATCACTGAAATTTTATACCAATATCTTAGGATTCGAACTCGTATCGGAAACAGCGAACTTTCATGGACGTGACTACAATACGTGGCTAAAATGCGGAACATTTATGATTGAATTGCAAACTGCCAAAAAGAGCGAAAAACTGAATCGCTGTAGTTTGAATAATACTGGAATGGTCCACATGTGCTTTAAAGTAGATGATGTTAATCAAGAACTGGATAAACTTTCAAAATCCGGCTTCAAGAATTTTATGGTGAAAAACGGAGCAATCCTCTATAAAGTTGAAAATGGCTATCTTTTTAAAATCAAAGCTCCGGAAGGTACGATCATTGAATTCAGAGATGCAGAAATATAAGTGTAGCAGCAGTATGCCGTAACTAACAGAAGCAAACTTTTGCTGGCTTTCCGGCGCAGATTATCCAGCATGAAATTGATCACTGCAATGGAATCCTGATCTGAGCAGTGTTTGCTAAAGTAGAAACGTACGAATAAATGGGTTATTTGGCAACTATGGCCGGAGGCTTGATAAATGAACGAAACTATACACAATGAGTTTGCAATGAATCTCCCAACAAACCCGGCGTTTTCTCTGGATGAGAAAAACGCCGCGATTTTACGCAGAATTTTTAAACCGAAGTCGATCCGAAAAGACGATTTCTTTTTACAGGATGGCGAGCGGTCGACTGACATTGGACTTATTCTTAAAGGTGTCTTTCGTTCGTTCTACATCGATCAGGCCGGAAATGATGTCACAAAGTACTTTTACATTCAAGGCGAAATTCTACTTTCCTATTACGCGCACCTCAGTCAGACAGAATCAAAATATTCGATTCAAGCGCTGGAGGATAGTGAAATCCTTGTTACGCATATTTCTGAATTTGAAAAGATAATGGAAGAAAACTATCAGCTTCTGTTTTTTTACAAGAAGATGGTGGATGCCATGCTCGTTAAGAAAGAGAAACACGCGAGCAGTTTTACCCTGCAGAGCAATGCGCAGCGCTATCAGCAGTTTCTTGCCGATTATCCAGGTCTTGAAAAACGCATCAAGCAGTATCAGCTTGCTTCCTATCTGGGAATGACTCCGGTAACATTGAGCAGAATTCGGAAAAAGCTTAATCTTATCAAATGATAATGCAGTAAGCCTCCATGTGGATTATGATTGATGTAAATAAACGATTTGCAATGGAGGACTATCATTATGAATAAAGAAACAGTTGCGCTCATTACCGGATGTTCGACGGGAATCGGACGGGAGCTTTGCCAAATTCTGACCGACAAAGGATACATGGTCGTAGCAACAGCACGCGATGTAAATTCAATCAAAGATCTGCAGGCGGCAATGAGGCTGGCGCTGGATGTCACAGACAGGCAGTCGGTTGACGATGCGGTAAGTAAGGTAATTGCACGGTTCCACAAAATTGATCTTCTTGTCAACAATGCGGGCTATTCCCTGCGTGGCGCATTGGAAGAGGTCAATGTTGAGGATTCCAAAAAAGTGTTTGACGTGAATGTATTTGGAATTCTGAATGTAATCAAGGCTATTATACCGGAAATGCGCAGGAATAAATCCGGCAGAATCATTAACATTGGCTCTATTTCCGGAAAATTCGTGCAACCGATCAATGGGGTTTACTGCGCGTCCAAACACGCGGTAGAAGCCATTACCGACGCACTGCGGCTAGAACTGCACAGCTTTCATATAGAAACCGTTGTAATCGAACCTGGACCCATCGAGACCCATTTTTTTAAAACACTCGACCGTACTTCAGGCGACCTGCTCGCGAATCCCGATTCGTGTTATTCTCATTTTTATGAGGCGGATGTGAACTATCGAAAGATACAAAAGCGGACACCTGTCAACGAAGCGGCTGCGACGATTGCAAAAATTATTGAAAAAAAGAAGCTGAAGCCTCGCTATAAGGTCGCCGTTCCATTTATGTTCAGGTTGATAATACATCTTCCGGATTCTCTGAAAGAGCGTATTATGAGAAAGCGCTGAGCAGATTTTCAGCTATCATGAGGAGCGATAATTGGACGCAAACAATTCTTATACGAAGTTCGGAAGGCTCTCTGAACTGCGCATTAGACTAGCCGTGTGTCTCTGGAAAGAAAAAACGAACTTCGCATAATGTTTATGATATTCTTTGATGGCACAATCCGATATTTTATAATGTAAGTGGAATGATAGACATTTCGTAACAAACATTATAATTAGGAGGAAAACTAATGAAAAAGCATCTATCTATAATAGTTGTGTTTTTTACGATTGCAATGCTGTTCATCGGATGTACATCATCATCCTCGATATCCAAACCTACTGATAGTTCTAATAACTCCACTTCACCTGTAAACATGATTGAAGGTATCCAATTTAAATATTTCTATCGAGGGTTTACGGTTGTTAGCGAGAATAATACAAAATTTAATGAAATGGTCGGCACACATATTATTCAGACAGATACTGACTGGGATGATTTTATGGGAAAATATTGCCCTGGTATACCTTATTACATTCCAGTCGATTTTTCGTCACAATGTCTTGTCGCCCAGATTATAAACGGGGCTAAACCAAATTACAACGAATCTTTTGATGTCAAGTCTATTACTGTAAACAATAGTACTTTGAATATTCAAGACAGTTTTGATACTTCTGCAGGTATTTACGCATTAAATACATACGGGTATGTAAACTACTTTTTTAACATTGTTGTGGTTAACAAAAGTGATTTACCATCTACTATAAGTGGCATTTATAGTAACTCCAATCACTAAGCTCTCGGATTTACTGCCGATAATCCTGATGATTGGAATGCATTATGTCTAATTGCAAATTATGTAAAAGTGCAGTATGAGCAAACTATATCATTATGATGTCCTTTTCGAATACATGTATATTTTTCTGGAACAGGCTAGTATAAAGTGCGGCCTGTTCCAGAACATAAAAATGATATTTTGGCAGAAATTCTATTTCATTTATCAGGAAGTATCTCGTTATGATTTTTACGATAGCCATCCAAATAGCATATCATTGTATCAATGACATCTTTTTTAAAATCGCGTCTTAGGCCTGTGAGACCATTTTTCTCGATGATATCGATCACCGCGGCAGGTAAAGTAGCTACCGCAGTGAGTCCAAGATATAGAAAGCAAGGTATTGGAACAAAATTAGTTGATGCTGCATTACAAGCATTGAAAAATAATGGTATCAATAAAGTGGCATTAGTTGTATTTGACAGAAATCATACAGGAAATACTTTTTGGGAACAGAGAGGTTTTACTACACGAGAAGATTTAGTATACCGCAATAAAACACTTACAGAGATGGTAAGAATTGATACTTAGATTTTATTTCTTGGATTATTTAATCGAGACGTTAATCGAAACTTCGCAGTTTGTTTATGATCGGATTCCTTTGGCAGATAAGAGAAATCACGTAAGAATGGCTTTGTTGCCAATCTTACGTGATTTGTGTTTGTCTATAAATCACCTGATTTTTTGCAATATCTTTATTACTTCCTCAGTTTTTAAAACTTTCCCATAAGAAACAACTTTTCCATCTACAACTAAAGCAGGTGTGGACATCACCCCATAAGACGCAATCTTTGTAAAGTCTGTAACGTGATCTATTGCAGAATCCATTCCAAGCTGCTCAAGAGCGGATTTTGTACTTGCTTCCAATGCATTGCACTTTGCACAACCAGAACCAAGTACCTTAACGGAAGCACCCTCTGTCTTTGCAATTTGAGCCTGTGCCATTGTTTCTGCATTGCATTCGCCCCCGCAGCAGCTACTTTCTTTCTTTAAAGAGTTTGGCTGTGTGCTGCAAGTTCCACCACAATCGCACCCTTCCTTAACTTCTTCTTTATTCTTTCCAAAACCAAACAGTGCCATAATATAACCCCCTAAATTTGAAACTTAGTAATCAGCAGCAATTGCCTGAACAAGAGCATTTTGATTTATTGCTTTTACCATAAAAAAAGTCTTTCAGATTTTGCGGCAATTGATATTCTCCGCGGCAGTCAGTAGTGTCACGCGATCCAAACACACTTTGCAGGATTGCTTCGGCGATCATGGTTTTTGGCGGGACCTCACAGATTTCACCTTCGTATTCAAACACACGGCAGTCAACGGATGTACCGCTGATATCACTGCAGCAACCACAGGCATTTTCTGCAACAGATTTACAAATATCGCGCCCATTCACACGGATAGTGGGAGATGCAAGAAATTGATATTGCTCCGCCAGTTCAACAGTTTTTATTTCAACTTTCTTAAGTTCTACCTCATAGCCAGCCATTGCTAAAGCCGGTGTGATGGTCAAAAGAACATCATCCAGAACGACATCAGTTCCGATACATCTGTCGCAGCTTTGCAAATCAAGATATAGGTATTCAATCAATACTTTTTTCCCGGATTTTTTATCATCGTTGCTGCAACAACAAACCATTTCATCTTCCTGTTTTTTGCCATTGGGAGGCAGCCATCCTGTATCGTCTCCAACATAGGTAATTGCTCCCTGCGGACATAAATTCCCACAGCCATGGCAATGATCGACACAGGACTCCGGTCGTACAACCACCGGAGAGGGAACCTTCGCCTGATCATACACTCCATGACCGCATTTTTTCACACAAGAACCACATTCTCTGCATTCGGAATAGTCAATGACGGGATACCAAGTTTTTGCCATATAATTCACTCCTAAATAAATAAAAATTGGAACGTATTAAAGAGATAACCTATAATCATAATTCCTACGGTAACAATACCCACAAAGACTCCTAGTAATTTGGGCTTTACTGCTTTACGCAACATAATTATAGAGGGCAAGCTCAAAGCAGTAACCGCCATCATAAAAGATAATATCGTGCCCAATCCTGCGCCTTTAGCAAACAAGCTTTCCGCAACTGGAATCGTCCCGAAAATGTCCGCGTACATTGGAACACCTACAAGAGTTGCTAAGATTACTGAAAACGGATTATTACCGCCAAGTATTGATTGTATCCATGCTTCCGGAATCAGATTGTGAATAACCGCTCCAATGCCAACACCAACGAAAATATAAGGTGATACCTTTTTGACGGTTGCTAAAACCTGATCCTTTGCATAAATCATCCGGTCTTTTCGTGTCAGTTCCGGCCTTTCAATATCGACGTTTCCGGCGGATTTCACAAAGTCTTCCACGTATTTTTCCATCCCAAATTTCTCTATAAGTGTACCGCCTATTACCGCTAAAATCAGTCCGACAATGACATAGGCAATTGCAATTTTTCCGCCAAAAATGCTCATGAGTAAAATTAAAGACCCGAGATCAACCAGAGGAGATGAAATCAGAAAAGAAAAGGTCACGCCAACCGGCAGTCCAGCACTGGAAAACCCAATGAACAACGGAATCGATGAGCACGAGCAAAAAGGTGTGACCGTTCCAAGCAATGCGGCAAGAGAATTTGCTACTATGCCATGAAACCGTCCAAGTATCTTTTTTGTTCTTTCCGGTGGAAAGTGACTCTGAATATACGAGATGATAAAGATTAAAACAGATAAGAGAATAAAGATTTTAATAGTATCATAGATAAAGAACTGTATACTTCCACCCAACCGCCCATTTATATCAAGGCCAAAAGTGGTTATCACATTTCCGATGACTGTATTGAGCCATTTCATTCCAAGAATTTGATTCTGGAAAAACAACCAGATTTCTTCTAAGATTTGCATAAGTTGTCCTACTTTCTCATCACTTCATATTGATAAATATAGATATGTAAGGCTTAAAGAAAGCCATCTGCTTGGATGGCTTTACTCTATTTAGAGCAATTACAGGTATTAGCTGAATTTGAGACGCCCGTATTGGTAACAATATTCAGAAGCTCTTTCGCATAGGCGCACCCCTTTTCACTAATAGAATAGTGCGTCCACTTTCCTTCGGTTCTTCCTTCCACAATACCTGCATCACATAGAATCTTCATATGGTGTGACAGCGTCGACTGCCCGATATCTAAATTTTCAAGCAGCTTGCACGCACATTTTTCACCACTCCGAAGCATCTCTAATATTCGCAGACGATTTTCATCGCAAAAAGCTTTAAAAACCTTTGCCTCCCCAGCGTATGTGTGTTCCATAGGATCACCTCAAATCTAGTTTAATCGATTTATTAACTACAGTATATGCTTCAAATCTATTTTTGTCAATGTAGTTATTCAAAAATATCTATCCATGAGTTCCATATAATATTTTTTGAACTTCGCATAATGTTTATGATATTCGTTTGAAACATAATCAAATTATTTTATATTAAGTAATTTTATAAAGCTTAAAAAATGAAGCAACTTGGTTTATACCGAGCTGCTTCATTTACTTTATATAATGAAGCTATCCAAATAATTGAAAATAGAATGAATATACTAAAACGAGTTTAATGTGCATACGGAAAGGTAACATATTATGAAAGCAAAATTTAATAAGAATAATCTGATTATCATGTCACTTGGAAATATTATAGGCTCTGGAATATTTCTAGGAAGCTCAACCGTAATCTTAAATGCCGGACCGGCCGCTGTTTTTGCTTATCTTATCGGCGGTGTCATTATGGCTATTGAAGTTATGTTTGTAACAGAAATGTCGATTCTAAATCCTGCTCCTGGTGCTTTTCGGGTACATGCTACAGAAATATTTGGTCCATGGATGGGATTTGTAAACGGGTGGATGTTTTGGCTTAGCGGTGTATTAGGTATGGCCAGCGAAGTCGCTGCAGCAGCTATCTTCACACGCTATTGGTTTACCGGAATACCTCTATGGGTGTTTTGTGTTATTTATACCGTAATTATGACTTTCATTAATTTTAATGATTTGCGTAACCTTGGCAAAATTGAGAGTCTTCTTGCATCCGTAAAAGTTATCGCATTATTTCTATTCGTAATTCTTGGAATATTGATTCTATTCAAAATAGTACCGATTGAGCATCAAGTCAATCCCTTCTCATCCGTGGAAGGATTACTGCCGAAAGGCTTCAAGGGAATATTTGCTTCCATGATACTTGTAATGTTTTCTTATACCGGTACAGGTATTATCGGCTTAGCAATTGTTGATATGGATCGACCTGAAAAAGACGCCCCTTCTGCAATTAATATAATCATTTTCAGTGTCATAAGTTTGTTTGGACTTTCTATCTTCCTAATAACGTGGCTGACTCCTTGGAATTCTCTCTCTCCAATGGAGAGTCCATTTGTTTCAATCCTAAATCGTCTGCATATTCCATATTCCGATAATATTTTGAACTTTATTGTGTTGACCGCTGCACTTTCCGGTTTAAATTCATCAATGTATAGTTCATCCAGAATGATAAGTTCACTCAGCCGCGATAAACAGGCCCCAAAATTGTTTTCAAACACAAATAGAAATGGTGTGCCTATTTTTGCACTGGTTTTAAGTAGTCTGGCATTACTTCTTACCGCAGTTTTATCTTATGTACTTCCTGATCAGGTTTTTGTCATTCTTGCAACTTCCAGCGGATTTTTAGCACTTTTTAATTGGCTCACCATTACCATTACACACTATTTTTATAGGAAAAAGACTTTGGCAGAAAACCCGGAAAAATTGAAATACAAAGCATACGGATACCCTTTTACTAATGTATTTGAGACTGTATTAATACTTATGATTATTGGTATTGCCTTTTTTACAGGAGAACGTATTAGTATTATCGTTGGTATAGCTATATTGATAATTCTATTTATCCTATATCACACTTTAAAAAAATGCAATCTACTGAAATAAATAGATCTTACAACGGGTATTTACCTGCCTGGCGAAAGCCCTCGCAGTTTGATTTCATCATAGGCGCGCTGGTCATAAAAAGTTTATTGTTCATCAAAACGGTATTGCGAGAGCCGTCAATTTTATGCCTGTTCCCGCGCACATAAAAGACCGCACAGGTTTCAGCCTGTGCGGTCTTTGGCTAGTACTCTCGTCGCAAAAGCGCAGGATGCGGCATCCGCTGTATTGCTCCAGCGCACGTGCGATTTCTTCCCCTGCGCCGCACAGCGCAATAGTTTCTGCCACGGTACCGCCTCCCTTCCTTTTTACTGCAATAAAAAAACTACCAAGCTTCTTTTTCGGAAGGTTGATAGTTTTTATTAGGATAGCATTTTGTCAAGAGTTTTTCAAGGTTTTATGTACAAGCGGTCGAAAATCTGCACAAGCGGTCATTTGTTTTCTAGGAGGGAATTAAGAGCGGAAGACAGCGGACTGCGGCAGGAAGATCCTGCAACTGAAATATTAGACTTTTGCAAAATCTCCCGTTCCGGAGTGGAAGTTGCAATAGAAATAATTCAACTGAGACCTTATTTTGATTTCTGATTTTATATTTTGTTTATTATTTTGTGATGAAAATTTGTGATTCTTTTTGTATACTAAAAACTAGGGATACTAAGGTGAATAAGCAATGGGGTGAACCGATGAAACTACGTGATTTATCAATACGAAAAAAATTAATTCTGTCAAATATGATGATGATTGCAATTCCTGTATTGATTGTTATTACAATTATGGGAAGCATCATACTGAGTTTTTTTGTACTTGCGGGAACAGGCAGCCGCGCAGGATTATTGACGAATACCAATGGGGTAATCTCCAATTATCAGTTGCAGTTGGTTTTTGATTCAATGGGCAAAGAAGTTTTACACAATAATCGCCTGACAGATAATCGGGATTTTCTTGATTCGTGCGCTGAACTTGAAAAAGCAGGAGCGAAGGTTTCAGTTTATGACGATTCAAACACCTACTACCCCACGGAAGGGGCCAATGTCAATGAATTACATGCGGCAGCGCGTCAAATAGCAGGGCCTATCGGCTCAGAAACACTTTTTTACAGAAGTGAAAATGGTCTGGTATATCAAACATCTGTAAAGAATAAAGATGGCAAACCGCTTGTAATGTTAGTGACTTCGGAAAAGCTGAATTACCGCGGCGGGGAACAAAACTTTTTGAATACTGCTGAGCGGTATGTAAAACTTGGTGTTTTCGCAGTTGGCTCAATGGCGATTATCATCATTATTTTGACGGGAATTATATTGTCAGGAATTCTGTCAAAGAGAATGATCACGCCGCTTGATAAACTGCGGCAAGCGGCTAAAAAAATCGAAAACGGTAATTTAGATGATAAAATTGATTATATTGCGCAGGATGAGTTAGGGCAAGTCTGTAAGGATTTTGACAGCATGCGGCTCAGATTAAAAGAGTCGGTACAATTACAGAAAAAATATGAGGATGACCGCAAAGAACTGATTGCCGGCATTTCGCATGATCTGTCCACTCCCCTTACTACAATCAAAGGATATACCAGCGGATTGATTGAGGGGATTGCCAATACTCCTGAGAGACAGGAGCACTATCTCCGTACCATTTATGATACCGCCTGTAATATGGATAAACTGGTGGATAGTCTGTTTTTGTTCTCTAAATTGGATTTGGGACGAATCCAGTTTAATATGGAAGCTGTTGATCTTGTAAGCTATTTTGAGGATTATTGTTCTGAGATGCAGAGTCAACTAAATGAGAGAAACATACATTTGAATTTTGTCAATCATTGCACCGGTAAAGCAGAGGTCAACATTGATCGATTACAGTTTAATCGCGTGCTGTCCAACTTGGTTGGAAACAGCGTTAAATACAAAAAAGACGGTTTGGGTAAAATTGAAATAACACTGGAAGACAAAGAAAAAGAAATTTGCATTCAATTTGCTGACAATGGGAGCGGCGTGAGTGACAGTGAAGCTGAAAAAATTTTTGACAGTTTCTACCGTACGGATCCGGCGAGAAGTAATGTCGCAAAGGGCAGCGGGCTTGGGCTTGCCATTACAAAACAGATTGTGGAGCATATGAACGGCTGCATTTTTGCAAAGGGACATTTGAATGACGGACTGACGATAAACATCATACTCCCAAAATCAGATAAGGAGAGCTCAAAATGAAACGAATTTTAATTATTGAGGATGACAAAAACATTACGGAATTGGAGCGCGATTATCTGGAAGCCAACAGCTATGAAGTAAAAATGACAGATACCGGAGATGCCGGTCTGAAAGAAGCACTCAACGGTACCTATGATTTGATTTTGCTGGATTTGATGCTTCCGGGAATGGACGGGTTTACCGTATGCCGGAGTATTCGTGAAAAGAAGGACACGCCGGTTTTGATGGTTTCCGCCAGACGGGATGATATTGATAAAATCCGCGGGTTAGGTTTGGGGGCGGACGATTACATGGTGAAGCCGTTTAGTCCTTCCGAACTGGTGGCCAGAGTAAAAGCGCACATTGCGCGTTATGATCGCCTTACCTCAAAGGATGAAATGCCGCATCATCACATTCTTTCGGTCAGCGGTCTTGAAATTGACATGGATGCGCGGCGTATTTATGTGAACCATGAGGAAGTCAGCCTTACAAATAAAGAGTTTGATCTGCTGGCGTTTTTAGTTGAGAACCCCAATATCGTATTCAGCAAAGATACGCTGTTTGACCGAATTTGGGGACTTGATTCCATGGGAGAGACTTCCACGGTAACGGTTCACATTAACCGCATTCGTGAAAAAATAGAGCCGGATACAGCCAATCCACAGTATATTGAAACGGTCTGGGGAGCAGGATACCGATTTCGTACTTGATAATCATTTCTTTCATGCCGCCTTCGTAGGCGGCATTTTTCTGTTTCTTTATCTGCCGTTTATCTTTTGTTTAGAATTGTTAGATATAATAAGGTCATCATTTTAAATCATTGGCGGAGGATAAAAGTATGCAGGATATGATTATAAATATCATGAATCAGTTTGGATATTTGGGAATTGCCTTGCTGATCGCAATTGAAAACATTTTTCCACCAATTCCCTCTGAGGTGATTTTAACCTTTGGCGGATTTATGACAACCATTTCAAATATAAAAATATGGGGTGTCATCCTGTCTGCTACCATTGGTTCTGTTTTGGGTGCAGTGGTATTGTACAGCGTTGGCCGATGGTTGAATCCGCAGCGTTTGGAACGTTGGCTTGACGGTAAGGTTGGAAAGATCCTCCATCTCAAAAAAGAGGATGTTCAGCGGGCAGAAAAATGGTTTTCACGACACGGAAAGTTCACGGTGTTCTTTTGCCGTTTTATCCCGATTGTTCGCAGTCTGATTTCAATTCCTGCGGGTATGGCACGTATGAATATGGGGGCATTCCTGCTGCTTACCGCGCTGGGAACGTCTTTGTGGAACATAGTTTTGGTATACGCCGGAGCATTCTTCGGTGCTTCATGGGAAACTGCGGTAGGGTACATGAATACTTACTCTATGGTTGCTGCGGCAGTCCTCGCAGTATCAATTATTATTTTCGGCATCTTTTATTACAACAGAAGAATCAAGCGCAAAGCAAAAATAGATTCAACAGAAGAATCTGCCGATAATAAGGGGGAGTAGACTCTAAATAAATTCATTTTCTCGTTAACTTTGTGTAATAATACGTAAGATAATCGTATAAAATGCAGGAGTACAAACACCTTATGAAAAACGAGAACAGAGCAGAGAAAATTGTCCATATCAGTTTTGATGTTGGGTTACTCATCAAAGGGTTTGATGCATTGCTTGAAATTGTCGGTGGTATTGCCTTCATGTTTCTAACCCCCAAAAGATTGAATCTGCTGATAACACTCATATCAAAAGGGGAGCTAGGTGAAGACCCAACTGATTTTCTGATGAACTATCTTGTCACATTCGGACACAGCTTTTCGATAAAATCTTTGCAATTTGTGATGTTCTATCTGCTTTCTCACGGCATAGCGAAAATGGCTGTTATACTCATGCTGTGGAAGAAAAAGCCGTGGGCCTATCCATTGTCGGTGATTGTATTTTTGCTTTTTATCGCTTATCAGCTGTACCACTATACAACAAGCCATTCCATATTTTTACTGTTGCTTACGGTTTTAGATATTATTATGATCATATTAACAATTTTGGAATATAAAAGAGTTACGAAGGAATCAAAAGTATGAGTATTATTCAAGCGATTGTATATGGGATTGTTCAAGGAATCACCGAGTTTTTGCCCGTTTCAAGCACCGCACATTTAACTCTTATCCCATGGCTTTTTGGCTGGCAGAACCCCGGGAATGTTTTTGATGTGGCGTTGCACTTCGGGACGGCAATTGCCGTTATCGCTTTTTTCTTTAAAGATTGGATTCGGCTTGTTACCGCAGGGGTTACAAAATCAAAAACAAAGGATGGAAAGCTGTTCTGGTTTCTGGTGGTTGCGACCATACCCGGTGCGTTTGCCGGTGTTGTCTTAGATAAGTATATGGGCGCCTTTTCAAATCCGCTTTTAGTGGGGATACTCCTTATTTTGATGGGTATTGTTTTATATGTGTGTGATAAAATCGGTAAGCGCAATATTAATTTAGAAACAGTAGGCTTGAAGCGCAGCATTTTAATCGGTATTGCACAGATGCTGGCTATTATTCCCGGCGTTTCCCGCTCCGGCATTACCATGTCTGTTGGACGTGCAGCTGGTATTGACCGTGAAAGTATTGCAAAGTTTACTTTTCTCCTATCAACACCGATTATTTTAGGGGATACCCTTTATCACGCAAAGGATTTGTCCAGTGTGAATATTGATGTGCTGCCTTTTACTGTTGCTGTCGTAACCGCCGCAATTGTTGGAATTTTAAGCATTAGATTCTTATTGAACTATCTGAAAACAAAAAGCTTTTTCATCTTTACGGTATATCGCTCTGTTTTTGGAATATTTATAATTGCATTGTTCTTCATTAGAGCTTATGCATTAGGCTAATTAACGATATGGGTACCCTGTGAATTTCATATATCAGGGACATCAGTAGGAGGAAAACCGATATATTTGGTGACCTGTCTATAATTGATACGATCCCACATTACACCGGCAATGATGAAGGACAGCGTTACAAGCGGATAAAATACCGTAATCGCGCATATTAGTCCAATCATGAAAAATAGGGCTAAATCAGCGAAACCCCTTTACGAATGCGGGTTTTGCTAATTTAGCCCTATATTATACAAATACGTAGATAAGCGGCGCTTCGGAAGCATCACACTTTTAAAAAGTTTTCTTTGGCAGTGAAACTAATCCTGGTAATTGTTTTCAACCAACATTTTCAATGCTTCACATGCCTGTACTTCATCGTCGCCTTCCGCCATGATGATTAGTTTTGTATTCTGTACCGCGCTCATGCGCAGTACAGCGGTGATGCTCTTCGCATTATAACTTGCTTCCGATCCAACTTTTTTTACCTTGATGTCCGAAGAAAAAGAGGATGCTTTTTTTACAAATTTATTTGCCGGACGGGCGTGCAAGCCCATCTCATCGGTTACGACAGCTTCTATAGAATACATAAGCTTCTCCTGATTATCAAATGTTTTTCGCGGCGTTAATGAATGCCTTTGCCCTTGCGGGGTCGACCTGATTCCACAGGATTCCATCCTTTTTAATGCTTGTGCCAATGATAACGCCGTCGCCGATTGATAACAATTCTGCAATGTTGTCTACAGTGCCGCCGCTGCCGATAATGACCGGAGCGTGCGGGAATTTATTCTTAATGTTGGCAATATTGGAAGCTTGCGGCGGAAGTCCCGCTCTCGGGCCGCCCATTAATACGCCCGCAACCGGCATATTCATCAAACCCGCGTCCACCATCGCTTCTACAGGTCTGGTATCAATGCAGGTTCCTGCGTGCGGCTCAAAATAGGTATATACTTTTACATTTTCCGCGCCGATTTTCTTTTGAAAGCGGAAAATCTCGGCGGGGATGAAGGACTGATAGCCGAAAGTCCCCACATAGGTGTTGCTTACATAGGTTCTGACAAATTTAGCGTCAATCGCTTTTGCCACAGCCAGTGTCGCAATCGGATCAATCAGCACACCGCAGCCGTAAGGAATGGTAAGTGTTTGTGCAACCTCAGTTGCAATTCTCACATAGGAAGCGATAATCTCCGGTCCTACAGTGGTAAGATAGGGTCGGTCTCCTTCGTTTGCAAATACGGCAGCATCAAAGCCACAGTCCATCAGTACTTTTGCGTCTTCTTTCAGACGCTTAATGTGATCGTGATAAGTTACGGTGGGGTCCGCATAGGGGGTACCCGGCAGGGCCATCATATGTAAACAGCCGATAACCGGCTTCGCCGTACCAAAAGTTTGTTTATGCTGTTCCAGTAATGTAGACATTAAAAATTTATTCCTCCGGTAAAAATATTTTTAACTTAACCTAAGATGTGCAGCAGAGATAATACGATGCCCGCAATAAACAGAATAATCATTGTCTTCACCGGGGTCAGCCCTTTGTGAAGCATTGCATATACGCCGAGGAATGCAGCCATCGGCAGAAGTCCGGGCATAATTTGATTGAGCAGGTTCTGAACCAAAGTGGGATCTTTTCCCAGAGTAAAGGACAGGGAAGTAGTGATCGGAATCTTGGTGGCAACCAGTCCGCCCAGAACCATCATGCCCATTGCTCCAAACCCTTCGGTAATATCTTTGATAAGGCCGCCGCTTAGAACTTTGGTCACAGCATTTTTACCTAGCCGGTAACCGGAGAAGTAGGATGAGTAGCCCACGCCCAGCGCATAGATGGAGAACACAACAAAAAACATAATAGGGCCGAGTGGGTTGCCTTTCATTGCGAGGTCAATTGCCATAGAAAGAAGGATTACTTTTACCAGTCCCTGCGTAACCGCGTCACCGATTCCGGCGATAGGGCCCATGAGCGCGGTTTTGATGTTATTGATTGATTCATCATCGATTTCCGCTCCGTTTGCACGCTCCTCTTCCATTGCAGCCACAATTCCGGGAATCATGCAGCCCCAAGTGTTTTCCGTGTTGAAAAAGGTCAAGTGACGGGTCATACCCTCTCCTTGCTTTTCCTTGTCATTGGGGTATAGCTTTTTTAGAATTGGAATCATGGAGTGACAGAAACCAAGCCCCATCATGCGTTCGTAGTTATAGCAGATCTGCCCCCAGCAAGTCCAATTCCACCATGATTTGAGGAGCGTTTTTTTATCCAGCGATACCTTCGGCGTGGCTTCATTTACAGCAGCAATATTATTCTCCGACATTGTTTTTCCTCCTTGCCATCGTATACATCAAATGCATCATACCAAAGGCGACTCCCAGCAACGCCAAAGCCATAATATCAAGCTTCAGGTAAGCTGCCAGAACAAAACCGATGATGAAGAACGGGATAGTTGAATTTTTTATTAAAAATTTCATTAACATTGCAAGGCCAAGTGCGGGAATCAACGCGCCGATTAATTTTAAAGCGGAAATTGCCTGTTGAGGAACGATAGCCAGCATTGCCTTAAGGAATGGGGCGCCAAAGAATATACAAAGAAAAGACGGTATGAAGTAGGTGAGGAAGGGAACAACCTGTGAGCCCAGCAGGTTCATCATAATGACGCCTTTTGTATCTCCTTTTGCGGCATACTTATCCGCTTGGTGTACCCAGATGGAATTTAAGGACATCTTTGCGTTAGAGCAGAGGATGCCAAGGAAACCAAGCGGCACAGCAATGGTAAGGCCGACCGACGGATCAACTTTTGCCATCATCGACATGGCAACACCCAGATAACCAGCCAGAGAAAGGTCAGATGGTAATGCGCCGCCGATTGCAACCAAGCCGACATATGCCATCATGACGGTGGCACCTACCTTAAGTCCGTAAGTTAGATCCCCCAGCAGCAACCCGTTGATTAAACCGGAAATTAACGGGGCGCCAAAGTATAGGGACCATCGCGCCCACATTGGACACGCTGTTGCAATCAGCCATGTCAGCAATGCGATGATGAGTGCATAAAAAAACAACACAAAACTCACTCCTTTTTATTTTATGGTTTTCTAAAAACCATGTGTACATCTTAAAGTTTGGGCATAATGTCCACTTTTGCTTCGGAATAAACCATTTGCAAATAAACGAAAACGTTCTGCCGCTGCAATTCCTTTATGATTTCCATCTCTGAAGGCGATACGAATACATTTTTAGAAATTGCCTTGCGTGACGGGCCGGCGCCGATATTGCCGATGTTCAACTCCTTCAGTTCTACGCCCAGCTGCACAAGATTCAGCGCATACTTGACGTTTTTGAAAAGAAGCATGGTTTTTTCACTCTCATAGGCATTTTGGCCGATTTTTTCGGCTGCTTTTTCAGCGGTAACAATTTCTACAGTAATTCCTGAAGGCGCGGCCATGGAAAGCACCTGGGTCATAAAGGTATCGCTTGCCAGTTGGTCATCCACAATCAAAATGCGTTTGATTGACAGATATTTGGCCCACGATGCAATTACCTGACCATGTACCAACCTTTCGTCTACCCTGCATAATACAATATTCAATACAATTTCCTCCCCTTATCAATAAGTTACATTTGATCCTGCATACATACCGAAAAATCCTTAATACCTGAGATTCCCTCGGAAAGAGCAGTTTGCTTTGCCTGTTCCAAGCTGCTGTACTCCCGGCAGCCCAAGACTTCAATCAGCATTGGCAGATTCACCCCTGTTACCATTTCAACCGGAACTCGGTCACACAGCGTATGGCAGGCCTTCGCGGCGTTAATGAACGTACTTCCTCCCATAATGTCGGTCAGAATCAAGGTTCCACCTTTGTCCACGGTATTCAGAACATACTGCTCGATGTTCCGGTAATAATCCTTCATATCCTGGTTTGGAAGAAGAGCAATTGCCTTTATACCATCGTTCTGCTCTCCAACAATCAGTTCGGCGGATTTTAGAAGTTCACAGGAAAAATTTCCGTGACTTAAAACCAAAATTTGAAACACTTTGGTACCTCCCATTTACAAAATCCATTTATGTGGCCATCCTAGCATGGTTTTATAGCCTTGTCAAACAATCCGGTTTTGAATTTTCAGCCTTATGTGTGTCATTTTTGAAATGTGCTATATGTATAAGAAATTTGAGCCGGTTAATTATATTTTCGGTGAATAATGTTATGTTTTTACTATGTGTGTTATTATATTTAAACCACAATGACACATTTCTGATGTTTTTTGAACTCTTCCATATAATTTGACTCGTTTTTTAATAAAATAAGCACTCTTGACACAATTTGTTTTTATTTTATTCATAATATATTCATTTTCACGGAAAATTTATGCGATAGACTGCAACTGTCATCCGAAAAATGCGAGGCAAGATCACCTCACATTTTTGGAGAAGGAGATCACGATGAAAGAACCGGAACACACAAAGATAACCCGTCAATCAAGGATCCTTGACGAGGTGGAACGGCACACGCAGCAGCAGGTGGAACTGGGGAGTTTTACCGGTATTCAAGCAAATGAAATTGCGGAGCGGCTGGCTCTTGACCGTTCGAATGTCTGCAAGGAGCTGAACCGGCTCTATCGTAAGGGGCAGGTGATTAAACAGCAGGGAAAGCCTACCTTGTATATACACAAAGACATTTTGTGTCGGCGTTATCCCGGCTGTTTTATTCCTGTTACGATTCCCAATGGAAGTTCTATTGAAGACTATGTTCACGGAGAACAGATCCCCAATGATGTAATTCCACAGCCGCAAACCGAGTTGGAAAATATGATTGGCTCAAACGGAAGCATGAAGCTTGCCATCCAGCAGGCAAAGGCGGCGGTATCTTATCCTCCGCGCGGGCTGCATACACTCATTATTGGCAGCGTAGGTGTTGGAAAAAGCAAATTTGCCAGAGAGATGTATCTCTATGCGCAATCGAAAGGAAAAATCTGGCCGAATGCCGAATTTATAACCTTTAACTGCCAGGATTATTCTGCTTCCCCCCAGTATTTGATTTCCCAACTTTTCGGATTTATCAAGGGCGCTGTTTCGGGCAGTGAAAAAGGGAAAAAAGGTTTGATTGAAAGTGCGGCGGGAGGGATCCTTTATCTGGATGGTGTTGATAAGCTGCCGCCCAAGGCGCAGGATATGCTCATTACCCTGATTGAAAAAAATATTTATTTCCGTCTGGGGGAGGCATCCGTAACCAGACAGGCTGATTTAATGATCATTGCCGCTACGACTGAACCTTCCAATTCTCCGAATATTGAGAGATTGGTACGCAGCATTCCGGTACAAATCACTTTGCCCGACATCGACGACCGCGGCGCGGCGGAAATTTTGCAACATCTGTTCTTATTTTTTGATAAGGAAGCGGAATCAATCGGAGTTACCATTATCATTCATAAAGATATTCTTTCCTGTCTGGCAGCAGTTCGCCACATAGGAAATATCGGCGAGATGAAGAGCACGGTCAAGATTATCTGTTCGCAGGCGTATCTGGAATTTTCCAGCGAAAGCAGACACTCCCGTGTTATGGAAATCACTTATCGACATTTACCGCCCGAAATTGCAGGTGCTTTCCTTGATCAAAGCAGGTCGTATGTTGAGATTGTGGAGTTGTTTTCCCAGTCAAGTCAGGAGTATGTGGTCTTTACTCCAGGAGTAAAGACTCCGTTTTTTCATGTTGAAGAAGTGGAACAGGAACTGTCAAAAGATGTATTTACCGACAAGGACATTCGTTCAGACATCTCTTTTGAAGTGGATGATGTTGAGAACTATATCAGCCATTGTGTCAACTGCCTGCAATCAGGCAGCGATGCGCAGATCAACGCGCTCAAAGAGACAGTTCCCCCCAACGTTTGCGATACCTTGTTCCGTTATCTGGCGGGATGCCCCGAGTACCTCTGCGTCGTACAGAATTCTTCGTTGTTTTATGGTCTTTTACTGCATGTATTTAACGTAATCAAATGCATACAGAATCATTTTGAAATTCAATACCATCCCAGTGAGAGCGTTAGAATTACCAACCCTAAAGAATATACCGCAGCGGAAGATCTCCGTCGAAATATTCATCGCGTGACGGGTATTATGCTGCCGGATCGGGAACTTAGCTTTATGGCTATGTACCTCAGTCTTGCGTCTAGGTGGCCGCAGGCAAGCAGGGTAGCTTTGATCGCAGTATTTCACGGAGACCATGTGGCTGAATCCATGGCGGAATACGTCAACTCCGTATGCGGCTGCAACCGCGTAAGCTGGATTAACTTCACACCGCAAACGAGCTATGAAGCCTTATTGCAATGCGTTGTGCAGCGCGCGCAGGAGTTGAATCAAGGGGCAGGCGTATTGCTGCTTACCGATATGGAACCTCTTACCGCGCTGCATAAGCATATTACCAGTACCACCGGGATCAAGGCGGAAACAGTGAGCGGAGTCTCTCTGCCGGTTATGCTCGCTATAGCGCATCGTAGCCTAAAAGAGGGGTATCCAATCAGTAAACTGTTAAACAAGGAATTACCTGTGCACGAGGCCGGAGCCAGTGGAGAAAGCCCGCTGAACGGGGAAGGTACATCGTTTATCAACCGTATTATTAATGAAATCCTTACCAAATCACTTACCTTTCTGAATCCCACGAAAGCGGCTTATGCACTGCTTGCGGCTTTGGACCACATCCTGAATGATTTGCAACTGCCATATTCGGATGAAATAGCAATTAAATTTATTTTTCATTGTTCCCATATGCTTGAGCGTGTCATCCGCGTTGAGCCATTGGAATTTGACAAACTCAAACGGTTTGTTGATGAAAACAGCAAAATTATGTTGTTGCTGGAAAAGCGGTTGTCTTATATTTCTGAAATTTTTGGTGTAAACATTCCTACCTGTGAGTTAGCTTATGTAGCAGAGATTTTTCTCCCTTATTTAGTTGGGACTGATTCAATTTAATGCTGAGTCTTGTTTCAATTAACCCCTTTATATTTCTGAGTAAAAAATTCATTAATGCCATTTTGATTTGAAATAGCAAAAAATCGACTAGGAGGCCTTATTATGAATGTCTTTACCGGGATAGCCGGCAGTGATGGAATTGCCATTGGCAAAGCATTGCTCTATATGAATCAGCCGGTTGCAATTGACCGGAATTCGATTGCCGCGGAGCAGGTGGCATCCGAGCAGCAGCGTTTAAAGAATGCTGTGCAGGCTGTTAAAAAGCAGATAGAACAAATGATTGATAAGATCAATCGGAAGGTTGGCACAAAAGAAGCTGAAATTTTCGAAGCTCATCTTTCGGTGCTGGAAGATCCTGAGGTTATTGACAATGCAATAGATCTGATTGCGTCGCAAAGGATCAAAGCGGACAACGCTGCCGATTTATCAATTCGTAAGGTCAGTGATTTTCTTTCTTCACTGGATGATGAATATATGAAGGCACGTTCTGCGGATATTCTCGATGTGGGTGACCGCCTGATACGGGAGATTACCGGACAGCAGACAAAAAGCTTAGCAATGCTGCCCGAAAACTGCATTTTGGTTTCACATGATATTACACCATCGGATACGGCCGAGATGGACAGCAGCAAGGTACTTGCAATTGTCAGTGAGGTAGGCAGCAAAACCTCGCACGCAGTTATTCTTTCGCGCAGTTTGGGGATTCCCGCAGTAATCGGTGTGAAAGGGATTACTACATCATTGCACGACGGAGATGCTGTCATTGTCAACGGCATCGCAGGAAATGTAATTGTTCATCCGGACGAGCAGCAGCTTGCCAAAGCGGAAGAACAAAAGGAACACAACCGAATACAGCGTGAATCAATTTTGAAGACGGCGTTTACCAACGCGGTCACGCTGGATGGCGTAACTGTAAAAGTCGAGGGAAATATTGGAACTCCTGCGGAAACTGACCTTATCCTTCAAAACGGCGGGGATGGAATCGGGTTGTTTCGCAGCGAACTGTTTTATATGAACCGAAATACCTTCCCCACTGAGGAGGAGCAATACAATTCCTATCGCGAAGTGGCGGAAAAGATGGGCGAAAAGCAAGTGATTATCCGTACGATGGATATCGGAGGAGACAAACGCCTGAGTTATTTTGACCTACCCGAGGAAATGAATCCATTTTTAGGTTACCGCGCGTTGCGTGTGAGTCTGGAGTACACCGAGGTATTTAAGACTCAGTTACGTGCTATTTTACGCGCAAGTTGTTACGGAAATCTGGCTGTTATGTTTCCTATGGTGTCCTGTGTTGAGGAAATCCGGCAAGCTAAAGCTTTGCTGAAAGAATGTAAAGAAGAATTGAAAGCGAATGGCGTTTTATACAATGAAGCAATCAAAATTGGAATCATGATTGAAATTCCCGCGATTGCGCTGCAAGCTCAGAGTGCAGCGAAGGAGGTGGATTTTTTCAGCATTGGTACCAATGACCTCCTTCAATATTCTTTGGCGGTTGACCGAATGAATGATCGGGTTGCTCATCTATATAAGCCTTATCATCCAGGAGTACTTATGCTGATTAAGCATATTATTGAAAGTGCACATAAAGAAGGAATTCCTGTCGGAATGTGTGGCGAAATGGCAAGTGATCCAACCCTGGCAGTTATCCTGCTCGGATTCGGTCTTCACCATTTCAGCATGAACCCCGTTTCCATTCCGATAATAAAAGATACCATTCGCAGCCTGTCCGCAAAAAAATGTCAGGACATTGCAGACACTTGCCTTACATTTTCTACCGGCAGTGAGGTTGAAAGTTATATTTTGTCGCACTTAAAACGGAGCTCTTTTAAAAACTAATGGTCTAAGAGAGTTTATAAAAGCCGCAGATAAAATTCTCCGGGTGAGCTTTAAAATAGGCTGCTTCGTTATTTTCGATTAGAATATAGAAACCTTGTTAATTCAGTGAAATTCAAGTATAATATGGTTGTATATAATGGTAACTACCAGGTGGCCGGTTTGAAAACGGGGTTATTCTGCATCACTTTTGATGCATGCGGCAAGAAGGATAAATCGATTCCTAAGGTTCACACCTTTAGGTGGATGACCACGCAGAAAGGTATAAAGCCAAGCGGGAATCTCCCTAAATAACTGCATTGTTCTGAACTTATCAGTGTCACGATTACTCTTTCTTAAGTAAAAAGCAGGGATTTTGCGCTCTCCGAAAGAAGAGGCTGAATCCCTGCTTTTTTTATTTTACTAGAATGTAAAACCGTTCATGTAAGTTACAACCGTATGCACTGCGGACTTGCTGACTCTGAACTTTTTTGCCGCGCTGCGCACGGTGGTCTTGTTCTCGATTATATACTTGCCGAGTTCCACGGCGCGCTCCTCAACAATACCTTTCACTGTTCCACCCTGTTGCGGATTAATAAAGTGGAAACAGAGTAAACAGAATGGATCTGGACAGAGGTACATAAAAGTTTTACTTTTGCTGGCCACATCGTTTTATGGGTGGCCAAATCTTTAGTAAACTTTCTGTTTTGGCGAGAAAGTAATGTTACTCGAATTTTTCATGTATTAATGGGTTTATCTCAAACTTAATCATTACATTTTTTGAGCGCGAAATTCAAATTCGGATTGGGGGGTATATTTATTTTTCTCTATATTTATTCCGATGTCAATACTGGTCCTTCCGAAATATACGCTTGGTGATACGCCAAGCTCCTTTTTAAACAAACGGCTGAAATAATGAATGCTGGTAAAACCGAGTTCTTCCGAAACCTGTGTAATTGTTTTATCTCCCGACATTATTAATGAAATGGCTTTTTCCATTTTCTTTTTATTTATATATTTTTGGGGGGTATATCCGGTGCACTCTTTAAAATATGTGGAAAAGTAATTTTTATTATAATTGCACATTTGCGCAAGATCCGATATGGTGATATCCTTATCGAGATTTTTTTCAATGTAATTAAAGACTTCACGCAAATACTTTTTGGGGTAAAAATTAACATTGGCATTACCGGAAAACTCATCCGGATTAACCATAAACAGCCCGTGCTGCTTTCTCCTTAAAATACGGAATATCATTTCAAGCATCTGCGAGTTTATAACGTGCTCAAAAAGGTCTTTTTTCTGGAGGGCTTCATAAAAAAACGATTTTAGCAGGGCGTCCTCATAATCCGTTACGCCGCTGATGCAATAGCCGATTTTTTCCAGAGATGACGTCAAATGTTCATCACATAAGAATTTAATGTCAATACCTATAAAGCCGTCAATGCTGTAAACGGCGTGAATTACCCGAGGGGGCACCATAATCAGCGTCCTTTCCGTCACGTCAAACTGATTATAGTCCACTTCAATCATGGCGTGCCCGCTTAAAGCGTAGATGTAATGAAAATATTCGTGCTCGTGGCGCTCTATATATGTTTTGGCCAACTTTTTTTCCTTTACGATGCGGAATACGGTTATGCTATAATCCAAGAAAATCACCTCATGCTGTTTTTAGCGTTGCAGGATACGGAAATCCTGATTGATTTATAACATGAATATGAGAAAAGTGCAAGTTGCAATAACATTACAACAAATACAAATCTCAATGGCATGCTATAATCATATTGTAATAAAAGTTTTTAATATGCAAGATAAATTATAGTCAATATGTTTGAATTAGTTTTTTATTTATGGAAATTATGCATGATAAAATAGAAAAATCTGACGAATCAAATATTAAAAATTTCGTTTTAATGTTACTGAGAGAAATATTTTTATAATGCGTTTATTTATAAATTAAAAAAGTACAAATGATACCGTAAAGTGCATAGCAGAAAGGAGTGCAGTACTGTGGATTATTTTCTTGCAAACGGCACACTGATGGATTCAAAAGGCTCAGGTAAACGAGGCAATCTGCTGGTTCACGACGGTCGTATCGAAACAATCGGCAACGAAAATCCGCCTCCATCCGCTGAACGGATCGACTGTTCAGACTGTATGATCACCTCGGGCTTGATTGATACGCATTTTCACGCCAATCAGTTTGCTGATTCTTTGGGGACAAACGCAGACACGGTTTGTCTTCCGAATGGCGTTACGACCGCGATAGACGCGGGATCCTGCGGCATATCCAATATCGGCGGGCTGATTCATTTCAACATTCCCCGCTACACAACGGATGTCAAGGCGCTTGTCAATGTTGTATCCAGCGGCCAGCTGTATGG